>NZ_JBWKDS010000001.1:226877-287666 GCF_056435845.1 Streptomyces sp. NPDC043867 | reverse complement strand
GAAGGCCCCCGTGAGGCTCTCTGAGAAGAAGAACCAAGCCCACCACACAAAAAAAAGAGGAGCTGTGCCGTCCCCCCCCCCCCCCCCCCCCGCCCCCCCCCCCCCCCCCGCCGGCGTGTGTGGTGCCTGGGGGCGGGCCCCCGCTGCGCGGGGGAGTGCGGCGGGCCCGTTGCGCGGGGGACCGACGTGCCGGGCCGCCGGTAACGGGCGCCTTACGGGCTGCTGGGGGCCGCGCGAACTCCCGCCGGCACCCGCGCGTGCGCCGGCGGGCGTCCGGGCCGCTGGGGGGCTTCTGGGGCCGCTCAGGGCCGTACCCCGGGCCGCGGCGCGGAGGTGTCGCGGTGGTGTGCCGATCGTGTGGCGACCCCGGCGTGTCCCGCGCGAGACCATTTGTTTTGACCGGAGTGGATGCGATAGGTACGCTCAGACCTTGTGCCTGGGGTGTGCCCTGGCTCCCGTGCGTGCCTTCAAACCGCAAGGGGAGCCGTCAGCGGCCACCGCAATCTGCGCCCTCTCCGCCTTACGGCGGGAGTCTGCAGTATTCGACACACCCGACCGCGTGGGTCGGTGGCGTTCCAGGTTAGCTTCACCATTCGGCACACAGAAACCGGAGAAGTAGTGCCTACGATCCAGCAGCTGGTCCGGAAGGGCCGGCAGGACAAGGTCGAGAAGAACAAGACGCCCGCACTCGAGGGTTCGCCCCAGCGTCGCGGCGTCTGCACGCGTGTGTTCACGACCACCCCGAAGAAGCCGAACTCGGCCCTGCGTAAGGTCGCGCGTGTGCGTCTGACCAGCGGGATCGAGGTCACCGCTTACATTCCGGGTGAGGGACACAACCTGCAGGAGCACTCCATCGTGCTCGTGCGCGGCGGCCGTGTGAAGGACCTGCCTGGTGTTCGTTACAAGATCATCCGCGGCTCGCTCGACACCCAGGGTGTCAAGAACCGCAAGCAGGCCCGCAGCCGCTACGGCGCCAAGAAGGAGAAGTAAGAATGCCTCGTAAGGGCCCCGCCCCGAAGCGCCCGGTCATCATCGACCCGGTCTACGGTTCTCCTCTTGTCACCTCCCTGATCAACAAGGTGCTGCTGAACGGCAAGCGCTCCACCGCCGAGCGCATCGTGTACGGCGCCATGGAGGGCCTGCGCGAGAAGACCGGCAACGACCCGGTCATCACGCTGAAGCGCGCTCTTGAGAACATCAAGCCGACCCTCGAGGTCAAGTCCCGCCGAGTCGGCGGTGCGACGTACCAGGTTCCGATCGAGGTCAAGCCCGGTCGCGCCAACACGCTCGCGCTGCGCTGGCTGGTCGGTTACTCCCGCGCCCGTCGCGAGAAGACCATGACCGAGCGTCTGCTCAACGAGCTTCTCGACGCCTCCAACGGCCTTGGTGCCGCTGTGAAGAAGCGCGAGGACACCCACAAGATGGCCGAGTCCAACAAGGCCTTCGCGCACTACCGCTGGTAGTCGCAACCCACATCGAGACCGAGAGAAGACTGAAGCCTTATGGCTACCACTTCACTTGACCTGGCCAAGGTCCGCAACATCGGGATCATGGCCCACATCGACGCGGGCAAGACGACCACCACCGAGCGGATCCTCTTCTACACCGGCGTCAGCTACAAGATCGGTGAGGTCCACGACGGCGCTGCCACCATGGACTGGATGGAGCAGGAGCAGGAGCGTGGCATCACGATCACCTCTGCTGCGACCACCTGTCACTGGCCGCTCGAGGACAACGACTACACGATCAACATCATCGACACCCCGGGGCACGTCGACTTCACGGTCGAGGTCGAGCGCTCGCTGCGCGTCCTCGACGGTGCCGTCACGGTGTTCGACGGTGTCGCGGGTGTCGAGCCGCAGTCCGAGACGGTGTGGCGTCAGGCCGACCGTTACGGCGTGCCGCGTATCTGCTTCGTGAACAAGCTGGACCGTACCGGCGCCGAGTTCCACCGCTGTGTGGACATGATCAAGGACCGGCTCGGTGCCGTTCCGATCATCATGCAGCTGCCGATCGGTGCCGAGATGGACTTCAAGGGCGTTGTGGACCTGGTCCGCATGAAGGCGCTCGTGTGGTCCGCCGAGGCGGCGAAGGGCGAGATGTACGACGTCGTCGACATCCCCGCCACGCACGCCGAGGCTGCCGAGGAGTACCGCGGCAAGCTGGTCGAGACCGTCGCGGAGAACGACGACGAGATCATGGAGCTGTTCCTGGAGGGCCAGGAGCCCACCGAGGAGCAGCTGTACGCCGCGATCCGTCGCATCACCATCGCGTCCGGCAAGGGTGACGGCGTCACCGTCACCCCGGTGTTCTGTGGCACCGCGTTCAAGAACAAGGGCGTTCAGCCCCTGCTCGACGCGGTCGTGCGCTACCTGCCGACTCCCCTGGACGTCGAGGCCATCGAGGGCCACGACGTGAAGGACCCGGAGCTGGTCGTCAGGCGCAAGCCGTCCGAGGACGAGCCGCTGTCCGCCCTCGCGTTCAAGATCATGAGCGACCCGCACCTGGGCAAGCTCACCTTCGTCCGGGTGTACTCGGGCCGCCTGGAGTCCGGCACTGCCGTGCTGAACTCCGTCAAGGGCAAGAAGGAGCGCATCGGCAAGATCTACCGCATGCACGCGAACAAGCGTGAGGAGATCGAGTCGGTGGGCGCCGGCGACATCGTCGCCGTGATGGGCCTGAAGCAGACCACCACCGGTGAGACGCTTTCGGACGACAAGAACCCGGTCATCCTGGAGTCCATGGACTTCCCGGCGCCGGTCATTCAGGTCGCCATCGAGCCCAAGTCCAAGGGTGACCAGGAGAAGCTGGGTGTCGCCATCCAGCGTCTCGCGGAGGAGGACCCCTCCTTCCAGGTCCACTCGGACGAGGAGACCGGCCAGACCATCATCGGCGGTATGGGCGAGCTGCACCTCGAGGTGCTGGTCGACCGTATGCGCCGTGAGTTCAAGGTCGAGGCCAACGTTGGTAAGCCGCAGGTCGCCTACCGTGAGACGATCCGCAAGGCCGTCGAGCGTGTGGACTACACCCACAAGAAGCAGACCGGTGGTACCGGTCAGTTCGCGAAGGTGCAGATCGCGATCGAGCCCATCGAGGGCGGCGACGCCTCGTACGAGTTCGTGAACAAGGTGACCGGTGGTCGTATCCCGAAGGAGTACATCCCTTCGGTCGACGCCGGTGCGCAGGAGGCCATGCAGTTCGGCATCCTCGCCGGGTACGAGATGACGGGCGTCCGCGTCACGCTTCTCGACGGTGCCTACCACGAGGTCGACTCCTCGGAACTCGCGTTCAAGATCGCCGGTTCGCAGGCCTTCAAGGAGGCCGCGCGCAAGGCCAGCCCCGTGCTGCTCGAGCCGATGATGGCCGTCGAGGTCACCACGCCCGAGGACTACATGGGTGAGGTCATCGGCGACATCAACTCCCGCCGTGGCCAGATTCAGGCCATGGAGGAGCGTGCCGGTGCGCGCGTCGTGAAGGGCCTCGTGCCCCTCTCGGAGATGTTCGGCTACGTCGGCGACCTCCGCAGCAAGACCTCGGGTCGCGCAAGCTACTCGATGCAGTTCGACTCCTACGCCGAGGTTCCCCGGAACGTCGCCGAGGAGATCATCGCGAAGGCCAAGGGCGAGTAACGCACCCCGTTTGCACGCTTTAGGCTTGACACCGACCGTCGGGGATCACCCCGGTAAGGGAGAACCCCGGCGGGCGGCATCCCAGCAAAGATCACCTGGCGCCGATGAGTAAGGCGTACCAGAACCACTCCGCAGGAGGATTCAGTGGCGAAGGCAAAGTTCGAGCGGACTAAGCCGCACGTCAACATCGGCACCATCGGTCACATTGACCACGGTAAGACGACCCTCACGGCCGCCATTACCAAGGTGCTGCACGACGCGTACCCGGACCTGAACGAGGCCTCGGCCTTCGACCAGATCGACAAGGCTCCTGAGGAGCGCCAGCGCGGTATCACCATCTCCATCGCGCACGTCGAGTACCAGACCGAGACGCGTCACTACGCCCACGTCGACTGCCCCGGTCACGCGGACTACATCAAGAACATGATCACGGGTGCGGCGCAGATGGACGGTGCCATCCTCGTGGTCGCCGCCACCGACGGCCCGATGCCGCAGACCAAGGAGCACGTGCTCCTGGCCCGCCAGGTCGGCGTTCCCTACATCGTCGTCGCCCTGAACAAGGCCGACATGGTGGACGACGAGGAGATCCTGGAGCTCGTCGAGCTCGAGGTTCGTGAGCTCCTCTCCGAGTACGAGTTCCCGGGCGACGACCTGCCGGTCGTCAAGGTCTCGGCGCTCAAGGCCCTCGAGGGCGACAAGGAGTGGGGCCAGTCCGTCCTCGACCTGATGAAGGCCGTCGACGAGAACATCCCGCAGCCCGAGCGTGACGTCGACAAGCCGTTCCTCATGCCGATCGAGGACGTCTTCACGATCACCGGTCGCGGTACGGTCGTCACCGGCCGTATCGAGCGTGGTGTCCTGAAGGTCAACGAGACCGTTGACATCGTGGGCATCAAGCAGGACAAGACCACCACCACGGTCACCGGCATCGAGATGTTCCGCAAGCTGCTCGACGAGGGCCAGGCCGGTGAGAACGTCGGTCTGCTCCTCCGTGGCATCAAGCGCGAGGACGTCGAGCGCGGCCAGGTCATCATCAAGCCGGGCTCGGTCACCCCGCACACCGAGTTCGAGGCGCAGGCCTACATCCTGTCCAAGGACGAGGGTGGCCGCCACACGCCGTTCTTCAACAACTACCGTCCGCAGTTCTACTTCCGTACGACTGACGTGACCGGTGTTGTGACCCTCCCCGAGGGCACGGAGATGGTCATGCCGGGCGACAACACTGAGATGAAGGTCGAACTCATCCAGCCCGTCGCCATGGAGGAGGGCCTCAAGTTCGCCATCCGTGAGGGTGGCCGGACCGTCGGCGCCGGCCAGGTCACCAAGATCAACAAGTAAGCACTCACTTACCTGTTGGGCTTGAACGCCTGGTAGCTCCAGCGTGAGCTCCTTGAAGGGGCCCGCACGACTTCGGTCGTGCGGGCCTCTTTGCGTTGGGTGATGGTGGCGTGAAGCCGGCGGTTCGCCATCGCTCGCTGTGCCGGGTTGCACGGCTCGTTACGCTTCCACCGTCTTCCTGCCTTGACCTTCCACCACCCGAAACGGATTCCACCTTGACCACCAGGCGCATGTCCACCGCGTACTTGGGTTTTCTGGCCGTGTCCGCCGGCCTGCTGCTCGTCGGGTGTTCGGCGTCGGTTCACGTGGGGACGTCCGAGCCGAAGCTGGCCGCGGACAAGCTGTCCGCAGAGGTCGCGGAACAGCTCGCGGCCACAACCGGCCAGCCGAAGCCGGACGTCGTTTGCCCCGAGGACCTCGTCGGCAAGGTCGGCACCACCACCCGTTGCACACTCACCGCGGGTGACGGCAGCACCCTGGGGGTGTCGGTCACCGTGACATCGGTTGATGACGAGCAGATCAAGTTCGACATCGAGGCCGACCGGACGGCTTCCCCGGCTCCGAACTGAGGGGCCGGGCCCTACCGCTGATGATTCCCCCTGCCGGGCCCGGGCGCGGCCCTTCTTCGTATGCCGGTGACCGTCCGTCCCCGCCGAAAGAGAGCAGCGGACCCGGGCCGCACGGCGGCGCCGTCGGCGGGAGGGCACAACAGAACGGCCGCATCCCTACCGGTCCCGGTGCGTTGGTACCGTCCGCGCCCACGCGAGGAGGCATCTCCGGAGGCCCACCCAGCCGCGCCGGAGCGCGGGATGTCTCCCGTGCTGGTCGTGCCGGCAAACTCAGGATCAGAGGGACGAGAGGGATACGCATGTCCCTCCAGCGCCGAATGGCACGGGAGCCTTCGGGCCGACTGCCGCGGCGGCACCGACGTACGGGGATCTGATCCCCGACCACCAGATCTCCTCCGGCCCGCCTCGACTCCGGTCTGTCTCAGCGGTACCGGATCACGTGCAGCGCGCGGACGCCAGTTGGGTCGAACGACACCGGTTCGTCGGAGGAGCCGTCGAACAACATCACGCCCGTCGTTGTAGTGAGCCCGTTGACCAGCCATCCCACGGCCTCACGGCCGCGGCCGTCTGTGCGACGGACCCAGATCAGGGCGCGAGACTCGACCGGCAATGCAGAGAGTTCACCGATTGCCGACTGCCAGTCGCCGTGGTCCGAGGTCGACAGGACGGGCCCGAGTTCGGCGAGTGTCGGCTCGAACCAATGGGCTCGGCCGGGCGCGGGCGTCGGCGGGAACTGTCCAGTGCCCGGAGTTCCGCCGGCATCCCAGTGGGCCAGCCAGTTCCATGGATCCGAATTCGGCAGACCAAAGGGCGGGTCCGTGTCCTTGGGAACGACCAGCGTCGCGTCCAACATGGTGTCCTGCCAATGGCCCTCCCGGAGGTGCCGCCGGGTGTCGCAGGAGAACACCCAGCCTCGACGGGTCTCGTCCTCCGCCTGGGGCGCTACTAGCTCGACCTGGCCTCCGTACGTGCTCTCCAGCCACAGCCGGCCCTTTGCCAGCGCCGAGTCGAATTCGTAGGCCTCTCGTTCCCAGGGCCGACGCCGCTGGCTGATCTTCTGTGGAGTGGCCCGGATGAACACGAGCTCGCGCACGTACTGGGTATCGAGTCGGGCAAGTGACGACGTCAGGCCATCGAGGAAGACGACCTGGCCCTTGTTGTTGTGGGCATAGATCAGGTTGCCCGTCGCTTCCTGGCCGTTGATCTCACGACGTACCCACACGAGGCCCCGGGTGTCGGGCCCGGTCTCATCGACCGCCTTGACGATCTCGTCCCAGCTGCTGGCGCGTGTCCGCTCGAACTCCGGGAAGTACCTCCGGACGAGCCTGCTCCACCAGCCCGGAGCCTCGTCCGACGGCTGCCAGGCCAGAGGGGACGATGGACTCTTGTTGATCGCCGAATGCAGGGCGACGACACAACCGCGCGCATTGATCCGCCGCGCCTGGTTCTCTACGCGGGCGATGGCCGCATCGAGCGAGGGGGCCGCTTCCAGATCGCCGAGAGGGTCGCTGGGCGACGGGTGGAAGGGGGAGCTGTTGTCTTTGGGGAGTACGACCGATGCAGCAAGCATGGGTGTCTGCGGGTAGCCCGGCTGTTCCACGGTCCGGCACCCCATGAGCCAGGCGGTTGCCGACTCGTGCACCGGCCGGGCATCAGCCAGTTCGACCAGACCCCGGTAAGTGTGCTGGAGCCATTCCGTGGCCTGCTGTTCGGGGCTGGGCATGTCAGTGCCCCTTCTTGGGGGGCCAGTTTCCTGCGGCCTGGAGAGTCATGTATTCCGCTGCCGCAGGGAATGTCGGGGCGAAGTGGACAGTGGTGCCGTCATGTGGCACCACGACAACAGAGGTGAACGGAGCCTGCGCGGGGTCCCCCGTCTCGATGTGTTCCTTGAAATCGAAGCGAATGGTCCAGCCGTATGGAAATTGGATCGCCGTTTCCGGGAGTACCACTACGGAAGCCGTCCTGTCCGGAAAGGCGAGGTTCTTCAAGAAGCCAGTGGCCGCGGCCACTGCTTCATTCTTGGTCAGCATCTAGGGAACTCCATTGCGATACGGGATGTGTCCGATGGAAGAGACGTTCTTCTCCAGCATGCCCAGTGTCCCGCTCTGGCCGTCCAGGAAGACAACGCCGTGGGGAGTGTTCACAGCGTTGAATACATGGGCCGTGCCGTCAGGGCGGGAGATGTAGACAGCGCTTCGAGAGCCCTGACCCCGCCCCTGCAGATCACGGATGATGTCGTCGTATCCGTTCACCATGTCATAGTGGCCTTTTGCTCTGTCCTTCATGCCGAGCTGCTCCGGTGGAATGTGGTCGCCTGCCTGCCTGGGGGCGGCGCTCACGTCGATGCCGTCCAGTCGGCGGTCCACTGTGACAGTGTTGTGGCTGCAGTTCAGCGTATATCCGGGCTGCCCGGTGTTGTTCACGTCCTTCAGCCAGGGATACTCGGCGTCCAAGAACTCCTGTGCCTGTTTCGGATCCACCGAGTCGTAGTGAATTGCCTTTTCTTTGACATGCTGGGTGCTGCGAGCCAGGTCGCTCCAGCTCGGCGGTGTGGCTCCGGTCGCTTCGTCGCCGTATTTGAGGCCCTTCGACGCAGTGGCTTCCATCCCCTCCTTCAGGCCGAGGCGTATGCCACTGTGGGCGAGGCCTGCCCCCTTCGTTCCGATGGCCTCCGGGATGAGACGGCCGAAAAATTCGGAAGGGTCCTTCTTGAATCCCTCCACCGCCGCCTGGACGGCCCGTTCGGGATGTGCGGCTGTGGACACCAACCCGGTCAGCGTCATATTGACGTTCTGGAGGTACTCGGCGGGATGGGTCAGGTTGTAGGGATCGGTGGGGTTGAGTCCGCGGACGAAGTTGACGAGGCCTGCGCCGCCTTTGAGGGCGCCGCCGACGACATGTGTTAGTTCCACGTCGATGGCCTGGTAACCGTCGATGAGGTTGCCGCCGAGGCGGTCGAGAGGCGGTGGTTCGGCAGGAGCGTGTTCCAATGCTGCTTTGATCTTGCGCTGAGCGATCGCGGCTGCCGTGTTGCGCTGCTTCCGGGCCTCGGCAAGCTTCTCCCGGGCCGCCTGGATGTCGGCCCTGCCGGGATCCTTGAAGGGTTCGGGCACCGGCCCCGGATCCTGGTCGGCTCTGACCTTCGCGTTGTACGCGTCGATGCGCTTGTTGTACGCGCGCACGGCCTCTTCAGAGGCCTTCTTGCCCTTCTTGTGCAGGTCAATGGCGTCCTTGGCCTGCCCCTGAGCCCACTTGACGGTATCGGCGTAACCGTCAAGGGCGCTTGCCGCCGTCTCGCAGGCGTCCGACGCCCGGAGCCACTTCGTGGGGTGCAGCTCGAACTTCTGGCGAAAGGTGTCACCCCCTTCGCCCCGCCAGTGCGAGGAGTCGAGTTTGCGCATCCCCTGGCCGACCTTGTCGAAGGCTCCGTGGAAGTCTCTGAGGTGTTGCGCACTCGCACGGATCCTGGCGGGTTTGCCGTGGAGCAGCTCGTCCGGATCCTCAGTCTGACCGAGTTGCTGCTCGCCCGGGGTCGCACCGAGATCGGACGCGAGGTCGTCGCCCCAGTCCTCGACAGCGTCGGCGGCACCATGCAGGCCGACCTTGTCCAGGCCGTCCCCTACCTTGTCGGTGCCCCAGTCGACGCCCACCCCGACGAGCCGCTTGCCCTCGTCGACGCCGTCCTCGATGGCGCCCAAGCCGTCGTTGACACCATCTTTGATGTCGCGGCCCAGGCCTTTGAGGTCATTGCCTATGTTGCCGAAGACGCCCATCAGCCTTCACCATTGCCCTGTTGCTGCTGAGCCGCCGCGGCCCGTTCCTCCGGAGACGGGCCGAAGGTGTCATCCAGCGTCCGGTCGTACTCGGCATCGGATACGCCGAAGCTGCTGTGCAGGCTTGCGGGGTTGAGTCCCACCGGTCCGATGGTGCGCGAAGTCATCACATCGCGGCTCGCGTCCTTCCAGCCCTGTTTGATGTTCTCCCCGGCCAGGTCGAACGACTCCTGGCTGTAATCGGCACCGCCGAAAGCGCCGGATGTCGCGATGTCGCCCCAACCCTGTCGGGTGACCTCGTCCTCGGAGGCGTAGGGGTTGCCGATCGCGGCGTTGGCGACAACCTTGAAACTGCCCTCGACGTACTGCTCGGTCTCGTAGTACGTGCCGGCGGACAGGTCGGTCTTCACCGCGAACCCGTTGCCCTCATTGATGAGGGAGCGGACGCCCCATTCCCAGCGCTCGCAGAACGAGGTGAAGACGCCGACCAGCCCTTCGTGGCCCAGTTCCATTCCGGAGAGGGACACATCCCCGAAGCCGCGACCGGCGCCGGCCTCACCGACCATGCCCAGCTCCTTCAGCTCACAGAGCGCGTCGGTCAAACCCTTGGCGATGAGACCGAGACCCTGAGCCCTTAGGTCTTTGCCCTCGTCGCTCATCGGTTCCCCCTCCCGGACCCATCGACAGCGGCCTCGATGGGCACAATCCCCCGCACCGGCGGGAAGACCGCACCGCCGTCAGGTCCGTCCGCACAGTCCAGCGCCACTCCGCACGCCGTGCCGGCCGCTGGTACGGCCACATCCAGCAGGCGCGAGCCGAGGACGGTCTGAAAGGCCCACTCACGGTGGAACTCTTCACGGGCCAGGGCGTAACGGGCCAGAGCCTGCTCGTCCGAAAAGGCAAGGATGAAGCGGACGCCATTGAGGTCGGCGGTCAGCATGCCGCGCTCATCATCGGGACCCTGGCCCTCACCCAGGGGCACCAGGACCGGCGTTCGCCGGAACTCGTCCAGCAACGCGGCATACCCGAGACGCCGCTCGACGAGCAAAGGGTCTTCATCGGGAGGATGCGGATCGCTCATCGTCGGCGCGGCGGGAGGAACGAGCGTGGGGCCTTCCGGAGGCGCATCCTCCGGTCTCACTCGTCGCAGGCTCCCCGCATCCTGAATTCCCCTCGGCGGTCCGGCCATCTCCGCGTATGCGGCGAGACTCGACCTGGGTACGCCGTCCTGCGGCGGTCCTGTCGTCCTGCCCCCGTGCTCAGACATGCGGCACATCATCACAAGTGCAACCGGAGCAACGCAACGTCTGCGACGGGCAGTTGCGCTTCCGGTGCGACTACTGGCAGAAGGTGGCGATGATCTGCACGGGCTTCCGTGAAGGAATGCTATGAGAGGGCCTGCCAGGGCACCCCCTACCGGCGGCTGTCAGCGGCCCCCCGTGAGACTCGTCACATGGTGCGGGCCGCCCTCGGGGCAGGGGCCAAGCGGCTTCAGGGCCCGGCAGGGTTTGACCTGCGTCACCTTCGGGGTAAAGTCCTCGGCTCGATTGGCCAGCGACATGCCCCGTATGGCAGACTAGCGGGGTTGCTCGGTCGAGTGCCGATGCTGCGCGCCTCCCGCCGGGAGGACCGGAAGCGAGTCCCACAGTACTCGTCGCTCCAACTGCCGTGAGGCAGCGCTGGAGCGGACGTACGGGAATCTTCCGGGAAGTGTCAGCGGGGTGCCGGCCAGGCGCTCGGTGGGTGTTCAGCCCCCGGTCCTGCGGTCCTTGGGCCGCGTCCCTCGGCAGGGAATTCCATTCGTGGAGATCTTTGTCAGCGAGGACGCGACACGCCCGACCGCGTGGGTCGGAGGTAGGACGCGAACCTCCCGGGTACCAGAGCGTTTATTCGAGACAAAGGACTACTGAGTAGCCATGGCGGGACAGAAGATCCGCATCCGGCTCAAGGCCTACGACCACGAGGTCATCGACAGCTCGGCGAAGAAGATCGTCGAGACGGTGACGCGTACTGGTGCGTCGGTCGCGGGCCCGGTGCCGCTGCCCACTGAGAAGAACGTGTACTGCGTCATCAAGTCGCCGCACAAGTACAAGGACTCGCGCGAGCACTTCGAGATGCGCACGCACAAGCGCCTGATCGACATCCTCGACCCGACCCCCAAGACCGTTGACTCTCTGATGCGACTCGACCTCCCGGCCGGTGTCGACATCGAGATCAAGCTCTGAAGGCCGGTGATCTGAAGATGGCTAAGCAGATCAAGGGCATCCTGGGCGAGAAGCTCGGCATGACGCAGGTGTGGGACGAGAACAACCGTGTTGTTCCGGTCACCGTCGTCAAGGCCGGCCCGAACGTCGTCACCCAGGTCCGCACCAATGACACCGACGGCTACGAGTCGGTCCAGATCGCCTTCGGCGAGATCGACCCGCGCAAGGTGAACAAGCCCCTCAAGGGTCACTTCGCCAAGGCCGACGTCACCCCCCGTCGTCACCTCGTCGAGATCCGTACCGCTGACGCCAGCGAGTACACCCTCGGCCAGGAGATCACCGCCGAGACCTTCGAGGCCGGCGTCAAGGTGGACGTGACCGGCAAGAGCAAGGGCAAGGGCTTCGCCGGTGTCATGAAGCGTCACAACTTCAAGGGCCTCGGCGCCGGTCACGGCACCCAGCGCAAGCACCGCTCTCCCGGCTCCATCGGTGGCTGTGCCACCCCGGGCCGTGTGTTCAAGGGCCTCCGCATGGCGGGTCGCATGGGCAACGAGCGGGTCACCACCCAGAACCTGACCGTTCACGCCGTTGACGCGGAGAAGGGCCTGCTCCTTATCAAGGGCGCGGTTCCTGGTCCGAACGGCGGCCTCGTCCTGGTCCGCACCGCGGCCAAGGGGGCCTGAGGACTATGAGCACCATTGACATTCTGTCGCCCTCCGGCGACAACGCCGGGACCGTAGAGCTCCCGGCCGAGATCTTCGACGTCGAGAAGATCAGCATCCCGCTGCTTCACCAGGTCGTCGTCGCGCAGCTGGCCGCCGCCCGTCAGGGCACGCACAAGGTCAAGCGTCGTGGCGAGGTCCGCGGTGGTGGCAGGAAGCCTTACCGCCAGAAGGGCACCGGCCGCGCCCGCCAGGGTTCGACCCGTGCGCCGCAGTTCGCCGGCGGTGGTGTCGTCCACGGCCCCACGCCGCGTGACTACTCGCAGCGGACCCCGAAGAAGATGAAGGCCGCGGCCCTGCGCCACGCCCTCACCGACCGGGCCCGCAACGCTCGCATCCACGTCATCACCGGCGTGATCGAGGGCGAGACCCCCTCCACCAAGGCCGCGAAGAGCTTCCTCGGCAAGGTCAGCGAGCGCAAGAACGTGCTCCTGGTCATCGAGCGCTCCGACGAGGCCGCGCTGCTTTCCGCGCGCAACCTGCCCCAGGTGCACATCCTGGAGCCGGGCCAGCTGAACACGTACGACGTTCTCGTCTCGGACGACGTGGTCTTCACCCAGGCCGCTTTCGAGTCCTTCGTGTCTGGCGCGCCGCAGTCGTCGGCTGCTGACACCGAAGGGAGCGAAGCCTGATGGCTACGCGTCACCCGAGCATCGCCTCGAAGGCCGCCAAGGTCGCCAAGGCAGCGCGCGTCGCCAAGGCGAAGCGCCACGCCACCGAGGGCAAGAACACCGTCGAGACCCCGCTGAGCAAGTCCTTCACGGACCCCCGTGACGTGCTTCTCAAGCCGGTCGTCTCGGAGAAGAGCTACGCGCTCCTCGATGAGGGCAAGTACACCTTCATCGTCGCGCCCGGCGCCAACAAGACGCAGATCAAGGAGGCCGTCCAGGCGGTCTTCTCGGTCAAGGTCACCGGGGTCAACACGATCAACCGTCAGGGCAAGCGCAAGCGGACCAAGACGGGCTTCGGCAAGCGTGCGGACAGCAAGCGCGCGATCGTGACCCTCGCTGAGGGCGACCGTATCGACATCTTCGGCCAGGCCTCCTAACGGAGCGCCCTGGTCCGAATATCGGACGAGGACTGAGAAATGGGAATCCGCAAGTACAAGCCGACGACGCCGGGCCGCCGTGGCTCCTCCGTCGCCGACTTCGTCGAGGTCACGCGGTCCACGCCGGAGAAGTCGCTGGTCCGCCCGCTGCACAGCAAGGGCGGCCGTAACAACGCCGGTCGTGTGACCGTTCGCCACCAGGGTGGCGGACACAAGCGCGCCTACCGCGTGATCGACTTCCGTCGTCACGACAAGGACGGCGTGCCGGCGAAGGTCGCGCACATCGAGTACGACCCCAACCGCACCGCGCGCATCGCGCTGCTGCACTACGCGGACGGCGAGAAGCGCTACATCCTCGCCCCGCGCAACCTGCAGCAGGGTGACCGCGTCGAGAACGGTCCCGGGGCCGACATCAAGCCGGGCAACAACCTGGCCCTCCGCAACATCCCGGTCGGTACCACGATCCACGCGATCGAGCTCCGTCCCGGTGGCGGTGCCAAGTTCGCCCGCTCCGCCGGCGCCTCCGTGCAGCTGCTCGCGAAGGAGGGCCAGATGGCCCACCTGCGCATGCCGTCCGGAGAGATCCGCCTGGTCGACGTGCGCTGCCGCGCCACCGTCGGCGAGGTCGGCAACGCCGAGCAGTCGAACATCAACTGGGGCAAGGCCGGCCGCAAGCGCTGGCTCGGCGTCCGCCCGACCGTTCGCGGTGTGGCGATGAACCCGGTTGACCACCCGCACGGTGGTGGTGAGGGCAAGACCTCCGGTGGTCGCCACCCGGTCTCGCCGTGGGGTCAGAAGGAGGGTCGTACTCGTTCGCCGAAGAAGGCTTCGAACAAGTACATCGTCCGCCGCCGCAAGACGAACAAGAAGCGCTAGGAGCGGGTTTAGATGCCGCGCAGTCTCAAGAAGGGACCCTTCGTCGACGGACACCTTGTAAAGAAGGTGGACGCTCAGAACGAAGCCGGTACCAAGAACGTCATCAAGACCTGGTCCCGTCGCTCGATGATCATCCCGGCCATGCTCGGCCACACGATCGCGGTGCACAACGGCAAGACCCACATTCCGGTGTTTGTCACCGAGTCGATGGTCGGCCACAAGCTCGGCGAGTTCTCGCCGACGCGCACCTTCCGGGGTCACGTGAAGGACGACCGGAAGTCGAAGCGCCGCTAACGCGGGGTGGAATGACCATGACAGACACTGGAAGGACAACCATGGAAGCCAGGGCCCAGGCGCGGTACATCCGCGTTACGCCCATGAAGGCCCGCCGCGTGGTGGACCTTATCCGTGGCATGGATGCCACGGAGGCTCAGGCGGTCCTGCGTTTCGCCCCGCAGGCCGCGAGCGTGCCGGTCGGCAAGGTGCTTGACAGCGCCATTGCCAACGCCGCGCACAACTACGACCACACCGACGCCGACAGCCTCTTCATCTCCGAGGCGTACGTCGACGAGGGCCCGACCCTTAAGCGGTTCCGGCCGCGCGCCCAGGGTCGCGCCTACCGGATCCGCAAGCGGACCAGCCACATCACCGTGGTCGTCAGCAGCAAGGAAGGAACCCGGTAATGGGCCAGAAGGTTAACCCGCATGGGTTCCGGCTCGGCATCACCACGGACTTCAAGTCCCGCTGGTACGCCGACAAGCTGTACAAGGACTACGTCAAGGAAGACGTCGCCATCCGTCGGATGATGACGTCCGGCATGGAGCGCGCCGGCATCTCGAAGGTTGAGATCGAGCGCACCCGTGACCGCGTGCGGGTGGACATCCACACCGCGCGTCCCGGCATCGTCATCGGCCGCCGTGGCGCCGAGGCCGACCGCATCCGCGGCGACCTCGAGAAGCTCACGGGCAAGCAGGTCCAGCTGAACATCCTCGAGGTCAAGAGCCCCGAGACCGACGCTCAGCTGGTTGCCCAGGCCGTCGCCGAGCAGCTGTCCTCCCGCGTCTCCTTCCGTCGCGCCATGCGTAAGAGCATGCAGGGCACGATGAAGGCCGGCGCCAAGGGCATCAAGATCCAGTGTGGTGGCCGTCTCGGCGGCGCCGAGATGTCCCGCTCGGAGTTCTACCGCGAGGGCCGCGTGCCCCTGCACACGCTCCGCGCGAACGTCGACTACGGCTTCTTCGAGGCCAAGACGACCTTCGGCCGCATCGGTGTGAAGGTCTGGATCTACAAGGGCGACGTCAAGAACATCGCCGAGGTCCGCGCCGAGAACGCCGCTGCCCGTGCGGGTAACCGCCCGGCCCGCGGCGGCGGCAACGACCGCCCGGCCCGTGGTGGCCGTGGTGGCGAGCGTGGCGGTCGCGGCCGCAAGCCGCAGCAGCAGTCCGCGCCGGCTGCCGAGGCCCCCAAGGCCGAGGCTCCCGCCGCCGCTGCCGCTCCGGCTGAGAGCACCGGAACGGAGGCCTGACCGAAATGCTGATCCCCCGTAGGGTCAAGCACCGCAAGCAGCACCACCCGAAGCGCCGTGGTCAGGCCAAGGGCGGTACGCAGGTTTCGTTCGGCGAGTACGGCATTCAGGCCCTCACGCCGGCGTACGTCACCAACCGCCAGATCGAGGCGGCGCGTATCGCGATGACCCGCCACATCAAGCGTGGCGGCAAGGTCTGGATCAACATCTACCCGGACCGCCCGCTGACGAAGAAGCCCGCCGAGACCCGCATGGGTTCCGGTAAGGGTTCTCCCGAGTGGTGGGTTGCGAACGTGCACCCGGGCCGGGTCATGTTCGAGCTGTCCTACCCCAACGAGAAGATTGCGCGTGAGGCGCTCACTCGCGCAGCCCACAAGCTGCCGATGAAGTGCCGGATCGTCAAGCGCGAGGCAGGTGAAGCGTGATGTCGGCCGGTACCAAGGCGTCCGAGCTGCGCGAACTGGGTGACGAGGAGCTTCTTGCGAAGCTTCGCGAAGCCAAGGAAGAGCTGTTCAACCTCCGCTTCCAGGCGGCGACCGGTCAGCTCGAGAACCACGGGCGGCTCAAGGCCGTCCGCAAGGACATCGCGCGGATCTACACCCTGATGCGTGAGCGCGAGCTGGGCATCGAGACGGTGGAGAGCGCCTGATGAGCGAGAGCAACGTGACTGAGACCAACGAGACGCGCGGATTCCGCAAGACCCGTGAGGGCCTGGTCGTCAGCGACAAGATGGACAAGACCGTCGTCGTCGCTGTCGAGGACCGCGTCAAGCACGCGCTGTACGGCAAGGTCATCCGCCGTACGAACAAGCTCAAGGCCCACGACGAGCAGAACGCCGCGGGCGTCGGCGACCGTGTCCTCCTCATGGAGACCCGGCCGCTGTCCGCGACGAAGCGCTGGCGCGTCGTCGAGATCCTCGAGAAGGCCAAGTAGGGAAATCCCCGCGAGGGGATTCCAACGACACACCTGAGGCCCCGGAAAATCTGGGGGCCCCTCGGGTTCGTTCCGCCAGGCTCGGCAGGGGCTCCGCCTCGTGAAGAGGCAGCCCCTGCCGGGAACCGGCAGACAATCAGGAGATAGACGTGATCCAGCAGGAGTCGCGACTGCGTGTCGCCGACAACACTGGTGCGAAGGAAATCCTTTGCATCCGTGTGCTCGGTGGCTCCGGTCGCCGCTACGCGGGCATCGGTGACGTCATCGTCGCCACCGTCAAGGACGCGATCCCCGGTGGCAACGTGAAGAAGGGTGACGTCGTCAAGGCGGTCATCGTTCGCACCGTCAAGGAGCGCCGCCGTCCGGACGGCTCGTACATCCGCTTCGACGAGAACGCCGCCGTCATTCTGAAGAACGACGGCGACCCTCGCGGCACCCGTATCTTCGGCCCGGTCGGCCGTGAGCTGCGCGAGAAGAAGTTCATGAAGATCATCTCGCTCGCGCCGGAGGTGCTGTAAGCATGAAGATCAAGAAGGGCGACCTGGTTCAGGTCATCACCGGTAAGGACAAGGGCAAGCAGGGCAAGGTCATCGCGGCCTACCCCCGCGAGGACCGCGTCCTGGTCGAGGGTGTCAACCGGGTCAAGAAGCACACCAAGGCCGGCCCGACCGCCAAGGGTTCGCAGGCCGGTGGCATCGTCACGACCGAGGCCCCTGTCCACGTGAGCAACGTTCAGCTCGTCGTGGAGAAGGACGGCAACAAGGTCGCCACGCGTGTCGGTTACCGCTTCGACGACGAGGGCAACAAGATCCGCGTTGCCAAGCGGACGGGTGAGGACATCTGATGGCTACCACCACCACTCCGCGTCTCAAGACGAAGTACCGCGAGGAGATCCAGGCCAAGCTGCAGGAAGAGTTCTCGTACGAGAACGTCATGCAGACCCCCGGCCTGGTCAAGATCGTGGTGAACATGGGTGTCGGCGACGCCGCCCGTGACTCGAAGCTCATGGACGGTGCCGTCCGTGACCTGACCACGATCACCGGTCAGAAGCCGGCCGTCACCAAGGCCCGCAAGTCCATCGCGCAGTTCAAGCTGCGTGAGGGTCAGCCGATCGGTGCTCACGTCACGCTCCGTGGCGACCGCATGTGGGAGTTCCTGGACCGCACCCTGTCGCTCGCGCTGCCGCGCATCCGCGACTTCCGCGGTCTGTCCCCCAAGCAGTTCGACGGCCGTGGCAACTACACCTTCGGTCTCACGGAGCAGGTCATGTTCCACGAGATCGACCAGGACAAGATCGACCGCGTCCGGGGTATGGACATCACCGTGGTCACCACGGCGACCAACGACGCTGAGGGCCGTGCCCTTCTCCGTCACCTCGGCTTCCCCTTCAAGGAGGCGTAAGCGAGATGGCGAAGAAGGCTCTGATTGCCAAGGCTGCTCGTAAGCCCAAGTTCGGCGTTCGTGGCTACACGCGCTGCCAGCGCTGCGGCCGTCCGCACTCCGTGTACCGCAAGTTCGGCCTCTGCCGCGTGTGCCTTCGTGAGATGGCTCACCGTGGCGAGCTCCCGGGCGTGACCAAGAGCTCCTGGTAATCCCCTACTTCGGGATTCCGGAAGCTCTCGGTAAGTAGAGGTTCGGTCAGGGCCCAGCTCTCCATGGCTTAGGCTAGGAGGGTTGGGCGTCTGACCGCCCGTACGACTTACTACGCCGTAGGTCCCCGCACCGCACCCGTCCCGCCACTGAGTGGGGAGAGGGATGGCGCATACAGGAAACCCCGGCGAGAGAGGCCGAAGGCCAATTCATGACCATGACTGATCCGATCGCAGACATGCTTACGCGTCTGCGTAACGCGAACTCGGCGTACCACGACACCGTGGGTATGCCGCACAGCAAGATCAAGTCGCACATCGCGGAGATCCTCCAGCAGGAGGGCTTCATCACCGGCTGGAAGGTCGAGGACGCCGAGGTCGGCAAGAACCTCGTCCTCGAGCTGAAGTTCGGCCCGAACCGTGAACGCTCCATCGCGGGCATCAAGCGGATCTCCAAGCCCGGTCTCCGGGTGTACGCGAAGTCCACCAACCTGCCCAAGGTGCTGGGTGGCCTCGGCGTGGCGATCATCTCCACGTCCCACGGGCTCCTCACCGACAAGCAGGCCGGCAAGAAGGGCGTAGGCGGAGAAGTTCTCGCCTACGTCTGGTAGCGGAAGGGAACGGAGGAAACAGCTATGTCGCGTATTGGCAAGCTCCCCATCACGGTTCCCGCCGGCGTGGACGTCACCATCGACGGCCGTACGGTGCAGGTGAAGGGCCCGAAGGGGACCCTCTCCCACACCATCGCGGCGCCGATCGAGATCGCTAAGGGTGAGGACGGCGTTCTGAACGTCACCCGCCCGAACGACGAGCGTCAGAACAAGGCCCTCCACGGCCTGTCCCGCACGCTGGTGGCGAACATGATCACCGGCGTGACCCAGGGTTACGTGAAGAAGCTCGAAATCAGCGGTGTCGGTTACCGCGTCCTGGCGAAGGGCTCCAACCTGGAGTTCTCGCTCGGCTACAGCCACTCGATCACTGTCGAGGCGCCCGAGGGCATCACCTTCAAGGTGGAGGCTCCGACCCGTTTCTCGGTCGAGGGCATCGACAAGCAGAAGGTCGGCGAGGTTGCGGCCAACATCCGCAAGCTGCGCAAGCCCGACCCGTACAAGGCCAAGGGCGTCAAGTACGAAGGCGAAGTCATCCGCCGCAAGGTCGGAAAGGCGGGTAAGTAAGCCATGGCATACGGTGTCAAGATTGCTAAGGGCGACGCTTACAAGCGTGCTGCCATCAAGCGTCGTCACATCCGGATCCGTAAGCACATCTCGGGTACGGCCGAGCGTCCGCGCCTGGTCGTGACGCGCTCCAACCGCCACATCGTGGCCCAGGTCATCGACGACATCAAGGGTCACACCCTGGCGTCGGCGTCGACCCTGGACGCGTCGATCCGCGGCGAGGGCGAGAAGTCGGCGCAGGCCGGCAAGGTCGGCGCCCTGGTCGCCGAGCGCGCCAAGGCCGCCGGCGTCGAGGCTGTCGTATTCGACCGTGGTGGTAACCAGTACGCCGGGCGCATTGCCGCTCTGGCGGACGCCGCCCGCGAAGCCGGACTCAAGTTCTGAGTCGCCCGTCGCGTCAGCGACAAAAATCGTTGGCGCGTAGCTAGCGGAAACAGAGAGAGGTAATTCCAATGGCTGGACCCCAGCGCCGCGGAAGCGGTGCCGGTGGCGGCGAGCGGCGGGACCGGAAGGGCCGTGACGGCGGCGCTGCTGCCGCCGAGAAGACCGCGTACGTTGAGCGCGTAGTCGCGATCAACCGCGTCGCCAAGGTTGTGAAGGGTGGTCGTCGCTTCAGCTTCACCGCGCTGGTCGTGGTGGGCGATGGTGACGGCACCGTCGGCGTCGGTTACGGCAAGGCCAAGGAGGTGCCGGCCGCCATCGCCAAGGGTGTTGAGGAGGCCAAGAAGCACTTCTTCAAGGTCCCCCGTATCCAGGGCACCATCCCGCACCCGATCACGGGCGAGAAGGCCGCGGGCGTCGTCCTGCTCAAGCCTGCTTCCCCCGGTACCGGCGTTATCGCCGGTGGCCCGGTGCGTGCGGTGCTCGAGTGCGCCGGCGTTCACGACATCCTGTCGAAGTCGCTCGGCTCGTCCAACGCGATCAACATCGTGCACGCGACCGTGGCGGCCCTCAAGGGCCTGCAGCGTCCCGAGGAGATCGCGGCCCGCCGCGGTCTGCCCCTCGAGGACGTCGCCCCCGCGGCTCTGCTGCGTGCGCGTGCGGGAGCGGGTGCGTAATCATGGCTCAGCTCAAGATCACGCAGACGAAGTCCTACATCGGCAGCAAGCAGAACCACCGCGACACCCTTCGTTCGCTTGGCCTCAAGCGGATCAACGACGTGGTCGTCAAGGAGGACCGCCCCGAGTTCCGCGGAATGGTGCACACCGTCCGCCACCTCGTGACGGTTGAGGAGGTCGACTGATCATGGCGGAGAACAACCCGCTCAAGATCCACAACCTCCGTCCCGCCCCGGGCGCCAAGACCGCCAAGACCCGTGTGGGTCGTGGTGAGGCGTCGAAGGGTAAGACGGCTGGTCGTGGTACCAAGGGCACGAAGGCCCGCTACCAGGTTCCGGAGCGCTTCGAGGGTGGCCAGATGCCCCTCCACATGCGTCTTCCGAAGCTGAAGGGCTTCCGCAACCCGTTCAAGACCGAGTTCCAGGTCGTGAACCTCGACAAGCTGGCGTCGCTGTACCCGGAGGGTGGCGAGGTCACCGTCGAGGGTCTCGTCGCCAAGGGTGCCGTTCGCAAGAACAGCCTCGTCAAGGTCCTCGGCCAGGGCGAGATCTCCGTGGCGCTGCAGGTGACGGTCGACGCCGTCTCCGGCTCCGCCAAGGAGAAGATCACCGCCGCCGGCGGTAGCGTCACCGAGCTCGTCTGACCCGACGTCTCGCTGACCTGAACGACCCGACCGGGGATGCCTCCAAGAGGCATCCCCGGTCGGCGTATGCGCGGTCCGCAGCAGTGGCCGAGTGTTTGGGCGGAGATCGTCGTTCCGAGATGCCGCCGGTATCGGTAGGCTGTGCCGCTGGTACCCAATGCGTTGCTGCGGTGCCGTAATCTCGTTTGACAGGCCATCATCCCTTTTGACCATCACCTCACGCGACGATACGCGGGGGTCGCAGGAGGCACCGTGCTCACCGCGTTCGCCCGGGCGTTCAGGACGCCCGACCTGCGCAAGAAGCTGCTGTTCACGCTCGCCATCATCGTGGTCTACCGGGTCGGTACCCACATCCCGATCCCGGGAGTCGACTACAAGAACGTCCAGACCTGTATCGATGCGGCGTCGCAAGGCGGCAGCCAGGGTCTGTTCGGTCTGGTCAACATGTTCAGCGGTGGCGCGCTGCTGCAGATCACGATCTTCGCGCTCGGCATCATGCCGTACATCACCGCGAGCATCATCCTCCAGCTGCTGACCGTGGTGATCCCGCGCCTCGAGGCCCTCAAGAAGGAGGGTCAGGCCGGCACCTCGAAGATCACGCAGTACACCCGATACCTGACGGTGGCGCTGGCCATCCTGCAGGGCACCGGCCTGGTGGCCACCGCCCGCAGCGGTGCGCTGTTCAGCACCTGCCCCGTCGCCAACCAGATCGTGCCCGACCAGTCCATCTTCGTGACCATCACCATGGTCATCACGATGACCGCGGGTACGGCCGTCGTCATGTGGCTCGGTGAGCTCATCACCGACCGCGGCATCGGCAACGGCATGTCGATCCTGATGTTCATCTCGATCGCCGCCAGCTTCCCGGCCGCCCTGTGGGCGATCAAGCAGCAGGGCTCGCTGGCCGACGGCTGGATCGAGTTCGGCACCGTGATCCTGGTCGGTCTGGTCATGGTCGGTCTCGTGGTCTTCGTCGAGCAGGCCCAGCGCCGCATCCCGGTCCAGTACGCGAAGCGCATGATCGGTCGCCGGTCCTACGGCGGTACGTCCACGTACATCCCGTTGAAGGTGAATCAGGCAGGTGTGATTCCTGTCATCTTCGCGTCGTCGCTGCTCTACATTCCCGCCCTGGTCGCCCAGTTCTCGAACGGCACCTCGGGCTGGAAGACGTGGATCGAGCAGAATCTGACCAAGGGCGACCACCCGATTTACATCACTATGTACTTCCTTCTGATCGTTTTCTTCGCGTTCTTCTACGTGGCGATCTCGTTCAACCCCGAGGAAGTCGCGGACAACATGAAGAAGTATGGTGGCTTCATCCCGGGCATCCGGGCTGGCAGGCCGACCGCTGAGTACCTCAGCTACGTACTCAACCGGATCACCTGGCCGGGTTCGCTGTATCTGGGCCTGATCGCTCTCGTACCGACGATGGCGTTGGTTGGCTTCGGGGCAAGCCAGAACTTCCCGTTCGGTGGTACCAGCATCCTGATCATCGTGGGTGTCGGTCTCGAGACGGTGAAGCAGATCGAGAGCCAGCTTCAGCAGCGCAATTACGAAGGGTTCCTCCGCTGATGCGAATCGTCCTCGTCGGGCCGCCCGGTGCCGGCAAGGGAACGCAGGCCGCGTTCCTCGCCCAGAACCTGTCGATCCCGCACATCTCCACGGGCGACCTGTTCCGCGCCAACATCAGCCGGCAGACGGAACTGGGCAAGCTCGCGAAGTCCTACATGGACGCGGGCAACCTGGTGCCGGACGAGGTCACGATCGCGATGGCGAAGGACCGCATGGAGCAGCCGGACGCCGAGAACGGCTTCCTGCTCGACGGGTTCCCGCGCAACGTGCTCCAGGCCGAGGCCCTGGACACGATGCTCCAGGCCGAGGGCATGAAGCTGGACGCGGTCCTGGACCTGGAGGTCCCCGAGGACGAGGTGGTCAAGCGCATCGCCGGCCGCCGGGTGTGCCGCAAGGACTCGAGCCACGTGTTCCACGTGGAGTACAAGAAGCCCGTCAAGGAAGGCGTCTGCGACGTCTGCGACGGCGAGCTGTACCAGCGCGACGACGACTCCGAGGAGACCGTCCGCAAGCGACTCGAGGTCTACCACACGCAGACCGAGCCGATCATCGACTACTACCGGGCGCAGAGCCTGGTCGTCACGATCACCGCGCTCGGCAAGGTCGAGGACGTCACCGCGCGCGCCATGGATGCGCTCAAGCGCAAGTAGTAGTGAACGGCTGCTCCGGCCGCGGTGCCCTCGACGGGCGCCGCGGCCGTAGTGTTGTGTACGTAACCGGATGTCGCAGAAGACGGAGAGCGCAGGCCGCCATGGTGCAGATCAAGACCCCCGAGCAGATCGCCAAGATGCGTGAGGCGGGCCTGGTCGTCGCCGCCATCCATGCCGCCACGCGTGAAGCGGCGGTGCCCGGCGCCACCACGAAGGACCTCGACGACGTCGCGCGCAAGGTGCTCGACGAGCACGGCGCCAAGTCGAACTTCCTCGGCTACGGCGGTTTCCCCGCGACGATCTGCACCTCGGTGAACGAGGTCGTCGTGCACGGCATCCCGGACGAGAAGACCGTCCTCAAGGACGGCGACATCATCTCCATCGACGCCGGCGCCATCGTCGACGGCTGGCACGGGGACGCCGCGTACACCGCGTTCGTGGGCACCGGACACGCTCCGGAGCTGGTCGAGCTCTCCCGGGTGACCGAGGAGTCGATGTGGGCGGGCATCGCGGCCATGAAGCTGGGCAACCGCCTGGTCGACGTCTCCCGCGCCATCGAGACGTACATCCGCCGCCAGCCCAAGCCGGGCGGCGGCAGGTACGGGATCGTCGAGGACTACGGCGGCCACGGCATCGGCACCGAGATGCACATGGACCCGCACCTGCTGAACTACGTCGAGCGCCGCCGCGGCAAGGGCCCCAAGCTGGTGCCGGGCTTCTGCCTCGCGATCGAGCCCATGGTCTCCCTCGGCACCCCGAGGACCGAGGTGCTCGAGGACGACTGGACGGTCATCACGACGGACGGCACGTGGTCCTCGCACTGGGAGCACTCCGTCGCGCTGACGGAGCAGGGGCCGCTGGTGCTGACGGCTCCCGACGGCGGCCGGGCGAAGCTCGCCGAGTACGGCGTCACGGTCGCGCCCGATCCCCTTGCTTAAGGATCAGCCTCGTGGGGCAGACTCCTTCGATTCGTCTTTCCGGGTGCGCTGACGTAGACTGACGCGTCGGCTCTGGTGCACCCGCATGCCTGCATGCGCTCGCACGGAGTCGATCAAGGTAGTCGATTCGAAGGGCGAAGCGTGGCCAAGAAGCAAGGTGCCATCGAGATCGAGGGCACTGTCGTCGAGTCTCTTCCGAACGCCATGTTCAAGGTTGAGCTCCAGAACGGCCACCAGGTCCTGGCACACATCAGCGGCAAGATGCGCATGCACTACATCCGCATCCTCCCTGACGACCGGGTCGTGGTGGAGCTGTCTCCGTACGACCTGACACGTGGCCGGATCGTCTACCGGTACAAGTAGATCTTGCCTGTGCCCCGTGTCCGCGGGGCGGTGGCACTGACCCGGAGAACCTCACCAATGAAGGTCAAGCCGAGCGTCAAGAAGATCTGCGACAAGTGCAGGGTGATCCGCCGTCACGGCCGGGTCATGGTCATCTGCGAAAACCCGCGCCACAAGCAGCGCCAGGGCTGACGCACGACCGCACCTTCTGCATCCGCAGGTACTTCGCGCGACGCAAGCAGTACATGTTCATACGCAGAGCCCAGGGCTGAGTTCTCTCAGGCCTGATACCCCCGGTCGGAGGCCGGGGACCCGGGCCGTACCGGCTCTTCCCGAGGGAGGACGACGGCGGGCGGGATCCGGTTCTGCGGAAGACCTCCGAACGACAACTGGAGCCATTGAATGGCACGCGTTTCCGGTGTTGACATCCCGCGCGACAAGCGCGTGGAGGTCGCCCTCACCTACGTGTTCGGCATCGGCCGGACCCTCTCGCAGAAGACGCTGGCCGAGACCGGCGTCAACCCGAACACCCGCGTTCGCGACCTCTCCGAGGAGGAGCTGGTCAAGATCCGCGAGTTCGTGGACAGCAACATCAAGACCGAGGGTGACCTCCGTCGTGAGGTTCAGGCCGACATCCGCCGCAAGGTCGAGATCGGCTGCTACCAGGGCCTGCGTCACCGTCGTGGCCTGCCCGTCCACGGTCAGCGCACCAGCACGAACGCCCGTACCCGCAAGGGCCCGCGTCGCGCCATCGCCGGCAAGAAGAAGCCGGGCAAGAAGTAGTCCTCAGCGGACGCTGCGGAGCGTCCGGGTGCGTCCCGGACGCCCGCATTCCAGCGGTCTTCGCTGTAGGACCGACCACCTCCCGTAGGAGAACAAGACATGCCCCCCAAGGGACGTCAGGGCGCCGCCAAGAAGGTGCGCCGCAAGGAAAAGAAGAACGTCGCTCACGGCCACGCGCACATCAAGAGCACGTTCAACAACACGATCGTGTCCATCACGGACCCGACCGGCAACGTGATCTCCTGGGCCTCCGCCGGCCACGTCGGCTTCAAGGGCTCGCGCAAGTCCACCCCCTTCGCCGCGCAGATGGCCGCCGAGTCGGCCGCCCGCCGCGCGCAGGAGCACGGCATGCGCAAGGTCGACGTCTTCGTCAAGGGTCCCGGCTCCGGCCGTGAGACCGCGATCCGCTCCCTCCAGGCCACCGGCCTCGAGGTCGGCTCGATCCAGGACGTCACCCCCACCCCGCACAACGGCTGCCGTCCGCCCAAGCGCCGCCGCGTCTGAGGCTCGGTCGTCTTGAGGATTCGGGCGGTACGGCTCTTCGGCCGTGCCGCCCGTACCCTTGCAGTACCCGCACCGTCGAAACGTGCGGTCCGTCGGGCGTCAAATAGCGGGCGTCCACGAAAGAAGGATCTGATCCACACATGCTGATCGCTCAGCGCCCCTCGTTGACCGAAGAGGTCGTCGACGAATTCCGCTCCCGGTTCGTGATCGAGCCGCTGGAGCCGGGCTTCGGCTACACCCTCGGCAACTCCCTGCGCCGTACGCTCCTCTCCTCGATCCCGGGTGCGGCGGTCACGTCCATCCGCATCGACGGCGTCCTGCACGAGTTCACCACCGTGCCGGGTGTCAAGGAGGACGTCACCGACCTGATCCTCAACATCAAGCAGCTGGTCGTCTCCTCGGAGCACGACGAGCCGGTCGTGATGTACCTGCGCAAGCAGGGTCCGGGTCTGGTCACCGCCGCCGACATCGCGCCCCCGGCCGGTGTCGAGGTCCACAACCCCGACCTCGTCCTCGCCACGCTCAACGGCAAGGGCAAGCTGGAGATGGAGCTGACCGTCGAGCGCGGTCGCGGCTACGTCTCGGCCGTCCAGAACAAGCAGGTCGGTCAGGAGATCGGGCGCATCCCGGTCGACTCGATCTACTCGCCGGTTCTCAAGGTCACCTACAAGGTCGAGGCGACCCGTGTCGAGCAGCGCACCGACTTCGACAAGCTGATCGTCGACGTCGAGACCAAGCAGGCGATGCGTCCCCGTGACGCCATGGCCTCCGCCGGTAAGACCCTGGTCGAGCTGTTCGGTCTCGCCCGCGAGCTGAACATCGACGCCGAGGGCATCGACATGGGCCCGTCCCCCACGGACGCCGCGCTCGCCGCCGATCTCGCCCTGCCGATCGAGGAGCTCGAGCTCACCGTTCGGTCGTACAACTGCCTCAAGCGTGAGGGCATCCACTCCGTGGGTGAGCTCGTCGCCCGCTCCGAGGCCGACCTCCTGGACATCCGCAACTTCGGCGCGAAGTCCATCGACGAGGTCAAGGCGAAGCTGGCCGGCATGGGCCTGGCCCTCAAGGACAGCCCGCCCGGATTCGACCCGACCGCCGCCGCCGACGCCTTCGGCGCCGACGACGACGCCGACGCCGGATTCGTCGAGACCGAGCAGTACTGAGAACTCGGGCCGGACGGTCCGTTCGCAAGTGCGGGTGCGCTGTGCTCGATCGCGCAGTTCCCCGCGCCTCTTCCAGGCCCCTCCGGGGGCCTGGATCTCCGACAGGCGATCGCCTGCTCGGACACTGACCTCGGTACCTGATACGGCCGGGGCAGACACCTAGGAGAAACGACCATGCCGAAGCCCACCAAGGGTGCCCGTCTGGGCGGCAGCGCCGCGCACGAGAAGCTGCTCCTCGCGAACCTCGCGAAGTCGCTCTTCGAGCACGGCCGCATCACCACCACCGAGGCCAAGGCCCGTCGCCTGCGTCCCTACGCGGAGCGTCTGGTCACCAAGGCGAAGAAGGGCGACCTTCACAACCGCCGTCAGGTGCTCTCGGTGATCACGGACAAGAGCATCGTGCACACGCTCTTCACCGAGATCGGCCCGCGCTACGAGAACCGCCCGGGTGGCTACACCCGTATCACCAAGATCGGTAACCGCCGTGGCGACAACGCGCCCATGGCCGTCATCGAGCTGGTGGAGGCCCTGACCGTGGCCCAGGAGGCCACCGGTGAGGCCGAGGCGGCCACCAAGCGTGCCGTCAAGGAGGACTCCGCCAAGAAGGACGAGGCTCCGGCCAAGTCCGACGAGGCCGTCGAGGACGCCAAGCCGGCCGACGAGGCCGCCGCCGAGGAGTCCAAGGACGCCTGAGGCTCTGCCTGGCTGTGAGCGGGTCCGTCCCTTCGGGGGCGGGCCCGCTTCCCCGTGTCCGGACAGAATCCGGTCCTGAGAGGATCAGCGTGTGAGTGACGAAGTACAGCCCGGGTTCGTGCGGGTGCGGATGGACGTGTCGTACGACGGCAGCGAATTCTCCGGGTGGGCCAAGCAGGCCGGCGGGCGGCGGACCGTGCAGGGCGAGATCGAGGACGCGCTGCGCACGGTCACGCGCTCGGGGGAGACCACGTACGAGCTGACCGTGGCCGGACGGACGGACGCCGGGGTGCACGCCCGCGGGCAGGTGGCCCACGTCGACCTGCCCGCGGAGCTGTGGGCGGAACACCGCGAGAAGCTGCTCAAGCGGCTCGCGGGGCGGCTCTCCAAGGACGTGCGGGTGTGGTCCCTGGCCGAGGCCCCGAGCGGCTTCGACGCCCGTTTCTCGGCGGTCTGGCGGCGCTACGCGTACCGCGTCACCGACAACCCCGGCGGAGTCGACCCGCTGCTGCGGGGACACGTGCTGTGGCACGACTGGCCGCTGGACGTCGACGCCATGAACGAGGCCGCCTCCCGGCTCGTCGGGGAGCACGACTTCGCCGCCTACTGCAAGAAGCGGGAGGGGGCGACCACCATCCGCACGCTGCAGGAGCTGAGCCTGGTGCGCGGGGACGGCGGGGTCATCACGGCGACCGTCCGCGCCGACGCCTTCTGCCACAACATGGTGCGCTCGCTGATCGGGGCGCTGCTGTTCGTGGGGGACGGGCACCGCGGGCCCGAGTGGCCGGGGAAGGTGCTGGCCGCCGGGGTCCGCGACTCCGCCGTGCATGTCGTACGGCCGCACGGGCTGACGCTGGAGGAGGTCGGCTACCCGGCCGACGAACTGCTCGCCGCGCGCAGCAAGGAGGCGCGCAACCGGCGCACACTGCCGGGAGCCCAGCCGGGCTGCTGCTGAACTCCCGGCGCGGCGCTACTGGTTGGCCGCCGCCGACGCCTGTGCCTCACCGCGGCGGCGGATCTGCCGGAAGGTGAACTCGGCGAGGTCGTCGCCGGTGGTGAACACCTTGGCGTCCTTCGTCGTCACGTCCTTGCCGTCGGTGAACCCGGCGAGCGTGAAGTAGGCGTACCGGCCGTAGGAGTTGGTGGTCGAGCGGCAGATCGCCGTCTGGCAGAAGGCGGGGACGCCCTGGCCGGGCAGGGAGGCGACGATGCTCTTCTTGTCGGCGTCCGTCTTGGCCCGGGTGGCCTGTGCCTCGGTGTCGAAGACGGCGACACCGACGGTCACCGCGACGCCGTCCCTGGCGTAGGTGACGCGCATGACCCGTGTGCAGCCGTTCTTCGTGAGCACCGCGGGGAGCGTGTTCCTGGCGGCGGACGCGCAGGCGGTCGTGGAGGCGGTCGGGCCCTTGCGGTAGACGCGCTCACCCATCGTCAGCTGCGAGCCCGGGAACAGGATGTCCGGGCTGAGCGGCGCCGTGTCCTTCTTCGCGCTGGACACGAAGTCCTTCGGATCCAGCGGGGGAGGGGCCGAGGTCGGCTCGAAGGAGGGGGTGGGCTCGGCCGTGCCGCTCGGGATGTCCGCGGTGGCGGGCAGCCCGCTGGGCGTGCCGGAGGCCCCGTTGTCACCGTCCGAGGAGACGACGGCCACCGCGACCGCCGCGCCCACCGCGACGGTCGCCAGGGCGGCACCGCCGACCAGCAGCAGCCTGCGCCGTCGGTTGCGGGACTCGGACGCCTCGGCGAGCGCCGCCCAGTCCGGCGTCGAGTTGTCCCACTGCGGCTGCTGAGAACCCGGTTTCCAGGGATCCCACGGGGGCTCCCCCTGCCCATAACTCATGGGCCGCATCTTAGACGTGCCGCACGGGGTGCCGTTCCGCCCCGAAGGGCGGTCGAGCCCCTAGCGTGACCTGAGTGCACACGGGCAAAAGTGACATCTCCGGGTGGTTGGTGCGTCGGGCGTCCTGGCACGCGTGGCCGGTACCGGCGGTGGTGCTCTGCGCCGGCGTCGTGGGCGTCGCGCGCCGGAGGGCCGACGGCGGGATGGACAACGCCATCGTCGTCCGGGCCGCCAGGACCTGGCTGGACGGCGGCTCCCCGTACGCCGATCCGCACTTCCTCTATCTGCCGAGCGCGGTGCTCGCGGCGGTGCCTCAGGCGCTCCTCCCGTCGTACGCGCTCAGGGTGCTGGTGCCGCTGGCCGTGACGGTGCTGCTGGTGGCGGGCTGGGCGTGCGCCCTGCGGATCCACGAGGTGCCGTGGCGCAGCCGCTTCGCCGTGCTCGGGCTGGCCGGCCTCGCGATGGGCTTCGCGCCCTTCGGGCACCTGGTGCGGCTCGGCAACTGGACCGTGACCGCCGCGGCGGCCCTGCCCCTCGCCCTGCTGTGTGCGGTGCGCGGGCGCTGGGTCGCGGCGGGTGCCGTGATCGGCACCGCGGTCGCGCTGAAACCGTTGCTCGCGCCGGTGGCGCTGCTGTTCGTCTTCGCCGGGCGGTGGCGGGCGCTGGCCGCGGCGGTGCTGGTGCCGGCGGCGGCCTCGGGCGGGGCGGCGCTGCTGATGCCGGATCCCGCGGGGTTCTTCACGCGGACGCTGCCGTTCCTGCTGCGCGGGCGGGACGGCTTCGTCCGGCTCTACGAGGCGTCGCCCGCGGCGGTGCTGCCGCGGCTGGGGGTGCCGGCCGGGGCCGCCGCGCTGCTCGGGCTGGCGGCGGCGGCGTGCGGTACGTGGTGCGCGTACCGGCGGTGGCGGCTCGGCGGTCCCGGTCCGCAGCGGATCGTGGAGACGGCGGTGCTGCTGATGCTGTCGGCGTTCCTGGTCTCGCGCCCGTCGTACGACCACTATCTGCTGGTCGTGGTGCCGCTGCTGCTCGCCGGGGCGCTGTCCGCGGGGTCGGTGGCCCGCTCGCCGTGGTTCTGGCTGGCGCTGGTGCCGCAGGTGCCCGGTTTCGCCTGGCCGTACCTGGAGCCGGGGACCAGGCGGGCCTTCAAGGACTGTCTTACGCTGTGCGTACTGGCCGCCTCGGCGGCCGTGCGGCCCGGACTCCTCCCGCGGACCGCTGCCCGGCGCCCGGTGTCCCGGCCCGTTCCGGCCCGCCCCGCACAGCGGGAGGACTGCCCTCAGCGGTAGCGTCACAGTGGCCGGCACGGTCGCGGCGACAGCCGCCGGACGGGTGGCGCACGCGCGTTTTGACCCGTCCGGGGCAGGACGGTACTCTTGCAGTTCGTTATGTGTATTGGCTTGCTCATTCTCACGTGAGGGGCCCTTACACCGGTCCACCGGGCCGATGACCAGCGACCAGCACGCGGTTTGCGTCACCGCTGTGCGGTCAGGGCTGTCGTGATCGTCCGTGGTGGCCATGTCAGGACCCACTCACTGAAGAAGCGAAGGCTACGACCGTGCGTACGTACAGCCCCAAGCCCGGCGACATCACTCGCCAGTGGTACGTCATCGACGCCCAGGATGTCGTCCTGGGACGTCTGGCGACCACTGCCGCGAACATCCTGCGGGGCAAGCACAAGCCGATCTACGCGCCCCACGTCGACGCTGGTGACTTCGTCATCATCATCAACGCGGACAAGGTGCACCTCTCCGGCAACAAGAAGACCCAGAAGCTGGCGTACCGCCACTCCGGCTACCCGGGTGGTCTGCGCTCCGTCCGCTACGACGAGCTGCTGGCGAAGAACCCCGAGAAGGCCGTCGAGAAGGCCATCAAGGGCATGATCCCCAAGAACACCCTGGGCCGCCAGGTGCTCTCGAAGCTGAAGGTCTACTCGGGCGACCAGCACCCGCACGCTGCCCAGCAGCCGGTGCCGTTCGAGATCACCCAGGTCGCGCAGTAGTTCCGGCCACCACCTAAGACTGAAGAGAATCTGAGGAGAATCGTGGCCGAGACCACTGTTGAGCAGCCGGTCGAAGAGACTGAGCTCGTCGACGTCGAGAACTACACCACCGAGTCCGAGGTCCCCGTCGAGGGTGAGTACACCTCCGAGTCGATGGCGTCCCGCTTCGGTGACCCGCAGCCGGCCGCCGGCCTGGGCCGCCGCAAGAACGCCATCGCGCGTGTGCGCATCGTGCCGGGCAGCGGCAAGTGGAAGATCAACGGGCGCACGCTCGAGGACTACTTCCCGAACAAGGTGCACCAGCAGGAAGTCAACGAGCCGTTCAAGGTGCTCGAGCTCGAGGGCCGCTACGACGTCGTCGCCCGCATCTCGGGTGGCGGCGTGTCCGGTCAGGCCGGCGCCCTGCGCCTCGGCGTGGCCCGCGCCCTGAACGAGGCGGACGTGGACAACAACCGCGCCCCGCTGAAGAAGGCCGGCTTCCTCAAGCGCGACGACCGTGCGGTCGAGCGCAAGAAGGCCGGTCTCAAGAAGGCCCGCAAGGCCCCGCAGTACAGCAAGCGCTAATCGCTGCCTGCTTCGTACGTTCGTTCGCCCCGGCGGCACGCTGTGTGCCGCCGGGGCGTTCGTTTATCACAGCTGTGGGCGTATAACGGCATAAGGCGTTCAAAGCTTTGGCTGCTCGGATGCTTATAGAAGCCTCATACGGGGCTTCCTTCACTTTCTGAGTCCTCGTCAGGGTCGAGGCCTCGGACGGTTTCTTCGGGATTTCCGATAGTTCGGAGGACAGCAAGTGGGACGACTCTTCGGCACGGACGGCGTGCGCGGTGTCGCCAACGCGGATCTGACGGCCGAGATGGCACTCGGTCTCTCCGTCGCGGCGGCTCACGTACTGGCCGAGGCGGGTACGTTCGAGGGCCACCGGCCGGTGGCGATCGTCGGGCGGGACCCGCGTGCGTCCGGGGAGTTCCTGGAGGCCGCCGTGGTCGCCGGACTGGCCAGCGCGGGCGTGGACGTCCTGCGGGTCGGTGTGCTGCCCACGCCCGCGGTGGCGTATCTCACCGGCGCGCTCGGCGCGGACCTCGGCGTGATGCTCTCGGCCAGCCACAACGCGATGCCCGACAACGGCATCAAGTTCTTCGCGCGCGGCGGTCACAAACTCGCCGACGAGCTCGAGAACCGGATCGAGGCCATTTACGAGGAGCACCGCACCGGCGCTCCCTGGGACCGCCCGACCGGTGCCGGGGTCGGCCGGGTGACGGCGTACGAGGAGGGCTTCGACAAGTACGTCGCGCACCTCGTCAGTGTCCTTCCGAACCGTCTCGACGGGCTGAAGGTCGTCCTCGACGAGGCGCACGGCGCGGCGTCCCGGGTGTCGCCCGAGGCCTTCACACGGGCCGGCGCGGAGATCGTCACGATCGGTGCCGAGCCGGACGGGCTCAACATCAACGACGGCTGCGGCTCCACCCACCTGGACCTGCTGAAGGCCGCCGTCGTCGAGCACGGCGCCCACCTCGGCATCGCGCACGACGGCGACGCCGACCGCTGCCTGGCCGTGGACCACACGGGCGCCGAGGTGGACGGCGACCAGATCCTCGCCGTCCTCGCGCTGGCGATGCGGGAGCGCTCGGCCCTGCGGTCCGACACCGTTGTCGCGACGGTCATGTCCAACCTGGGCTTCAAGCTGGCCATGGAGCGCGAGGGCGTCTCCGTGGTGCAGACGGCGGTCGGTGACCGTTACGTCCTGGAGGAGATGAAGGAGCACGACTACGCGCTGGGCGGCGAGCAGTCGGGGCACGTCATCATCAGCGACCACGCGACCACCGGCGACGGCACGCTGACCGGCCTGCTGCTGGCGGCCCGGGTGGCCCGGACCGGCCGTACGCTCCAGGACCTCGCGTCCGTCATGGAGCGGCTGCCGCAGGTGCTCATCAACGTGCCGGACGTCGACAAGTCGCGGGTGAGGACCTCCGCCGAGCTGGCCGCCGCCGTCACCGAGGCCGAGCGTGAACTCGGGGCCACCGGACGGGTGCTGCTCCGCTCGTCGGGTACCGAGCCGCTGGTGCGGGTGATGGTGGAGGCCGCCGACATCGATCACGCGCGGTCGGTGGCCGGCCGGCTCGCGGACGCGGTGAAGTCCTCGCTCGGCTAGGACGCGTAGAGCTGGAACGCGTACGGCCGGGAAACGCAGAGGGCCCGGACCCATGAGGTCCGGGCCCTCTCGCGCTCAGGCCCGCTGCGACGGAGTGCGCGTGCGCTGTATCGCCCAGAAGGCCTTCTGGGCGAGCAGCGTGAGCGTGCCCGCGACCACGATGCCGCCGAGGTTGGCCAGCAGCTGCCAGGTGGAGCCCCACGTCTGGGAGTAGTCCGCGTAGCTGAAGGCCACCGCCGCGTTCGCGGCCGCCGGGACCGTGGTCACCGAGATCGCGACGCCGATCAGGGCGCCCGACTTGGCCGAGGTGAGCGACAGGGTGCCCGCGATGCCGGCCAGGAACGCCACCACGAAGGACATCATGTCCGGCTTCCAGATGAAGGCGGTGTTGGGCCGGTCCGCCTCCACCATCGACTTCTCGAAGAGCCCGAAGACGTCCATCAGCCAGCTGAAGCCCGCCGTCAGCACCATCGCCACGGCGAAACCGGCGAGCAGCGCCCACAGCGAGCGCCAGACCAGCTTCGGGGCGCGCTGCACCAGGGCCGTGGAGATGCCGGCCAGCGGCCCGAACTCCGGCCCGACGGCCATCGCGCCGACGATCAGGATCGCGTTGTCGAGCATCACACCGCAGGCCGCGAGCATCGTGGCGACCGTCAGGAACGCGATGTAGGTGACGTTGAGGGTCGACTCCTCGTGCGTGACGTCCCTCAGCTGCTCCCACAGGACCGCGTCCGCGCCCTCGCCCGGCGCGTCCTCCTCCGCCCGGTCCGCGCGCTCCGACAGGGACAGGCCGATGTTGTCGACGGCGATGGACCCGCACTTGTCGAGGTCCAGCTCCCGCAGCGCGCCGATCAGTTCGTCCCCGGCCTCGCGCGCGACGTCGCACGTCACCACGTCGCCGGCCGGATTGCGTGCGGCGCCGGGCAGGACCACGAGATGGGTGGTGCCGACCGTCCGGTCGATCAGGTGCACCACCGCGTCGGTCTTGTCGGACGGGGTGATGAGGCGCAGATGCAGCATGAGGTCTTTCTACAGGGCTCGTTACAGCTTGCGCAGACTCAGGCGCTGCACCTTGTGGTCCGGCCCCTTGCGCACGACGAGGGTCGCACGGCCGCGCGTGGGGGCCACGTTCTCCAGCAGGTTGGGCTTGTTGATGGTCCGCCAGGTCGTGCGGGCGTAGTCGAGGGCCTCCTCCTCCGAGACCTGGGTGTACTTGCGGAAGTACGAGGAGGGGTTCTGGAAGGCGGTCGCGCGCAGCTTGCGGAAGCGGTTGAGGTACCAGCGCTCGATGTCCTCGGCCCGGGCGTCGACGTACACGCTGAAGTCGAAGTAGTCGGCGAGACCGACGCGCGTGCGGCCGTCCTTGCCGGGGAGCGCCGGCTGCAGCACGTTCAGGCCCTCGACGATGAGGATGTCGGGACGGCGGACGGTCAGCCGCTGGTCCGGCACGATGTCGTAGATCAGGTGCGAGTAGACGGGCGCCGTCACCTCGGCCTTGCCGGCCTTGATGTCCGCGACGAAACGGGTGAGGGCGCGCCGGTCGTACGACTCGGGGAAACCCTTCCGCGACATCAGCCCGCGCGCCTCGAGGTCCTTCGTGGGGAGCAGGAAACCGTCCGTGGTCACCAGCTCGACCCGCGGATGCTCCGGCCAGCGGGACAGCAGGGCCTGCAGGAGCCGGGCCACCGTGGACTTGCCGACCGCGACGGAACCGGCGACCCCTATGACGAAGGGGGTGCCGGACTGGGAGCCCTGCTCGCCGAGGAACGTGTTGAGGGCGCCCCGCAGCCCGTCGGTGGCGCCGACGTACAGATTGAGCAGCCGGGACAACGGGAGGTAGATGTCCCGTACTTCGTCGAGGTCGATCACGTCGCCCAGGCCGCGCAGCTTCTCGACCTCCTCGGCGTTCAGCGGGAGCGGCGTCTTTTCGCGCAGCGCGCTCCACTCGGTACGGGTGAGGTCGACGTAGGGAGTCGCCTCCGGCCTGGGCCGGTGGGCGCTCCGCGGCAACGAGGAGACCGGAGAGATCACAGTCCATTGTTACGGGGATTTGAACGGGACGAGAGGTGGGATCCGTCACGCACGACCGGGTGACAACCGTGTCCCAGGCCTGGACCGGGGCGGTCGGCGCCGATAGGTTCCCGCCATCCGGGAGGCAGCGCCGCACCCCGGAAGCGCGGGGGGTTGGGAGTGGCGAACGCCATGCGCATCCGTGATGTCCTGCGCCGCAGGTCCGCGCCCGCCCCGGTGGCCGCGCCCCCGGACCTGGCCGGCCGCGTGTGCAGCGAGCTGGCCGTCGACCTGCCCGACGAGGACCTGGGCGAGGACCTCGACGACTGTCTCGCCCTCTACGAGCTGGGCAGCAAGCCGCGCTGCGAGGAGGCCGAGTACCTCGGGATGGTCCGGGACGCGATCGAGCGCATCGAATGCGGGGACTGAGCCGGGCGGGGGCCCGGTTTCAGATATCGGGCACGCGGTGCCGGGCCGCGGCGAGTACGGGCCCTTAGGCTGCCAGCCATGTGCGGAATCGTGGGATACGTGGGGTCGCAGTCGGCACTCGATGTGGTGGTCGCCGGACTGAAGCGGCTGGAGTACCGGGGGTACGACTCGGCGGGCGTCGCGGTGCTCGCGGACGGCGGGCTGGCCGCCGCGAAACGGGCCGGGAAGCTGGTCAACCTGGAGAAGGAGCTGGTCGACCGGCCGCTGCCGAGCGGATCGACCGGCATCGGACACACCCGCTGGGCCACGCACGGCGGCCCGACGGACGCGAACGCCCATCCCCATCTGGACAACGCAGGCCGCGTCGCCGTCGTGCACAACGGCATCATCGAGAACTTCGCCGCGCTGCGCGCCGAACTGTCCGAGCGCGGGCACGACCTGACGTCGGAGACGGACACCGAGGTGGTGGCGCATCTCCTCGCCGAGGAGTTCTCCTCGTGCGCCGACCTCGCGGAGGCGATGCGGCTGGTGTGCCGCCGGCTGGACGGCGCGTTCACGCTGGTCGCCGTGCACGCGGACGAGCCGGACGTGGTGGTCGGGGCGCGGCGGAACTCGCCCCTCGTGGTGGGCGTGGGGGAGGGCGAGGCCTTCCTCGCCTCGGACGTCGCCGCCTTCATCGCCCACACGCGGTCGGCGATCGAGCTGGGCCAGGACCAGGTGGTGGAGCTGCGCCGGGACGGGGTGACGGTCACCGGCTTCGACGGCCGGCCCGCCGACGTCCGGTCGTACCACGTCGACTGGGACGCCTCCGCGGCCGAGAAGGGCGGCTACGACTACTTCATGCTCAAGGAGATCGCCGAGCAGCCCAAGGCGGTCGCCGACACCCTGCTGGGGCGCATCGACGCGGCGGGCTCGCTGTCGCTGGACGAGGTGCGGATCCCCGTCTCGGTGCTGCGCGAGATCGACAAGGTCGTCATCGTGGCCTGCGGTACCGCCTTCCACGCGGGGCTCATCGCCAAGTACGCCATCGAGCACTGGACCCGGGTGCCCTGTGAGGTGGAGCTGGCCAGCGAGTTCCGCTACCGCGACCCGATCCTCGACCCGCGCTCGCTCGTGATCGCCATCTCGCAGTCCGGCGAGACCATGGACACGCTGATGGCGTTGCGGCACGCCCGCGAGCAGGGCTCCCGGGTGCTGGCCATCTGCAACACCAACGGGTCGACGATCCCCCGCGAGTCCGACGCGGTGCTGTACACGCACGCGGGCCCCGAGGTCGCCGTCGCGTCCACGAAGGCGTTCCTCACCCAGCTCGTCGCCTGCTACCTGGTCGCGCTGTACCTCGGCCAGGTGCGGGGCACCAAGTGGGGCGACGAGATCCGGGCGGTGATCCGGGACCTGGCGGAGATCTCCCGTTCGGTCGAGCGGGTGCTGGAGACCATGGAGCCGGTGCGGGAGCTGGCGCGTTCCCTCGCCGACAAGAACACGGTGCTGTTCCTCGGCCGGCACGTGGGTTATCCCGTGGCCCTCGAAGGCGCGCTGAAGCTGAAGGAACTGGCGTACATGCACGCCGAGGGCTTCGCGGCGGGCGAGCTGAAGCACGGGCCGATCGCGCTGATCGAGGAGGACCTGCCGGTCGTCGTGGTCGTCCCCTCGCCGCGCGGCCGCTCGGTCCTCCACGACAAGATCGTCTCCAACATCCAGGAGATCCGGGCACGGGGTGCGCGCACCATCGTGATCGCGGAGGAGGGGGACGAGGCGGTGGTGCCGTACGCGGACCATCTGATCCGCGTCCCGGCGACGCCGACCCTGCTCCAGCCCCTGGTGACCACCGTCCCGCTCCAGGTGTTCGCGTGCGAGCTGGCCACGGCCCGCGGCAACGAGGTGGACCAGCCGCGCAACCTCGCCAAGTCCGTGACGGTGGAGTGACGCCGGACCGGGGGCCGCGGCCGCCATAGGGTGCGGGCATGAGCATCATCGGGGTCGGTATCGACGTGGCCGAGATCGACCGGTTCCGGGTGTCGCTGGAGCGTACGCCCGGACTGGCCGAACGGCTGTTCCTGCACCAGGAACTGCACCTGCCGAGCGGCGAGCGCCGGGGCATCGCGTCCCTGGCCGCGCGCTTCGCGGCGAAGGAGGCGCTCGCCAAGGCGCTGGGCGCGCCGGCGGGCCTGCACTGGACGGACGCCGAGGTCTACGTGGAGGACAGCGGCCGGCCGCGGCTGCGGGTGACGGGGACGGTGGCGGCGCGGGCCGCCGACCTGGGTGTCCGTTCCTGGCACGTCTCACTGAGCCATGACGCGGGGGTGGCGTCGGCGGTGGTGGTGGCGGAGGGGTAGCGCGACGGTGGCCGGCCGTGCGGCGGGGGGAGACCGGCCGTGCGGCGGAGCCGGTCGGCTGTGCGGCGTGGCGGGCACGGGCTCGGTGCGGGCGGGCGTACGGGAGCGGTGCGTGCGCGGCACCGGCGCGGTGCGGGCGGCCGTACGGGACACTCGACGTCATGCGTACTGCGTACAGAGTGGAGACCGTGCGGACTGCCGAGCGGGAGCTGATGGCGCGGCTCCCGGAAGGGGCGTTGATGCAGCGCGCGGCGGCCGGACTCGCCGCCGCCTGCGCCGAGTTGCTGGGGCGGGTGTACGGCAGCCGGGTGGTGCTGCTGGTGGGGAGCGGGGACAACGGTGGTGACGCCCTCTTCGCCGGGGCACGTCTGGCCCGGCGCGGGGCGGGCGTCACCGCGGTGCTGACGGCCCCCGGACGCGCTCACGCGGACGGTCTCACGGCGCTGCGGCGCGCGGGCGGCACGACGGTGGCACCCGACGCCGCCGAGCCGCTGATCCGGCGGGCCGACCTCGTGATCGACGGCATCGTCGGGATCGGCGGCAGCGGCGGCCTGCGGGGTGACGCGGTCACGCTGGCCGAGCACGCCGCCGGGTCCCGCGCGGCCGTCGTCGCCGTGGACCTGCCGAGCGGGGTCGACGCCGACACGGGCGAGGTCTCCGGGAGCGCCGTGCGCGCCGATCTGACGGTGACGTTCGGGACCCACAAGCCCGGCCTGCTCATCGATCCGGCGCGCGGGCACGCCGGCTCCGTGCGCCTCGTCGACATCGGGCTCGACCTGCCCGTCGAGCCCGAACTGGAGGCGTTGCAGCACGCGGACGTGGCCGCGCTGCTGCCCGCGCCGGGAGCGGAGAGCGACAAGTACCGCCGCGGTGTCGTCGGCGTCGCCGCCGGGTCGGCCCGCTATCCGGGCGCCGCCGTGCTCGCCGTGGCCGGCGCGCTGCGGGGCGGCGCGGGGGCGGTGCGCTATGTCGGGTCGGCCGGGGACGCGGTGATCGCCCGGTTCCCCGAGACGCTCGTGTCGGACCGGGGGCCCCGGCACGCCGGGCGGGTCCAGGCGTGGGTCGTGGGCCCCGGCGCCGGGGACGACGCGTCCGCGGTGGCCGAGGTGGTCGCGGCGGACGTGCCCGTCCTCGTGGACGCGGACGGGCTGCGCCTCACCGACCGCGATGCCGTACGGGGGCGTACGGCGCCCACGTTGCTCACCCCGCACGCCGGAGAGGCCGCCGCGCTGCTCGGTGTCGCGCGCGAGGAGGTCGAGCGGGCCCGGCTGACGTCCGTGAGGGAGCTTGCGGCGCTGTACGGGGCGACCGTGCTGCTGAAGGGGTCGACGACGCTCGTCGCCGACGCCGGGGGCGGGGCGGTGCGGGTGAACCCGACGGGGACGCCGTGGCTGGCCACCGCGGGGAGCGGGGACGTGCTGTCGGGGCTGGCGGGGTCGTTGCTCGCGGCCGGGCTGTCCGCGCTCGACGCGGGGAGTGTCGCCGCGTATCTGCACGGGCTGGCGGGGCGGTTCGCGTCCGGTGGGGCGCCGGCGGGGGCACATGACGTGGCCGCGGCCGTTCCCGACGCGTGGCGGGACGTGCGGGGCTGAGCGGGCCGCCCCTGCCCCGGGCCGCGTGAGCCCGGTCCGTCGTCCCCAGGGTGACCCCGGGCCGCGTGTGCCCGGTCCGTCGTCCCCAGGGTGACCTCGGGCCGCGTGTGCCCGGTCCGTCGTCCCCAGGGTGACCTCGGGTCTGTTCGTTCGCCCCCTCCGCCCCTTCCCGTCCCGTTCCCGGGGGCTGCGACCCCGGACCCCCTTTCGCGCTTCGCGCTCGTCCTCAAACGCCGGACGGGCTGGATCGTCATCGTCTCCGGGCGGGCTGTCCCGGTGCTTCTGAGACACTGAGGGCGCCATGACTGAGACAGCACACCTGCGCGCTCGCGCCGAGATCGATCTGGCCGCACTGCGGGCCAACGTGCGGAGCCTGCGCGCCCACGCGCCCGGCGCGGCCCTGATGGCCGTCGTGAAGTCGGACGCGTACGGCCACGGGGCGGTGCCGTGTGCCCGGGCCGCCCTGGAGGCGGGGGCCACCTGGCTGGGGACCGCGACTCCGGAGGAGGCACTGGCGCTGCGGGCGGCGGGGCTGAGCGGGCGCGTCATGTGCTGGCTCTGGACTCCCGGCGGGCCCTGGCGGCAGGCCGTCGAGGCGGACCTGGACGTGTCGGTGAGCGGGATGTGGGCGCTGCGGGAGGCCGTCGGTGCGGCCCGGGACGCGGGTGTCGCCGCGCGGGTGCAGCTGAAGGCCGACACGGGCCTCGGGCGCAACGGCTGCCAGCCCGCCGACTGGCCCGAGCTGGTCACGCAGGCGCTGCTGGCCGAGCGGGCGGGCCACGTCCGGATCACCGGCCTCTGGTCCCACTTCGCCTGCGCCGACGAGCCCGGTCACCCCTCGATCGCGGACCAGCTCGGCAGGTTCCGCGAGATGGTGGCGTACGCGGAGGAGCAGGGCGCGCGCCCCGAGGTGCGGCACATCGCCAACTCGCCCGCCACGCTGACCCTGCCCGAGAGCCACTTCGACCTCGTACGCACGGGGATCGCGCTCTACGGCATCTCGCCGAGCCCGGAGGTCGGCACGCCGGAGGACTTCGGTCTGCGTCCGGTGATGACGCTGAGCGCGTCGCTCGCGCTGGTGAAGCACGCGCCGGGCGGTCACGGCGTCAGTTACGGGCACCACTATGTCACTCCGGGCGAAACGACCCTCGGTCTGGTGCCCGTCGGTTACGCGGACGGCATCCCGCGCCACGCCTCCGGCACCGGCCCGGTGCTGGTCGGCGGCAAGTGGCGGACGGTCGCCGGCCGGATCGCGATGGACCAGTTCGTCGTCGACCTCGGCGGGGACGAGCCGCCGGCCGGTGCCGAGGCGGTGCTGTTCGGACCCGGCGACCGCGGTGAGCCGACCGCCGAGGACTGGGCGCAGGCGGCCGGCACGATCGCGTACGAGATCGTCACGCGGATCGGCACCCGCGTCCCGCGCGTCTACGTGCGGGAAGACGCGGGCGTCTGACGCCCGGGGGAGCGCGGACCGTGCGGTACGGAGAAAAGAACAAGGTGAAGAAGCAACAGCGCGGGTAACCGCCAACGGTGACCTGCACAGGACAACGGGAAATGACCCGTCCGACGGCCCGCGCGCCCCGGGTACCGTCGTCGACGGCAGCACCCACCCCTCCGGACCCGGCCCGGGATCCGGCCCCGGACGACAGCCGGCAACCCGGCGAAGAGGAGCGGTACGTGAGCGAGAGCAGTGCGGAGGCCGTCACGGACGCCGCCGTGTCGGTCGCCGCCTCCGCCGCCGGTACCGCCGGGAGCTGGCGCCGGGCCGGGTTCGCCGGTGCCGCGATAGGCGTGGTCGCCGCGGGCGCCGCCGCCGGTGTCGCGATCGAGCGGCTCACGGTCGGCCGCGGCATGCGCAGGAAGGCCCGGCTCGCGCTCGACTCGACGGGACCCTACGGCGCGCTGCGCGGCACCCCGGGCAAGGCGTACGCGGACGACGGCACCGAGCTGTACTTCGAGGTGGACGAGGTCGACACGGACGCCGCGCTCTCCCCGCGCCGCCGCCGGCTCTTCGGACGCAAGGCCCCCGCCCCCGTCACCGTCGTCTTCAGCCACGGCTACTGCCTCAACCAGGACTCCTGGCACTTCCAGCGGGCCGCGCTGCGCGGAGTGGTGCGCACGGTGCACTGGGACCAGCGCAGCCACGGACGGTCCGGGCGGGGCGTCGCCCAGGTGGAGAACCAGCAGCCGGTCACCATCGACCAGCTCGGCCAGGACCTGAAGGCCGTCATCGACGCCGCCGCGCCCGAGGGCCCGGTCGTGCTGGTGGGCCACTCCATGGGCGGCATGACCGTGATGGCCCTCGCCGACCGGTACCCCGACCTGATCGAGGAGCGGGTCGTCGCCGTCGCCCTCGTCGGCACCTCGTCCGGGCGGCTCGGCGAGGTCAACTTCGGGCTGCCGGTCGCGGGCGTGAACGCCGTGCGGCGGATCCTGCCCGGCGTGCTGAAGGCACTGGGACAGCAGGCGGAACTGGTGGAGAAGGGGCGGCGGGCCACGGCCGACCTGTTCGCGGGGATCATCCAGCGGTACTCGTTCGCCTCCCGCGAGGTCGACCCGGCGGTCGAGCGGTTCGCCGAGCGGATGATCGAGGGCACCCCCATCGACGTGGTCGCCGAGTTCTACCCGGCGTTCACCGAGCACGACAAGGCCGAGGCCCTCGCGCACTTCACCGGGCTGCCCGTGCTCGTGCTGGCCGGCGTCGGCGACCTGGTGACCCCGAGCGAGCACAGCGAGGCCATCGCGGACCTGCTGCCGGACGCCGAGCTGGTGCTCGTGCCGGACGCCGGGCACCTGGTGATGCTGGAGCACCCGGAGCTCGTCATAGACCGCCTCGCGGACCTCCTCGTGCGCGCGGGCGCCGTACCGGCAGGGGCTACCGTGGGTGGCTATGGAAGCACCAGCAGCACCGCACAGCCCGGCTGAGCCCGCCGCGGGGGGCGTCAGCGTCCGGATCACCGTCACCTCCCCCGAACAGATGCAGGAGCTCGGCCGCCGCCTCGCCCAGCTGCTGCGCGCCGGCGACCTCGTCATGCTGAACGGGGAGCTCGGTGCGGGCAAGACCACGCTGACCCGGGGGCTCGGTGAGGGACTCGGCGTCCGGGGCGCGGTAACCTCCCCGACCTTCGTCATCGCGCGCGTCCACCCGTCCCTCGGCGAGGGTCCGCCGCTGGTGCACGTGGACGCGTACCGGCTCGGCGGCGGACTGGACGAGATGGAGGACCTCGACCTCGACGTCTCGCTGTCCGACTCGGTCGTGGTCGTGGAATGGGGCGAGGGCAAGGTCGAGGAGCTGACCGACGACCGGCTGCACGTGGTGATCCACCGCGCGGTCGGGGACACCACGGACGAGGTACGGCATGTGACGGTGACCGGGCTCGGCGGACGCTGGGCGCGGGCCGGCCTGGGCGTGCTCACGGCCTGACGGGCGGCGGTGCGGGCGCCGGGGCGGGGAATCCACACGTTCCGACAACGCGTCGGCAACGTGTTGCACATCGCGTCCCGGCCGTGGTCACATGGACACCAGCTCGTAGTTAGGTCTACCTAACCACGCTTGCCCCCGCGGCCCCAGGAGGCGTCCATGCCGGCTTCAGAACGAGACGAGACGCTGCCGCGCGTGGTGGCCGCCGTGTCCATGCGGGACCTGCTGGCCTCGTGCGCGGCCGCCGACGCGGTCTCCACCCCGCCCCGCGCGCCCGCCCCGCCGCGCACCGAGCCCGCGGACGTACGGCACGAGGAGGCGGCCTGAGTCCGGGACCCGTCCCAGGGCCCGGCACCCTGTCCGGCACGCCGAAAGCGGTCGCCGGGTGCCCTGTCCGCCGCGCGGACACGGCTACTTGATGACGACGACCTTCTGGCCGATCGTCGCGAACGCCCACATCGCGCTGCCGTCCTCGCGGGACTCACGGATGCCGCCCGTCTTCGCGGCCGACTCCGGCCGCGCGGTGGAACCGCTGACCGCCGCACTGAACCCGATCGCGACGCCCTGGTTGGTGGCGAAGCGGACGACGTGCTCGATCGGCGTGCCGTCGGAGCCCGTCACGGCGTTCGACCGGGACGTGACCGTGTAGGCGCCGGGGAGCGGGTCGACCGCGCTGGGGGTGACCTTGAACGTGCGCTGCACCTTGCCGGCCGCGCCGACCAGCCAGACGCGGTCGTCGTCAACGGAGTAGACGACCCGCTCGCCGGTGCCGGACCGGACCGGCAGCGCCGCCGGGTTCTTCTTGTCCCGCGGCGCCTTCGACGTGGTGGCCGTGGGCGACTTGGCCGCGTGCGGTTTCCCCAGCGTGTCCGGCACGTTGGCCGACGCCTGGTAGGCGAGGAATCCGACTGCGGCGACGGCCGCCACGGTGAGCCCGGCCACGAATCCCGAGCTGCTCCTAGCCACCTTGTGTGCCCACCTCTCGTACCACGTACCTGCCCTGTACGTCCTTTGTGGTGACGGTAGCAGCCGGGGCGCGGCAGACCGGGGCGGCCGTGCCCCGGTCCCGGGCGCCGTACGCTGTTTGCGTGCTCTTGCTCGCTCTGGATACCGCCACCCCCGCCGTCACCGTCGCCCTGCACGACGGCGCGTCCGTCGTCGCCTCGTCGAGCCAGGTGGACGCACGGCGGCACGGGGAACTGCTGCTGCCCGCCGTCGACCGGATGCTCGCCGAGGCGGGTACGTCGCTCGACGCCGTCACCGGCATCGTCGTCGGCGTCGGCCCCGGCCCCTACACGGGGCTGCGGGTGGGCCTGATGACCGCCGACACCTTCGGACTCGCGCTCGGGGTCCCCGTGCACGGCCTGTGCACCCTCGACGGGCTCGCGTACGCCTCCGGTCTCGACGAGCCCTTCGTCGTGGCCACGGACGCGCGCAGGAAAGAGGTCTACTGGGCGCGGTACGACGACGCCCGTACCCGTGTGACCGGGCCCGCCGTCGACCGGCCCGCCGAGATCGCCGAGACGGTCGCCGGACTGCCCGCCGTGGGCGCCGGCGCGTTGCTCTACCCCGACACCTTCCCGGTGGCCCGTGAACCCGAGCACGTCGCGGCGGCGGCCCTCGCCGCACTGGCCGCGGAGAGGCTCGCCGCGGGCGAGGAGCTGTCCCCGCCCCGGCCGCTGTACCTGCGCCGCCCGGACGCCCAGGTGCCCCGGAACTACAAGGTGGTCACCCCCAAGTGACCGCCGAGCTGCGCGAGATGCGCTGGTGGGACATCGAACCCGTGCTGACCCTGGAGAAGGACCTCTTCCCCGAGGACGCCTGGTCGCGGGGGATGTTCTGGTCCGAGCTGGCCCACGCCCGCGGCCCCGAGGCCACCCGGCGCTATGTCGTCGCGGTCGAGGGGGACCGGCTCGTCGGGTACGCGGGACTCGCCGCCGCCGGGGACGTCGGCGACGTACAGACCATCGCCGTCGGCCGCGACCACTGGGGCACCGGGCTCGGCGCGCGGCTGCTGACCGACCTGCTGCGGGCCGCGACCGCCTTCGAGTGCGCCGAGGTCATGCTCGAGTGCCGCGTCGACAACGTCCGGGCGCAGAAGCTGTACGAGCGCTTCGGCTTCGAGGCCATCGGCTTCCGGCGCGGCTACTACCAGCCGGGGAACGTCGACGCCCTCGTGATGCGGCTGACCATGGCCTCCGACGGCGGGCCCGCCGCGGACCCGACCTCCGTACAAGGAACACAAGGAACCGAGACCAATGGCTGACTCGCGCGACGAACCCCTCGTCCTCGGCATCGAGACCTCCTGCGACGAGACCGGCGTCGGCATCGTCCGCGGCACGACGCTGCTCGCGGACGCGATCGCCTCCAGCGTCGACGAGCACGCCCGCTTCGGCGGGGTCGTGCCGGAGGTCGCCTCCCGTGCCCACCTCGAAGCGATGGTGCCGACCATCCGGCGGGCGCTGAAGGACGCGGGCGTGACGGCGAGGGACCTGGACGGCATCGCCGTGACCGCGGGGCCCGGCCTCGCCGGTGCGCTGCTCGTCGGGGTCTCCGCGGCGAAGGCGTACGCGTACGCGCTCGGCAAGCCGCTGTACGGCGTCAACCACCTCGCGTCCCACATCTGCGTGGACCAGCTGGAGCACGGCGCGCTGCCCGAGCCGACCATGGCGCTGCTGGTCTCCGGCGGCCACTCGTCGCTGCTGCTGTCCACGGACATCACCTCCGACGTGCGGCCGATGGGCGCGACCATCGACGACGCGGCGGGCGAGGCCTTCGACAAGATCGCGCGCGTGCTGAACCTGGGCTTCCCCGGCGGCCCCGTCATCGACCGGTACGCCAAGGAGGGCGACCCGGGCGCGATCGCGTTCCCGCGCGGTCTCACCGGCCCGCGCGACCCGGCGTACGACTTCTCCTTCTCCGGTCTCAAGACGGCCGTGGCCCGCTGGATCGAGGCGAGGCGGGCGGCGGGGGAGGAGGTGCCGGTGCGCGACGTGGCCGCGTCCTTCCAGGAGGCGGTCGTGGACGTGCTCACCCGCAAGGCCGTCCGCGCGTGCAAGGACGAGGGCGTCGACCACCTGATGATCGGCGGCGGGGTGGCCGCCAACTCGCGGCTGCGGGTCCTGGCGCAGGAGCGCTGCGAGGCCGCCGGGATCCGGCTGCGGGTGCCGCGGCCCAAGCTGTGCACGGACAACGGCGCGATGGTGGCGGCGCTCGGCGCGGAGATGGTCGCCCGCAACCGGGCCCCCTCCGACTGGGACCTGTCGGCGGACTCCTCGCTGCCGGTGACGGAGCCGCACGTGCCCGGAACTTCCCACGCGCACGACCACGACCACATGCACGAGACCGGCAGGGAGAACCTGTACTCGTGACCGTGGCCCTGATGTGGGAGGCCCGCGCCGTCGCCGGCCGCGGCGACGACCTGCTGGCCTGGGTGCGGGCGCAGGACCCGGCGGGGCGGCCCCTGCGCCGGGAGATCCTGCGCGCGCCGCAGGACCGGGTGCTGGTGATCACGTGGTGGGACGCGGCGTACGATGCCGAGCTTCCCGAACTCCCCGAACCGGACGAGGAGTTGGTGACCCGGGCAGTGCACCGGTGGCGGTTCGAGTCGGTGACGTAGGGGGCTCGGCGGGGCTCCGGCGGCGGCGCCCCGGGGGCTTCCGGCAGGACCTCCCGTGATGCCGCCTCGCCGAATGTTTCGGCTCGGTGGCCGAAAGTTACGGGAAGGTGAGGCGGTACAGGGGGTCCGTCGGTGGTAGGTGCGGGGATACGATCGCGGCCATGAAACCCGTGAAGAGCCCTGTGTCGCAGACCGCGACACTCGCCGAGATCGCCCGCGAGGCCGGCGTGTCGGCTCCGACTGTTTCGAAGGTGCTCAACGGGCGGGCCGACGTCGCCCCGGGGACCCGTACCCGCGTCGAGGAGCTGCTCCGCGCCTACGGCTACCGGCGCCGCCGGGCCGAGGCGGGCCGCTCGCCCCTCATCGACCTGGTCTTCCACGAGCTGGAGAGCGCCTGGGCCATGGAGGTCATCCGGGGCGTCGAGAACGTGGCACGGCAGGCGGGCCTCAGCGTGGTCCTCTCGGAGAGCGCGGGCCGGCTGACCCCCGGCCGCAGCTGGGCCGACCAGGTCGCCGCACGCAGGCCGCACGGCGTGATCCTCGTCCTGTCCGGCCTCGACGAGTCCCAGCGGGCGCTGCTCACGAGCCGCTCCATCCCGTTCGTGGTGATGGACCCGGCGGGCGATCCGGGCGCCGACGTGCCGTCCATCGGTGCCACCAACTGGCAGGGCGGACTCGCCGCGACCCGCCATCTCGTCGAGCTGGGGCACACACGGATCGGCGCGATCAGCGGGCCCTCACGGATGATGTGCAGCCGCGCCCGCGTCGACGGCTACCGCGCGGCGCTGGAGACGGCGGGGCTGCCCGTCGACCAGGCGCTGATCCGGGCCGGGGACTTCCACCACGAGACGGGGTACCGCGCGGGCCTGGAGCTGCTGCGTTCGCCGGAGCGTCCGACGGCCGTCTTCGCGGGCAACGACCTCCAGGCCCTCGGTCTCTACGAGGCGGCGCGCGAGCTGGGCCTGCGCGTTCCGGAGGACCTGAGCGTCGTCGGCTTCGACGACCTGCCGGTGGCGCGCTGGGTGGGACCGCCGCTGACCACGGTGCGGCAGCCGCTGATGGAGATGGCGGAGGCGGCGGCGAAGCTGGTCCTGGAACTGGGCCGGGAGGAGGAGTCGTCGGCGGCGACGCGGGTCGAGCTGGCCACGAGCCTGGTGGTGCGCAGCAGCACGGCGCCGCCGCCCGGCGGGGTGGGCCCCGCGGTTCCCACGGCCCCTGCGAGCCCCGGGGTTCCCGACGGGGAGCCCGGTCCGGCCTGAGAATCCGGTGGCAGCACCGCCCCCGCGAGCGCGTCGCGAAAAAAGTCCGGAGAAATCTCGGAGGACGTGTCGATCCGGACGTCTCCCGTTCGACGCAGGGGTGAGAGCGGGGAGAGACCCCGCCCGGGACGACCGGTACGGCCGGCCGTCGTACCGAAGGAGCCACCATGCCCCGCTACCTCACGATGGTCCGCATCGACGAGAACAACGCGCCCGCCGAGGGCCCGAGCCCCGAGCTGATGCAGCGGATGGGGGAGCTGCTGGAGGAGATGACCAAGGCCGGGGTCCTGCTGGACACCGCCGGGCTCACCCCGACCGCTCAGGGCACCCGCGTCCACTGGGAGAACGGGCAGATCTCCGTCACCGACGGTCCCTTCACCGAGTCCAAGGAGGTCATCGGCGGTTACGCGCTCATCCAGGCCAAGGACAAGGCCGAGGCGATCGAGTGGACCACGCGCTTCCTGAAGGTCCACGAGACGTACTGGACGGTCACCTCCGAGGTGCGGGAGATCATGGAGGGCTGAGCCGGTGCCCGGCCCGTGCGGCGCGGATGTGCCAAGGTGTGAGCTGTGACCGAGCAGCCCCCCGCCGGCCCCTCCGCCCCCGCGGCAGCCGGTGTCGCCGAGCCCCCTGCCGACGCGGCAGCCGGCCCCTCCGCCCCCGCGGCAGCCGGTGTCGCCGGCCCCTCCGCCGGCGCGGTAGCCGGCCCGGCCCGTGCGGCGGGCGCCGACGCATCCGCCGCCGCGCGGGCGGTCGAGGCGGTCGAGGCGATCTTCCGGATCGAGTCCGCTCGCATCATCGCGGGTGTCGCCCGGACCGTGCGGGACGTCGGGATCGCCGAGGAACTCGCGCAGGACGCCCTGGTCGCCGCGCTGGAGCAGTGGCCGCGCGACGGGGTCCCGGACAACCCGGGCGCCTGGCTCATGACCACGGCCAGGCACCGCGCGGTCGACCTCGTACGCCGCCGGGAGCGGTACGCGCGCAAGCTCGCTGAGGTCGGCCGGGACCTCGAAGCCGCCCCGCACCACCTCGACACCCCCGCCGATCCCGACGACATCGACGACGACCTGCTGCGGCTCGTCTTCACCGCCTGTCACCCGGTCCTGTCCGCCGAGGCCCGCATCGCGCTCACGCTGCGGCTCGTCGGCGGCCTGACCACGCCCGAGATCGCGCGCGCCCTCCTCGTCCCGGAGGCGACCGTCGCGCAGCGCGTCGTCCGCGCGAAACGGACGCTGGCCACCAGGAACGTCGCCTTCGAGGTGCCCTGCGGCCCGGAGCGCGAGGCCCGCCTCGGCTCGGTCCTCGAGGTCATCTACCTGGTCTTCAACGAGGGGTACGCCGCGACCGCGGGCGACGACTGGCTGCGCCCCGGCCTGTGCGAGGACGCCCTGCGGCTGGCCCGCGTGCTGGCCGGGCTGATGCCCAAGGAGCCCGAAGTGCACGGGCTGGCCGCGCTGTTGGAGCTCCAGGCGTCCAGATCGGCAGCCCGCACCGGCCCGTCCGGGGAACCGGTGCTGCTCAGGGACCAGAACCGCCGCCGCTGGAACCGGATGCTGATCCGCCGCGGCTTCGCGGCTCTCGCCCGCGCCGACGCCGTATCCGCCGGCGGCCCGGGACCGTACGTCCTTCAGGCCGCGATCGCCGCCTGCCACGCCCAGGCGTACGCGTACGAGGACACCGACTGGGGGCGGATCGCCGCCCTGTACGGGGTCCTCGCCGCCCGTTCCCCGTCCCCCGTGGTCGAGTTGAACCGCGCGGTCGCCGTCTCCATGGCCGAAGGCCCCGGGCCCGCCCTCGCCCTGGTGGACGCCCTCGCGGACGAACCCGCCCTGCGCTCCTACCACTTGCTGCCCAGCGTGCGCGGGGACCTGCTCGCACGCCTCGGACGTACGGCCGAGGCCCGCGCGGAGTTCGAGCGGGCCGCGTCCCTGGCCCGCAACGAACGGGAACGCGCACTGCTGCTGGCCCGCGCGGCGGACCGCGCCTGACGCCGGGGGACGGGACCTACGCCGGGTGCCCGACCAGCATCGTCGGCGCCCCCGCCACCCGCGTGAGGAACACCGTCGCCGCGTTGCGCCCCTGCGGCTTCACCTTCCGGCGCAGCTCCTCGGGCTGGACGGCCGAGCCGCGCTTCTTGACGGTGAGGATGCCGACCTCCCGCGTCCGCAGCAGCGCCTTCAGCTTCTTCACGCTGAAGGGCAGCCGGTCGGTGATCTCGTACGCGGTGGCGTACGGGGTCGGGCGCAGATGGTCGGAGGTGATGTACGCGATCGTCTCGTCGAGCAGGCCGCCGTCGAGTTCCTCGGCCACCTCGGCGACGAGGTGGGCGCGGATGGCGGCGCCGTCGGGCTCGTACAGGTAACGGCCCGGCGGGCGCACCGGCGGGTCGGGGAGTCCCCGCCCGCGCAGCCCGCGCGGACCGGGCAGCAGCGTGGCCCGCACCAGCCCCGGCTCGGTGCCGAACCACAGCACGGCCTCCTTCACGTCCCCGCCGTCCGAGATCCACTCCGCCTCCGCCTCGGCCGGGATCGCCTCGTGGGGGACGCCCGGCGCGATCTTCAGCGCGGCCCGCGGCGCCTTCAGGGCCGTCGCGGTCGCCCAGGACAGCGGCGGCGAGTACGCCTCGGGATCGAAGATCCGGCCCCGGCCGCCGCGCCGGGCGGGGTCCACGAAGACGGCGTCGTACTCCGCCGTGGCCACCTCGGTGACGTCCGCCTCACGCACCTCGATCAGCTCCGCCAGGCCCAGCGCCTCGGCGTTCGCGCGGGCCACCGCCGCCGTCAGCGGGTCCCGGTCCACGGCGAGCACCCGGATCCCGGCGCGAGCCAGGGCGATCGCGTCGCCGCCGATGCCGCAGCAGAGGTCGGCGACGGAGCGCACCCCGAGCGCCCGGAACCGCTCCGCGCGGTACGCCGCGACGCTCGTCCGCGTGGACTGCTCGACGCCGTCGGGCGTGAAGAACATCCGCTCCGCGTCCGCGGCCCCGAACTTGGCCGCCGCCCGTCGGCGCAGGTGCGCCTGAGCGAGCGCCGCCGTGACCAGGGGCGCCGGGTACGCGCGGCGCAGCCGGGTCGCGACGGCCAGCTCCCGGGCGGGCTCGGTGCCCCGCACCTCGTCGAGGAGGGCGCGGCCCTCGGGCGTGTGGAGGGAGGCGAAGGAGGCCAGCGGGTCCAGATCGGTCACCGGCCCATTGTGGGCCAGTCGGTGGACGGTGCGCGTCCGGCGGCGGTGTCGGACCGGCCCGCGGAAGGTGGCCTGCGAGGATCCGGCACCATGCGACCAGTACGACAAAATGACGAAAATCGCTCGGAGCGGACGCTGTTTTGTGGTGCGGTGCCTCGTGGGACGGCGGGCGGAAGGACGGTGCGGCGGGTCCGGGGCGGCATCGTCGTGCTCGCCGCCGCGGCACTCGCCGCCGGCTGCGCCGACCCCGGCTCCGGTGCGCGGCCGGCCTCCGGGCAGCAGCCGCTGAACGCGCCGCCCGCCCGCGCCCTGGACGCGTACGCCTCGAAGCTGCGCGCCGCGCACGTCGCGCGAGTCGCCGCGGCCAGACGCTGGGGGCTGGCCAGGGTCCCGCTCACCCCGCCGGCCCCGCCGGCGAGGAAGCCGGAGATCACGACCCGCGCGGGGTTCGAGGTGGACGGCCAGGACGAACTGCCGCCCGTCTTCACGACCGTCCCCACCAAGGACAAGGTCGTCTTCCTCACCATCGACGACGGCGCCGAGAAGGACCCGGCGTTCCTCAGGATGATGAGCGAACTGAAGATCCCGTACACCGCCTTCCTCAGCGACTACCTGGCCAAGGAGGACTACGGGTACTTCCGGAAGATGCGGGACGCGGGCGTCGCCCTGAACAACCACACCCTCCACCACCCGTATCTGCCGAACCTCTCGTACACGGAGCAGAAACGGGAGATCTGCGGGATGCAGACCGTGATGGAGAAGCAGTTCGGCAAGCGCCCCACGCTCTTCCGGCCGCCCTACGGCAACTACAACGAGAACACCCTGCGCGCCGCCGCGTCCTGCGGGATCAAGGCGGCCCCGCTCTGGAACGAGGAGGTCTTCGTCGACCACTGGGACTACCGCGAGTGGGACCGGTCCCTGCACCGCGGCGACATCGTCCTCACCCACTTCCGGGGCCGCGAGGACTGGAAGGGCACCATGCCGGACATGGTCCGCCGCTTCCTGAAGAAGGTCACGAACGAGGGGTACGCCGTGGCGCGGCTGGAGGACTACCTGTGAGCGGTGCGCCCCGCCGGACGGCCGCGAGCGGTCTTCCACGCCGAGAGCGCCGCCGGTGACCGGGCGCGAAGGGTGCCCGGAGACGGGGGCCGGGAGGGTGACCGGGTGCCGGGGGCGCCCCGCGACCGGGGTGGGGGCGGTGGCCGGCGGCGAGCGGTGCTCCGCGACCGCGACCGGGGTGGGGGCGGTGGCCGGGCGTGGGCGCGCTCTGCTCGCCTGGCTGCTCGTCGCCGGGCTGCTCGCCGGAGCCACCGGCTGCGCCCAGTCCGTCGACCCCATCGAGCGCCTGGGAAGGAAGGCGGCGCAGCAGGTGCGCCCGCACGGCCGGCCGGGGCCGCCCGCCGGGACGTACCGCCGCTGGGAACCGACCGCTCCGCGGCCGGGGCGGCCCGCCGGGACCTACCGCCGCTGGGGGCTGACCGCGCCGCTCGCCTCCGCCCCCCGGCCGCCCGGCCGGCGGCCCCCCGTACGCGCGGCGGGCCCCGGCCTGCCGCCGGTCCTCGCCCGCGTCCCCACCCGCGACAAGGTGGTCTTCCTGACCTACGACGACAGTGCCGAACGCGATCCGCGCTTCGCCGCCATGGTCCGCGAACTGCGGCTGCCGGTCAGCCTGTTCCTCACCGACCGTGTCGTCGGGCCGGGGTACGGGCACGTCGCGCGCCTCCGGGCGGTCGGCGCGAGCGTGCAGAACCACACGCTCGACCACTCCTCCCTGCGCGGACTGCCGTACGCGGGCCAGCGCGCCGAGATCTGCGGTCAGCGGGACAAGCTCAGGGAACGCTTCGGCGTCCTGCCCCGGCTGCTCCGCCCGCCGTACGGCACCTACGACGCCACCACCCTGCGCGCCGCCGCCGACTGCGGGGTCTCGGCCGTGGTGCTGGGCCGCGAGCCCGGCCGGGACCGCCTGCGCCCCGGCGACATCCTCCTCGGCACCGACGAACCCGACCTCACGGCGACGACCACGCGCCTGCTGCGGCGCATCCAGGCCCAGGGCCTCACGCCGGCCCGCCTGGAGGACTACCTGTAGCGGCGCACGGGGGTGCCCGAAGGGAGCGGAAAGTGCGCGGCGCGCGCTCCTCGTTTGGCACTCCGCTTGACCGAGTGCTAATCGCGGTCATAGTCTCTGGTCTGGCACTCCCCCCTGGAGAGTGCCAATAGCGACGGGCAGGTCCGGCACCCGCGACGACGGATCCACCTGGTCGCCACCTCAGACAGTTAACCCCGTGAGATCTCCGAAGGGGGAGGTCGGATCGTGACGACCACCAGCTCCAAGGTTGCCATCAAGCCGCTCGAGGACCGCATTGTGGTCCAGCCGCTCGACGCCGAGCAGACCACCGCCTCTGGCCTGGTCATTCCGGACACTGCCAAGGAGAAGCCCCAGGAGGGCGTCGTCCTGGCCGTGGGCCCGGGCCGGTTCGAGAACGGCGAGCGCCTGCCGCTCGACGTGAAGACCGGCGACATCGTGCTGTACAGCAAGTACGGCGGCACCGAGGTGAAGTACAGCGGCGAGGAGTACCTCGTCCTCTCGGCTCGCGACGTGCTCGCGATCATCGAGAAGTAGTTCATCCCAGTTTTGCAGTGAGCTGCGCCCCTGGCCCCCGCGACCTTAATAAGCCGGGCGCTGGGGGCGCAGTTCGTTTCTCCCAAGTTTTCCGAGAGGGCTGAATCGCTCCATGGCGAAGATCCTGAAGTTCGACGAGGACGCCCGTCGCGCCCTTGAGCGCGGCGTCAACAAGCTTGCCGACACGGTGAAGGTGACGATCGGCCCCAAGGGCCGCAACGTCGTCATCGACAAGAAGTTCGGCGCCCCCACCATCACCAACGACGGCGTGACCATCGCCCGCGAGGTCGAGCTCGACGACCCGTACGAGAACCTCGGCGCCCAGCTGGTGAAGGAGGTGGCGACCAAGACCAACGACATCGCGGGTGACGGTACGACCACCGCCACCGTGCTGGCCCAGGCGCTGGTGCGCGAGGGCCTGAAGAACGTCGCCGCCGGCGCGTCGCCCGCCCTCCTCAAGAAGGGCATCGACGCCGCCGTCAAGGCCGTGTCCGAGGAGCTCCTCGCGACCGCCCGGCCGATCGACGAGAAGTCCGACATCGCCGCCGTCGCCGGTCTGTCCGCCCAGGACAGCCAGGTCGGCGAGCTCATCGCCGAGGCGATGGACAAGGTCGGCAAGGACGGTGTCATCACCGTCGAGGAGTCCAACACCTTCGGTCTTGAGCTGGACTTCACCGAGGGCATGGCCTTCGACAAGGGCTACCTGTCGCCGTACATGGTGTCCGACCAGGAGCGTATGGAGGCCGTCCTCGACGACCCGTACATCCTCATCCACCAGGGCAAGATCTCCTCGATCCAGGACCTGCTGCCGCTGCTGGAGAAGGTCATCCAGACCAACTCCTCCAAGCCGCTCCTGATCATCGCCGAGGACGTCGAGGGCGAGGCCCTGTCGACCCTGGTCGTGAACAAGATCCGCGGCACGTTCAACGCCGTCGCGGTGAAGGCCCCCGGCTTCGGCGACCGCCGCAAGGCGATGCTCGGCGACATGGCCACCCTCACCGGTGCCACCGTCATCGCCGAGGAGGTCGGCCTCAAGCTCGACCAGGTCGGCCTTGACGTGCTGGGCACCGCCCGCCGCGTGACCGTCACCAAGGACGACACCACCATCGTCGACGGTGGCGGCAAGTCCGAGGACGTCGTCGGCCGGATCAACCAGATCAAGGCCGAGATCGAGTCCACGGATTCCGACTGGGACCGCGAGAAGCTCCAGGAGCGCCTCGCGAAGCTGGCCGGCGGCGTGTGCGTGATCAAGGTCGGCGCCGCCACCGAGGTGGAGCTGAAGGAGAAGAAGCACCGTCTCGAGGACGCCATCTCCGCGACCCGCGCCGCGGTCGAGGAGGGCATCGTCTCCGGTGGTGGCTCCGCGCTCGTCCACGCCGTGAAGATCCTCGAGGGCAACCTCGGCAAGACCGGCGACGAGGCCACGGGTGTCGCGGTCGTCCGCCGGGCCGCCGTCGAGCCGCTGCGCTGGATCGCCGAGAACGCCGGCCTCGAGGGTTACGTCATCACCTCCAAGGTCGCCGAACTCGACAAGGGCCAGGGCTTCAACGCGGCGACCGGCGAGTACGGCGACCTGGTCAAGGCTGGCGTCATCGACCCGGTCAAGGTCACCCGCTCCGCCCTGGAGAACGCCGCGTCCATCGCCTCCCTGCTCCTCACGACCGAGACCCTGGTCGTCGAGAAGCCGGCCGAGGACGAGGGCGACGCGGGCCACGGCCACGGTCACGGCCACTCCCACTGAGGTCGGCAGCACCTGAGGAAGCCCACCCTCCCCCCACGGGAAGAGGGAGGACGCCTCGAAGAAGTCCCCCTCCCCCCACCGGGTGAGGGGGGCTTCCCCTTTTCCCGGCCGGCCGCCTGCGGATGCCGGCCGCTCAGAGCTGATCGTCCCGGACCACGTCCAGATCGGTGAACGTCGGCATCTCGTCGCAGAGTGCCACCATGTCCTGGAAGATCCGCTCCGTCTCCGGCATGCCGGAGTTCCGCATCGCCTCCTCGTACGACGGGAACTCCACGATCTCCACGAAATGGTCCCCGTCGGACCGGTCGCGGCCGATGACGCTGTGCGTCGCGGTCCGCTTCCCCCTGGTCTGTTCGACCCACGTGTCCATCAGCCGGTTCATCTCGTCGAACCGGCTGGTCCTGCAGTCGATGAGCTGTACGAATGTCATGGCGCCGCCTCCGGCCCCCTGGGTCCGGTGGAACACTTCCATCGTCCCACCGGAGGGACGACACCATCCACTCCACGCCCAGGCCCGCTCCCCGGCGGCACGACCTGCGCGGACGCCCCTACTGCGGGCCGTACTTGCGTCCGGTCCTCGACGTGACGCCGCCCAGCAGCGCCCGCGGGGTCACCTTCACCAGGCCCATCAGGGCCTTGTAACGGGGGTCCGGAACGGACAGCGTCCTGCCCCGCGCCAGGTCCGACAGCGCCGACGCGACCAGCTTGTCCGCGTCGAGCCACATCCACTTCGGGATGTTGTCCGTGCCCATCCCGGCCCGCTGGTGGAACTCCGTGCGCACGAACCCGGGGCACAGCGCCATGAGCCGTACGCCGCTGCCGGCCAGGTCCTTCGCCACGCCCTGCGTGAACTGCACGACCCACGCCTTCGAGGCCCCGTACGTACCGCGCGGCACGAAAGCGGCGACCGAGGCGACGTTGACGACACCGCCCCGGCCCCGCTCCCGCATGGCCTCGGTCGCCGCCGACGTCAGCCGCAGCACCGCCTCGCAGTGCACCTTGAGCATCTTCAGCTCGTCTGCCGTCGACACGTCGAGGAAGCGGCCCTTGTTGCCGAAACCGGCGTTGTTGACCAGCAGGTCCACCGGGTTCCGGCGGTCCGTGAGGCGCGCTGCCACCGCCTCGATGCCCTCGTCCGTCGCCAGGTCCGCCGTCAGCACCTCCGCCTCGATGCCGTGCCGGTCGTGCAGCTCGGTGGCCTGCTCGCGCAGCCGCTTGGTGTCCCGCGCCACCAGGACGAGGTTGTGCCCGCCGGCCGCCAGCCGCCGCGCGAAGGCGGCGCCGATGCCCGCGGTCGATCCCGTAATCAAAGCCGTTGTCATGGACCAAGGTTAGTGACCACCGCGGCAGGAGCCCGCGCCCGCCGCCGCCCGTTACCGCACCGTGCCCGGCGGTCCCGCGGCCACGCCCCGGCCGCCTCCCCACCCGCCTTCTCGCCGCCGCACCGCTGCACCGCCGCCCGGCCGGTGGCCCCACGGACGCGCCCCGGCCCCGCCCACCAGGCCGGGGCCCGTACCCGCCGGTCTGCCGCACCTGCGCCCCGCGCTAACACCCGTACTTCTCCACGTACTTGCGCGCGTCGTCCCGCACCTCCGGATGCAGCGCGTCCCCCGCCGCCAGCAGCCGCGGCAGCAGGGCCCGCTCCAGGGTGACGGCGCGGAACTGGAGCGCCACCGTCACGTCGTGGTCCGGGCGGTGCAGGATCCGGATCGGGTCGCCCGCGCTGATCTCCCCCGGCCGTACCACCCGCAGATACGCGCCCGGCGCACCCCGCCGGGTGAAGCGCTTCACCCAGCCCTGCTCGCCGAGGTGGCCCTGGAAGGTACGGCAGGGGATGCGTCCGCAGGTCACCTCCAGGACGACGTCGGGACCCACGCCCCACCGCTCGCCTATGCGGGCGCCGGACACGTCGAGTCCCGACGTGGTCAGGTTCTCGCCGAACGCGCCGTTGGCCAGCGGGCGGTCCAGCTCCCGCTCCCACTCGTCGAGGTCCTCGCGCGCGAACGCGTACACCGCCTGGTCGTCCCCGCCGTGGTGGCGCTTCTCGCACACGGCGTCCCCGGCCAGTCCGCCGGCGCCGACCCCCTTGGGCCCCGGGGCCGCGACCCGCACGGGCCCGTCCACCGGCCGCTTGTCGATGCCGGTCAGGCCCTCCGGCTGATCCGTGTAGGTGACCGCCCGCGCCCGGCCGATGTTCAGTGAGAGAAGCTTCATGGCGGCACGTTAGGCGACCGGAAGGCAAAGCGTCGACGCAGTATTCGGCGCCCTACCCAAGCGTCACTTATGCTCGAAGGGTGATCGAGGCCCGTCATCTCCGTGTCCTGCGCGCCGTGGCCGCCACCGGCTCGTTCTCGGCGGCGGGGCGCGCACTGGGCTGCACCCAGCCCGCCGTCAGCCAGCAGATGAAGGCGCTGGAGTCCTCCGTCGGTACGCCGCTGCTGATCCGCACCGGCCGGGAGATGCGCCTGACCCAGGCCGGCGAGGCTCTCGTGCGCCATGCGGCGGGCATCCTCGCCGGGCTGACCGCCGCGGAGGAGGAGGTGGCCGCCATCGCCGGACTGCGCGCGGGCCGCGTCCGGCTCGTCTCCTTCCCCAGCGGCAGCTCCACCCTCGTGCCGACCGCGCTCGCCGCGCTGCGCGCCGACCACCCCGGCACCCGCGTCTCCCTCGAGGAGGCCGAACCGCCGCGCTCGGTGGAGATGCTGCGCGAGGGCGACTGCGACATCGCGCTCGCCTTCCGCTACGAGGGAGCGGCGGCCACCGAGGAATGGCACGACCTGGTCGTGCGGCCGCTGCTGGTGGACCGGCTCGTCGGGCTCGTCCCCGAAGGGCACCGACTGGGGACGGCGGAGTCGGTCGCCATGGGAGATCTCGCCGGAGAGCCGTGGATCGCGGGCTGCCCGCGCTGCCGCGGCCAGCTGATCGAGGCCTGCGAGAGCGCCGGCTTCGTGCCCCGCATCGACTTCGCCACCGACGACTACCCGGCGGTGGTCGGCCTGGTCGGCGCGGGCCTCGGTGTCGCGGTCCTTCCCGAACTGGCCGTCGAGTCCGTACGCGCCAAGGGAGTACGCACAGTGACGGTGGAACCCCCGGTGCGGCGGGAGATCGTGGCGCTCACACTGCCGGATCTCGCCCAGGTGCCCGCGGTGGCGGCGACCCTCGACCGGCTCGCCCGGGCCGCGGCCCGCTGAGGACGGGCGGCAGCGCACCCGGGGGCCGCCGGGGCGGCGGCGCGGCAAAAGACCGCTGAGGCGGGCTGCGGCGCGCAAAAAGGACCGCCGAGGCAGGCGGCACCGCACCAAAAGCAGGGGCACGCCCGCGCGTGCCCATCTTTGGAGAAACGTTCCTTCAGTTGTGCGACGGGGCGGCGGGGCCACCGCTGCTCGTCGCCGTGACCAGCCGGTTGCGGGCGCGTCCCATCAGCTCTTCGCGCTCGTCCTCGGTCAGTCCGCCCCACACGCCGTACGGTTCGCGCACCGCCAGGGCGTGGGCTGCGCACTGGGCGCGCACGGGGCATCTCATGCAGACCTCTTTGGCCGAGTTCTCGCGAGCGCTCCGTGCCGCACCGCGCTCGCCCTCCGGATGGAAGAAGAGCGAGCTGTCGACCCCACGGCAGGCCGCGAGGAGCTGCCAGTCCCAGAGGTCCGCGTTCGGACCGGGAAGGCGGGAGAAATCTGCCATTGCGTGTCCCCTTGTTGCCGTTCTGGGCTGGTATGTGCCCACCGACCGTACATCTACGATCTAAGGAGATGAAAATATGACTCATTGCGAATCTAGCCATAGACACCAGCAAAAGGGAAGAAAACCGGCTAAATGGGGCATGGGTTGTGATGAAACGTTGAGGGTCCGTGGCGCATGTCTGCACCGTGTCCGCCCCCTCACGTAGAGTGCCGAAGATGGCGGACGGCCCCGTAACTCTTTCGAGTGACCATCGTTGAGAGTGCGAGGCGGTTGAAGGAACAAGCGCTCGGGCAGACGGCAGAATCCGTCCACGAGTGTCGACCGCACAGGTGACGATTCGTACCAGCCTGGAGGCTCAAGGTGACGCGCATCAGCTGCGGAGGGCGGTCATGACATCCGTCCTCGTCTGCGACGACTCCCCGCTCGCCCGAGAGGCGCTCCGCCGCGCGGTGGCTACCGTGCCCGGCGTCGAGCGCGTGACGACTGCGGCCAACGGCGAGGAAGTCCTCCGCCGCTGGGGCGCCGACCGCTCGGACCTGATTCTGATGGACGTACGCATGCCCGGTCTGGGCGGCGTCGAGACGGTCCGGCGGCTGCTCTCCGCCGATCCGGGTGCCCGCATCATCATGCTCACCGTCGCCGAGGACCTGGACGGTGTGGCGCTCGCCGTCGCCGCCGGTGCCCGCGGCTATCTGCACAAGGACGCCTCGCGCGCCGAGCTGCGGGCCACGGTGACGCAGGCACTCGCCGACCCGACCTGGCGGCTCGCCCCGCGCCGGCTGCGGTCGGCCGAGATGGGTGCGGCGCCGACGCTCACGGCGCGTGAGATCCAGGTGCTGGAGGGCATGAGCCACGGCCGCTCCAACGCGGAGATCGGCCGCGAGCTGTTCCTCTCCGAGGACACCGTCAAGACGCACGCCCGCCGGCTCTTCAAGAAGCTCGGCGCCTCGGACCGCGCGCACGCCGTGGCGCTCGGTTTCCGGTGGGGCCTGGTCCGCTAGGTGAGCTGCTGCGGGACGCCGATCCCCACCTGCCGTTCGGCGCCTCCCGCCCGCCGCGCGGCGGGCGGGGGGGGGGGGGGGGGGGGGGGGGGGGCTTTGCCCTGGCCCCCCTTTCCGTTGCGTCGCTCCCCCCCTCGCTGTTGGGTGTTTTCTGTGGCAGACGGTTGTTGGGAGGGGAAGGGGGA
>NZ_JBWKDS010000001.1:222898-226867 GCF_056435845.1 Streptomyces sp. NPDC043867 | reverse complement strand
CCTGTCCAACGAGTGGCCCCTCCCCCCCCCCCCCCCCCCCCCCTCCCCCCCCCCCCCCCCCCCCCCCCCCCCCCCCCCCGGGGCCGGGCCGTCGGACAGGGTCCCTCCGGTGCCCGGCCCCCGTTTCCCGGCGGATGCCGCATCCTTGAGGTGTGGAGTTCCTCGGGGACGAGTCGGTCGAGCGGAAGGGGAGGGCGCAGGAGATGAGTTCCGGCGCACCTACTCATAACGCTTCGGTGCACAACTATGGACGCGGTGCCACGGATCGGACGACGCCGAGGCACCATGGATTGATGCGCGACGACGAGACGACGGTGATCGGTGCGCTCGTCCATCGCGCGGTCGACGGCGACGAGCAGGCGACACACGACCTGCTCGCTCACGTACACCCTCTCGCTCTGCGGTACTGCCGCGCGCGTCTTTCCCGGCTTCCGGGCGACGCGCGGCACTTCGTGGAGGACCTGGCGCAGGAGGTCTGCGTCGCGGTGCTGCTGGCCCTGCCGCGCTACAAGGACACCGGGCGCCCCTTCGAGGCCTTCGTCTTCGCCATCGCCGCGCACAAGGTCGCCGACCTGCAGCGCGCCGCGATGCGGCACCCCGGTTCGACGGCGGTGCCCTCGGACGAGATGCCCGAGCGCCCCGACGACTCGCTCGGCCCCGAGGAGCGTGCCCTGCTCAGCAGCGATGCCGAGTGGGCCAAGAAACTCCTGGCCAACCTCCCGGAGAACCAGCGGGAACTGCTCCTGCTGAGGATCGCGGTGGGTCTCACGGCCGAGGAGACCGGACAGATGTTGGGAATGTCACCCGGTGCGGTCCGCGTGGCCCAGCACCGGGCCCTGAGCCGCCTGCGGGCGCTGGCTGAGCAGTAGCGGCTCCCCGGCGGTGCCGGCGGCTCGTCCCGCGGACGCCTCCGCCTTCGACGGGCCGGTGCCGGGTTCCGGCCCGCGCCATGACGCCTCCCGGGGCCGGCGGGTGAACGGCTGCTCCGCCGGTTCCGTACGAAGCTACGAAGCCGACGGGCGTCCGGAACCGTGGAATGAGAGAGCCATGCTTCCCGTTAGCATGGACATCCGCACCGATCAAGGCCATTTGGGGAAGGTGTCATGACTGCGAACGTCGACGGAGTGCCCGGAAAATTCGCGACACTCGGGCTGACCTACGACGACGTGCTGCTGCTGCCGGGTGCATCCGAGGTGCTCCCCAACGCGGTCGACACCTCGTCCCGCATCTCCCGCAACGTACGGGTGAACATCCCGCTGCTGTCCGCGGCGATGGACAAGGTGACCGAGTCCCGCATGGCGATCTCGATGGCCCGCCAGGGCGGCGTCGGCGTGCTGCACCGCAACCTGTCGGTCGACGACCAGGTCAACCAGGTCGACCTCGTGAAGCGCTCCGAGTCCGGCATGGTCACCGACCCCATCACCGTGCACCCGGACGCCACGCTGGCCGAGGCCGACGCCCTGTGTGCCAAGTTCCGCATCAGCGGAGTCCCGGTCACCGACGGCAACAAGAAGCTGCTCGGCATCGTCACCAACCGCGACATGGCCTTCGAGAACGACCGCTCCCGCCAGGTGCGCGAGGTCATGACCCCGATGCCGCTGGTCACCGGCAAGGTCGGCATCTCCGGTGCCGACGCCATGGAACTGCTGCGCCGCCACAAGATCGAGAAGCTGCCCCTGGTCGACGAGGCGGGTGTCCTCAAGGGCCTCATCACGGTCAAGGACTTCGTCAAGGCCGAGCAGTACCCCCACGCCGCGAAGGACGCCGAGGGCCGGCTGCTCGTCGGTGCCGCCGTGGGGGCCAGCCCCGAGGCGCTGGAGCGGGCCCAGGCGCTCGCCGAGGCCGGCGTGGACTTCCTGGTCGTCGACACCTCGCACGGCCACAACAGCAACGCGCTCAACTGGATGGCGAAGATCAAGTCCAGCGTGAACGTCGACGTGATCGGCGGCAACGTCGCCACGCGTGACGGCGCGCAGGCGCTGATCGACGCCGGCGTCGACGGCATCAAGGTCGGCGTGGGACCCGGCTCGATCTGTACCACCCGCGTGGTCGCCGGCATCGGCGTCCCGCAGGTCACCGCCATCTACGAGGCCGCCCTCGCGGCCCGTCCCGCGGGCATCCCGGTGATCGGTGACGGCGGCCTGCAGTACTCCGGCGACATCGGCAAGGCACTGGCCGCCGGCGCCGACACGGTGATGCTGGGCAGCCTCCTGGCCGGCTGCGAGGAATCGCCCGGCGAGCTGCAGTTCATCAACGGCAAGCAGTTCAAGTCGTACCGCGGCATGGGCTCGCTCGGCGCCATGCAGTCCCGCGGCCAGGGCCGGTCGTACTCGAAGGACCGCTACTTCCAGGCCGAGGTCGCCGCCGACGACAAGCTCGTGCCCGAGGGCATCGAGGGCCAGGTGCCCTACCGCGGCCCCCTCGCCAACGTGCTGCACCAGCTCGTCGGCGGTCTGCGGCAGACCATGGGCTACGTGGGCGCGGCCAGCATCGGAGAGATGGAGTCCAAGGGCCGCTTCGTGCGGATCACCTCGGCCGGTCTCAAGGAGAGCCACCCGCACGACATCCAGATGACGGTCGAGGCGCCGAACTACAGCCGTAAGTGAGCCCCACGCGCGCGTGAAGCACGCGTCGATGTGCGATCGAGAGCGGTCCCGGAGGTTCCGGGGCCGCTCTCGGCGTGGGCGTCGGGGATACTGGAAGGCGCTGAAACGCAGAGGAAAGGCCACACACGTGACTGAGATCGAGATCGGGCGCGGCAAGCGCGGCCGCCGGGCGTACGCCTTCGACGACATCGCCGTCGTCCCGAGCCGCCGGACCCGGGACCCGAAGGAGGTCTCGATCGCCTGGCAGATCGACGCCTACCGCTTCGAGCTGCCGTTCCTGGCCGCCCCCATGGACTCCATCGTCTCCCCGGCCACCGCGATCCGCATCGGTGAGCTGGGCGGCCTGGGCGTCCTCAACCTCGAGGGCCTGTGGACGAGGTACGAGGACCCGCAGCCGCTGCTGGACGAGATCGGCGAGCTGGACGCGGACACCGCGACCCGCCGCCTCCAGGAGATCTACGCGGCTCCCATCAAGGAGGAGCTGATCGGGCAGCGCATCAAGGAGGTGCGCGACTCGGGCGTGGTCACCGCCGCCGCGCTGTCCCCGCAGCGCACGGCCCAGTTCTCCAAGGCGGTCGTGGACGCGGGCGTGGACATCTTCGTCATCCGCGGTACGACGGTGTCGGCCGAACACGTCTCCGGTGCCGCCGAACCGCTGAACCTGAAGCAGTTCATCTACGAGCTGGACGTCCCGGTGATCGTCGGCGGCTGCGCCACGTACACGGCCGCCCTGCACCTGATGCGCACGGGCGCGGCCGGCGTGCTGGTCGGCTTCGGCGGCGGCGCCGCGCACACCACGCGCAACGTCCTCGGCATCCAGGTCCCGATGGCGACCGCGGTGGCGGACGTCGCCGCGGCCCGCCGGGACTACATGGACGAGTCCGGCGGCCGCTACGTGCACGTCATCGCGGACGGCGGCGTCGGCTGGTCCGGCGACCTGCCCAAGGCCATCGCCTGCGGGGCCGACGCGGTGATGATGGGCTCCCCGCTGGCGCGCGCCACGGACGCGCCAGGCCGCGGCCACCACTGGGGCATGGAGGCGGTGAACGAGGAGCTGCCGCGCGGCAAGAAGGTCGACCTCGGAACCGTCGGCACGATCGAGGAGATCCTCGCCGGTCCCTCGCACATCCCGGACGGCTCCATGAACATCTTCGGTGCCCTCCGCCGCGCCATGGCCACCACCGGCTACAGCGAGCTCAAGGAGTTCCAGCGCGTGGAGGTCACGGTCGCGGACGCGCAGCACAAGCGCTAGCCCGCATGCGGAAGGGGACCGTCCCCCCCCAGTGGCCGGAGCCTCTCCTCCCCCCCAGTGGCGGTTGCCGCCCCGCCCTCCTCTTGCTTGGAAGGAAAAAACCCACAGAGA
>NZ_JBWKDS010000001.1:165498-222888 GCF_056435845.1 Streptomyces sp. NPDC043867 | reverse complement strand
CCCCCCCCCCCCCCCCCCCCCCTCCCCCCCCCCCCCCCCCCCCCCCCCCCCCCCACACCCCCCCCCCCCCCCCCCCCCCCCCCCCCCCCCTTCCGTACGCCGAGGCGGCGGTTACCGACCGGCCTTCTTGGCGCTGGAGAAGGCCACGTACGCGGCGATGGCGAAGAAGACGAACGTCAGCGGATCCGAGTCGGCCTTCCACGCCTCCTGGACCGCGTCGAAGTGGTCGAAGAAGAGCTCGCTGAAGTCCACGCCCAGGTCCTTCGCGCCGATCATGGCCTCGCCGATCAGCTGGCCGAGGTAGACCGCGCCCGCGGACAGCACGACGCTGACCGCCGGCAGGACCGGGTTGCGTCCGCCGACGCGGCCCGCGGCGAGGCCGGTCAGGAAGCCGACGCCGACCGCCGCCCAGCCGATCTCGTGCTTCGTGAGGCCGATGACCACGCCGTACGCGACTGCCGCGACCAGGGCGGCGCCGACGGCGGCGGCGAGTCCGAGGCCGAGGTTGGCCCGGGCCGGAGCGGACGGGGCCATCGGGGCCATCGGGAAGCCCGGCGCGCCCTGCTGCTGCGGGAAGCCGGGGACGGGCGCTCCTTGCGGGGCGTCCGCGGGGCCCGGCCCGGCCGCGTACGGGTTCCCGGTTCCGGGGACGCCCGCGTACGGGTTCCCGGACTGCTCGGCCGGTGGAACGGACGGCGGCGTGGACGGCGTGCTCATGTGGATCCCCCCAGGGACAGCAGCGCACAGCGGGTGCGCCGGAAACGCGAGCGCACGTGCGTGCGAGCTGCCGCACACTAGCAGGCCCGGTCCGCACTCCGTACGGGGATTTCCCGGTGGTCAGAGCCGGTGCGCCGCCCCGGTCGGCGTGGCTCCGCGGGTGTCCAGGAGGAGCTGGGCCTTCACGGACAGGCCCTGGAGGTCGTACGTGCGGTGCTGCTGGAGCAGGATCGTCAGATCGGCGTCGGCCGCGGCCTCGTACAGCGAGTCGGCGCGGGGGATGGGGCGGTCCAGGACGCTCCAGGCGGGGATCAGCGGGTCGTGATAGCTGACGGACGCGCCGAGTTCCATGAGGCGCAGGGCGATCTCGTGGGCGGGGGAGCCCTGCTGGTCGGCGAGGTCCTGCTTGTAGGTGACGCCGAGGAGCAGCACGCGCGCGCCGCGGGCCGACTTCCCGTGCTCGTTGAGGAGGGTCGCGGCGCGCTGGATGACGTACTGCGGCATGTGGTCGTTGACCTGCTGGGCCAGTTCGACCATGCGCAGGGTGCGGCCGGAGCGGCCCCGCAGGTCCTGGGCGACGCCGTGACCGCCGACGCCCGGTCCCGGCCGGAAGGCCTGGAAGCCGAACGGCTTGGTCTCGGCGCACCGGATGACGTCCCAGAGATCGACGCCCAGGTCGTGGCAGAGCACGGCCATCTCGTTGACCAGGGCGATGTTGACGTGCCGGAAGTTGGTCTCGAGCAGCTGTACGGTCTCCGCCTCGCGTGGTCCACGCGCCCGTACGACCTTGTCGGTGAGGCGTCCGTAGAAGGCGGCGGCCGACTCGGTGCAGGCGGGGGTCAGGCCGCCGATGACCTTCGGGGTGCTGGCCGGGTGGAAGTCGCGGTTGCCGGGGTCGACCCGGCTGGGGGAGTACGCGAGGTGGAAGTCGCGGCCGGCGCGCAGCCCGGAGCCCTCCTCCAGCAGGGGCCGCAGGAAGTCCTCCGTGGTCCCGGGGTGCACGGCGGACTCCAGGATCACCGTGGTGTGCGGGCGCAGCCGGGCGGCCAGGGTGCGGGCGGCGGCGGCCACCTGGCCCAGGTCCGGCGCTCCGTCCGCGCCCCGGGGCGTGGGCGCGCAGATGACCGCCGTGCGCACCCGGCCGAGTTCGGCCGGGTTGGTGGTCGGCCGGAAGCCTCCCGAGTGCATCCGGCGCAGTTCGGCGGCGGTGAGGGAGCCGCCCTCCGGTCCGGTTTTGTAGCCGAGGGTGGGGATGCCGGCGGCGACGGCGGCCTGGGCCAGGGGCAGGCCGAGATGACCGAGTCCGATGACGGCGAGATCTGCGGGCATGGCGTGGGCCGTCCTTCCCAGTAGCCGTAGTGGGACAGGTGTGCAAGCCCTGTGGACAGAACGGGCGAGCGCAATGTCAGACTAGGAGTAAATATGACCGATATGCGGGATTCTTTGGTTGTGTTTTCTCGTGAGTCCCCGATCGATGTCCACAGGCGGCCGGGCCGGCGGTGGCCGAAGGTGGGCAACAAGGTCAGAATTTGGGCATGGGGTGAGAGCCGGGCTTCGCCGGACGGGTGCGGCCAGCGCAACGGATAGCGGGAGGCAGCGGTGAGGACAGCGACACTGGGGCCGGCGGAGCGCGCCGAGTCACTTGCGGGATTGGCCGAGCGTGAACTGGACATCCTGGTCGTGGGCGCGGGCGTGGTCGGTGCGGGCACCGCGCTCGACGCCGTGACACGCGGCCTGTCGACAGGGTTGGTCGAGGCGCGCGACTGGGCGTCCGGCACCTCCAGCAGGTCCAGCAAGCTGATCCATGGCGGCCTGCGGTATCTGGAGATGCTCGACTTCACACTGGTGCGCGAGGCCCTCAAGGAGCGCGGACTGCTTCTGGAACGGCTCGCGCCGCACCTCGTGAAGCCGGTGCCGTTCCTCTACCCGTTGCAGCACAAGGGCTGGGAGCGGTTGTACGCCGGCTCGGGCGTCGCCCTGTACGACGCGATGTCGATGGCCCGCGGACACGGCCGCGGTCTTCCCGGCCACCGCCACCTGACCCGTCGCCACGCACTGCGCGTCGCTCCCGCCCTGAAGAAGGACGCGCTGGTGGGCGCCCTGCAGTACTACGACGCGCAGATGGACGACGCCCGCTATGTCGCCACGCTGGTGCGCACGGCGGCCGCCTACGGCGCGAAGGTCGCCAACCGCGCGAAGGTGACCGGCTTCCTGCGCGAGGGCGAACGCGTCGTCGGCGCCCGGGTGCACGACCTCGAAACCGGCGGGGAGTACGAGATCCACGCCAAGCAGGTGGTGAACGCGACGGGTGTGTGGACCGACGACACCCAGGCGATGGTCGGGGAGCGCGGGCAGTTCCACGTACGGGCGTCCAAGGGCATCCATCTGGTCGTACCGAAGGACCGCATCAACTCGACGACCGGCCTGATCCTGCGCACCGAGAAGTCCGTGCTCTTCGTCATCCCGTGGGGGCGGCACTGGATCGTCGGGACCACCGACACCGACTGGGACCTCGACAAGGCGCACCCGGCGGCCTCCAGCGCCGACATCGACTACCTGCTGGAGCACGTCAACTCGGTCCTCGCCCTGCCCCTCACCCGCGACGACGTCGAGGGTGTCTACGCGGGACTGCGCCCGCTGCTCGCCGGCGAGTCGGACGCCACCAGCAAGCTCTCGCGCGAGCACACCGTGGCGCATCCGGTGCCGGGTCTCGTGGTCGTCGCGGGCGGCAAGTACACGACGTACCGCGTCATGGCCAAGGACGCGGTGGACGAGGCGGTGCACGGCCTCGACCAGCGTGTCGCCGAGTGCGTCACCGAGGACATCCCCCTCATCGGCGCCGAGGGCTACCGGGCCAGGTGGAACGCCCGAGCGCGCATCGCCGCCGACACCGGCATCCACGTCGTGCGGGTGGAGCACCTGCTGAACCGTTACGGGTCGCTCGCCGACGAACTGCTCGACCTCATCGCCGCCGACTCCTCGCTGGGTGCGCCCCTCCAGGGCGCCGACGACTATCTGCGCGCCGAGGTCGTCTACGCCGCCTCGCACGAGGGGGCGCGCCACCTCGACGACGTGCTGACCCGGCGGACACGCATCTCGATCGAGACCTTCGACCGGGGCACGCGCTGCGCCCGTGAGGCCGCCGAGCTGATGGCGCCGGTCCTCGGCTGGGACAAGGACCAGACCGAGCGCGAGATCGAGCACTACGAGAAGCGGGTCGAGGCGGAACGGGAGTCGCAGCGCCAGCCCGACGACCTGACGGCGGACGCGGCACGGCTGGGAGCGCCGGACATCGTGGCGCGGTAGGGGGTGTGGCGGCGGGGCGTGTTCCGGCGCCCCGGCGCCCGGCGCCCGGCGGCCTCGGCCGTGCCCGGCGTGGGTTCACTCGAACGGGTGTCCTGAGCTGGGATATCTGCTCGGGGGCGAACCGTTCTACGAGGTGCGGGGGCAGAACTCGGCGGCGAGCAGGGCCGGTTCGAGGTCCGGGTCTGCGATCCCGTCCGTGTTCACCCGGAAGGTGAGGACACGACGGCCGTCGGCGGTCGCTGCGGTGCGCACGTAGCTGCCGGATATTCGGCCGTTGTGTCCCCACACCGTGGTGCCGCACGGCAGCTTCACCGGATAGAGACCCATGCCGTACCTGCCCTGTGCGGTACGGGTGTCGAGCATCTCGCGCAGCAGGGCGGGCGGGAGCAGCTCACCGCCCAGCAGGGCCGCGTAGAAGCGGTTCAGATCGGCAAGCGTGCTGACCAGCTCGCCCGACGCGCCGGCCACGCGCGGGTCGAGCTCGGTGACGTCGGACCCGTCGGCGGCGTAGGCGCGGCCGTGCGGGGAGGGGAGGGAGGCGCGGGCGCCGGGGAAGGAAGTGCCCGTCAGACGGAGGGGGGTGAGGACGCGCCGCCGGACCTCGACGGCGTACGAGTGGCCGGTGACCTGACGGACGACCAGTCCGAGCAGGACGTAATTGGTGTTGGAGTAGGCGAAGCGGCCGAGGCGGGCCGGGGGGTGGGTGAAGGCGATGCGCAGAGCCTGAAGCGGGGTGACGGGAACGGCCCCCCTGGTCTCCGCCGTGAAGTCGTACAGGCCGCTGGTGTGGGTGAGCAGGGCACGCAAGGTCAGCGCGCGACCGTCGTTGCCCGCTCCGTGCACCAGTCCCGGCAGGTGTTCCGCCACGGAGTCCGACAGGGACAGCCGGTGCTCGGCGGCCAGTTGCAGCACGACGGTCGCCAGGAACGTCTTGGTGATGCTGCCCGCGCGGAAGCGGTCGCCGCTGCGGATGGCGGCACCGGCCCGGGAGCCGGCGGCCGGTGCGGACACGGCGCCGGTCTCGGGCGGGCTCTGCGGTACGGACGTGACGTCAGGTTCCAGAGGGACGCCCCGGACTGAGGTGGTGTCCGATCCGGGTGCGGTCCAGGGGAAGGAAGGGGTGGTGCCGGTGGCGGCTTCGGCGTGGGCGTAGCGGGTACCCGTCTCCTCGCGGATGAGGAGGGCCGCGGCCGGGGCCCTTCCCCGGGAGACGAGCAAAGTCAGGGCGGTGTCCGCGGCGGCGCTCGCGTCGGCGGGGGAACCGGCCGGCGTGAGGCCGAGCAGAACGGCGGTCACCGGAATGGTCACGAGTGTCCGGCGTGTCCGGAGCAGCGGCATCGCGGTCCTCCCTTATCGGGGGCCCATCATGCGGGACGAACGGAGCCGTGCGGCAGGCGGTCTCCCGGGTCGGCCGCACCGAAGCCGGGTCCTGCCCCGGTCCCAGGGCACCCTGGGCGTCGGGTGGTCCATGCGTGAGGGACAATGAAGGCTCTGTCGGGGCGGGTTGCATGAGGGGACGCATGTCGGAGGCGGAGCGGGCGGGAGCATCCCGTCAGGACAAGAGCGGGCGTCTCCTCGCCGGGCGGTACCGGCTGGGAGACGTACTCGGCCGCGGCGGCATGGGCACGGTGTGGCGCGCCCAGGACGAAACCCTGAGCCGCACGGTGGCCGTCAAGGAGCTGCGGTTCCCGTCGAGCATCGACGAGGACGAGAAGCGGCGGCTGATCACACGGACGCTGCGCGAGGCGAAGGCGATCGCCCGGATCCGGAACCACGGCGCGGTCACCGTGTACGACGTGGTCGACGAGGACGACCGGCCCTGGATCGTGATGGAGCTCATCGAGGGCAAGTCCCTCGCCGAGGTCATCCGCGAGGACGGGCTGCTGACGCCGAGGCGGGCGGCGGAGGTCGGTCTGGCGATCCTCGACGTGCTGCGGGCGGCGCACCGTGAGGGCATTCTGCACCGGGACGTGAAGCCGTCGAACGTGCTGATGTCCGAGGACGGCCGGGTCGTACTGACCGACTTCGGTATCGCGCAGGTGGAGGGCGACCCGTCCATCACCTCGACCGGCATGCTCGTCGGCGCGCCCTCGTACATCTCGCCCGAGCGGGCGCGCGGCCACAAGCCCGGCCCCGCGGCCGACCTCTGGTCGCTCGGCGGACTGCTGTACGCGGCGGTGGAGGGCGTGCCGCCGTACGACAGGGGTTCCGCGATCGCGACGCTCACCGCGGTGATGACCGAGCCGGTGGAGCAGCCCAAGCACGCGGGGCCGCTGGAGAAGGTGATCTACGGTCTGCTGGCCAAGGATCCCGAGCAGCGGCTCGACGACGCGGGCGCGCGGGCGATGCTCACCGAGGTGCTGCGGCAGAAGCCGGCATCCCGGGAGGCCGGGTCCGAGCCGGTGGACGCGACGAAGGTCGTGGCGCTGCCCCCGGTCCCGGAGGACTCGGACCGGGGCGGTTCGGGCGGCAGGCGCGGCGAGGACGCGGGCGAACGGCTGCGCGGGGCATTGCGTTCCCTGGGGAAGGTGGCGGGAGCGGCCGCGGTCACCGCACGCGCCAAGTCCGGATCCACGGGCACGTCCGGTTCCGCGGCGGTTCCCGGGGCCAAGGGGGCCGACGGGGCCGCGGGTGCGGGAGGTGCGGCGTCGGCCGGGGCGGACACGCCTGCCCCTGGCAAGTCCGGTGAGTCCGGGCCCGGTGCGGCCGGCTCCGGCCAGGCCGGCTCGGGTGCGACGTCCGGCTCGGGTACGGCGCGGGCGGCGGGCTCCGTCGCGGGCCGGTCCGGTGACGCCGGTGCGGGCGGTTCCGCGGGCGCCGTGACGGCTTCGGCCTTCGCGTCCGAAAGCGGCAAGTCCGGTACGCGGGACGGCGCGCAGGGGCCGGACAAGGAGAACGCGGGACGGACGTCGGGCTGGCCCGAGGTGCCCCCCGCGCCTGCGCGGCCCGCGCCCAAGGCGGCCCCGCTGACCGACGTGGTGCCGCGGCGGACGCTGGTGCTCACGGCGGTGGTCGTGGTCCTCGCCATCATCGGTACCGTGCTCGCCCTGACCCTCGGGGGCGGCGACGGCGATGCCGATGACAGCAGGAGCGGCGGCACCAAGACCTCGTCCGGCGGGACGGACGCGGGCAGTGCCGACAAGGACAAGGGGTCCGGCGCCGGCGCCGGCGGCGACGACAAGTCCCCGTCGGCCACGGCCTCCCAGAAGCCGGGCACGGGCGGGAGCGCCGACAGCACGCCGAGCGGGGACGCGTCGGACGACAAGGGCGGCGAGGACGACACGAAGTCGGACGACAGCACCGCCGTACAGACGTACAGGGCGGGGCAAGGGTTCTCCATAGGTCTGCCGAAGGGATGGAAGTACCAGTCCACGGGCGCGGCGGGGTCCCGCTTCAGCGGCCCCGACGGGCAGAAACTCCTGGTCGGCTGGACATCCACGCCCAAGAACGACCCGGTCGCGGACTGGAAGAACCAGGAGCGGTACATGGTCCGCTCGCAGTACAAGCGCATCCGCATAGAGAAGGTGGACTACCGCGGCTGGAACACGGCCGACTGGGAGTTCACCTACGTGGAGGGCGGGACGAAGTACCGGTCCATAGACCGCGGTTTCGTCGTCAACTCTCATCAGGGATACGGGCTCATGTACACCGCGAAGGACGCCAAGTGGGACAGCGCCCTGCGCAAGAGCACCTGGCGGACGCTGACGACGACGTTCAAGCCGAAGGTGTGACGCCGCGGCGGGGGCGCCTCGGGTGGACAGACCGGTGCCGGTTGTCCACCCGGGCGCGGCCGGGGGCGAGTTCGCGGTCCTGAGATCTCGCATCAGCTCATTGCGGGTTGCCTCCGGCACGTATCGTGAGTGGTTGCGAACCGTACGGAACGACAACGGAGCGCAACCCGAACGGAATTGACCACCGGGCGGCCGGGGGAGGCGTCGTGGACGACTACGCGGGACGGGTACTCGCCGACCGCTACCGCCTGCCCCTGCCCCCGTCCGACGAGTACGAACTCGCCGAGACCCGGGCCTTCGACACCTACAGCGGCCAGGAAGTCCTGGTCAGGCAGGTGCCGTTGCCCGAGGTCGTCGAGGCGGAGGTGCTCGACGCGGACGGCCTGCCGGAGGGGTTCGTGGCGCGGGACGGCGTCCAGGGGAGGTCCGGCCGGGCCGGCGCTGCCGCTCGGACGACCCGGCGCTCCGCCGAACCGGCCGTGCGCCGCGCCATCGAGGCCGCGCAGGCCGCCGCTCAGATACCCGACCATCCCCGGCTCGACCAGGTCTTCGACGTGTTCGCCGAGGGCGGTTCGCTCTGGGTCGTCAGCGAACTCGTGGCCGCCCGGCCGCTGTCGGCGCTGCTCGCCGAGAAGCCGTTGACGCCGTACCGGGCCGCCGAGGTCGCCTCGGACGTCCTCATGGCCCTGCGGGTGCTGCACGCGCACGGCTGGGTGCACCGGAACATCACCGCACGCACCGTGCTCGTCTGCGACGACGGCCGGGTGATGCTCAGCGGTCTGGCGGTCGGGGCCGCCGAGGAGGCCCTGTGCGGGTACGACCCCGTGCCGCCCGGGGAAGTGGAGCCGGGCGGGGGCCCGCACGCCGCGGGGCCGGGCCCGGGGCCCGGCGGGCCGGTGGCCGGAGGAGTGGCGGGCCACTCCCTCGGAGCGGGCGCCGGTGCCGGCGGTCCGCTCAGCAGGGACCCCGAGGCCGCTCGGCGGGCCGCGATCGAGGCGCGTGAGAAGGGCATGGAGGCGCGGGCGGCCGGTGCGGAGGCGCGGGCCGCGGGTCGCGTCCCGGCCGCGGGCGGGACACGCGGTGGTGTGCCCGCGCTGGGCGGCCCGGCGGCCGAGGACGACGACGTCCGGGCGGCACGGGCCGGGGCGATCGCCGCGTACCGGGCGGGCGCCCGGGCCGCGGCCCGCGTCCAGGACGAGGAACGCGACAGCCGGGCGGCTCTGCCCGCCCCCCGGCCCACACCGGGAACCGAAGCCGCCCGCCCGCCCGGCCACGGCACGGAGTCCCGGCCGACCCCGGGTTATGGCACCGACCCGGGTCAGGCCCCGGGGTACGGTGCCGGGTCCGCGCGGGGTTCCGGGTACAGCGCCGACTCCGGGCGGGATTCCGGGTACGGTGCCGACCCTGGGCGGGATTCCGGTTACGGGAGCGAGGCCGGGCGGGGTTCGGGGTACAGCTCCCCCGAGTTGGGTTCCGGGTACGGCACCCCCGGGCGCGGTTCCGGGTACGGCGTCGACCCCGGTCAGGCCGCCGGGCACGGTGCTGAGGGCGGGCAGGTTCCGGGGTACGGGGACGGTTCGCCGGAGGTGTACGGGCGGGGAGGGGAAGCGCGTCGGAGTTCCGGGCAGGGGGTCGAGCGGGTCCCGGGTACGCCGCCCCCCGGCCAGATAGCGGACCCGTACGGAGTCGGGCGGGGCAACCCCTGGCACGGGGCCGCTCCGCGGAGCGGGGCCCCGGGGCAGGGGCGGGCCGCTCTCCCCGGGGGCGGCGACCAGACGGCGTTCTACGACACCGGCGACGGCGCCCCTGCGCCCGGCCCGGCGCAGGGGGCCGTCCATGAGTTCGGCGCCCACGGCGCGGGCGCCGCGACTCCGGTCCCCGCCAAGGGCGTTCCACAGGGCGTTCCGCAGCAGGCCCGCAGGCAGACCGCGCAGGACCCGCGGTTGGCCCAGGACGCCCAGGACGCCACCCGTTGGGACCACCTGGCCGCCGCCACCGCGCCCCGTCGCGGGCCCGCCACCGCGCTCGCCGCCGAGCGGGCACGGCAGGCGCGGATGACCGTGGTCGGACCGGTGACCGAGCGCTGGGCCCCCGAGCAGGCCGGCCCCGTGCACGAGAACTGGCAGCTCGCCGCGCCGATCGGTCCCGCCACCGACCTGTGGGCGCTCGGCGCGCTGCTCTTCCGTGCCGTGCAGGGACACGCGCCCTACCCGGAGGAGAACACGGCCGAGCTGGTCCAGCTGGTGTGCGCGGAGCCCCCGGCGTACGCGGAGGAGTGCGGACCGCTGCGGCCGGTCGTGGAGTCGCTGCTGCGTCAGGACCCGACGGAGCGGCTGGACTTCGAGGACCTGCGCGGCTGGCTGCGCTCCCTGGTCCGGTCGGCTCCGGAGCCGGAGGCGGGCGCGCACGTCATCGCCGCGCCCCCCGTCGACCCGCGGCGGCTGCCGATCGTACGGCGCCGGGGTGAGCTCGTCCGCAGGCGTCGCGCGGGGCTGCCCGCGACCAGCCCGCACGCCCGCCACAAACGCGCGAGGCAGGAGCGGTCGGCCCAGCCGCGGAAGCTGGGACGGAACCTGGTCGTGCTGGTGCTGCTCCTGCTGGCCGCGGCGGTCGCGTACGCGGTGTACTTCATGCCGGGGGCGGACACGACCGCCGGCACGGACGGCGAGCGGACCGGGGCCGCCGAGAGCGCCGGAACCACGCCGGACCCCGGCACCGACGGCAGGGCGAGCAGCGAGCCGCGCCCCGACCAGACCTCGCCCGGGAGCGGCAAGCAGCCCTCCAAGTCGCCCGGCCGGACGCGCGAGCAGACGTCCTCCGACCCGGACGTCGCCCAGGGCTTCACCGTGCGCAAGGACGCGGAGGGCTTCCGGGTCGCCGTGGCCCGCGGCTGGGACCGGTCCGCCAAGAACGGGCGCGGCCAAGTCGTCTACGCGCACGGGGACTTCCAGCTCATCGTCGTACCGGGACGGGACGGTACGGACGCCTACGGCAGCGACCCGATGACGTATCAGCGGGAGAAGGAGCGCGAACTGCAGCCGTTCCGCGACTCGACCTGGGCGACGTCCAGCGGGATGCGGACGATCGACGTGGGCGGCCGGACCATGGCCGAGGGGCAGTTCACGTGGACCGACGGCGAGGGGCGCGAGCTGTTCGTGCGCAATCTCGCGATGATCGTCGGGGGGCGCTACCACGTGGTGCAGGTACGCGGCCCGGAGGCCGAACGGGACGAGGTGACGCGGCTGTACGAGCAGGCGTCGTCGACGTACCGGGTCACCGGCTGAGCGGGCTCCGCCCCGTCGGCCGCCCGGACAGGGCACCTGCCGTCACCGTCCACGGCACCCGCGTCCCGCCCGCCCGGGACCTGCGTGGGTCCCGTGATGCCCGGCCGGCCGGCCGGTTGCCTCGGCTGCGCGGAAGCGAGAACCGTCACAGTGCTGTCTCCGTACGACCGCGCCGGTTCCCTGCGGGACGGCGGGGTCCTTAGTGTGACCCCGTCAAGACCATTGCGGGGAAACGTGAATCAGATGCAGGGCCTGCTCCTCGCGGGCCGCTACCGCCTCGTCGAATCCATCGGCAGCGGCGGCATGGGCCGCGTGTGGCGCGCGCACGACGAGGTGCTGCACCGCGCCGTCGCGGTCAAGGAACTGACGGCGGCGCTCTACGTCGCGGAGAGCGACCGCGCGGTCCTCCTGGCCCGGACCCATGCCGAGGCCCGGGCCGCCGCCCGGATCAATCATTCGGCCGTCGTCACGGTGCACGACGTCCTCGAGCACGACAGCCGGCCGTGGATCGTCATGGAGCTGGTCGAGGGCAACTCGCTGGCCGACGAGGTCAAGGAGCGGGGACGCGTCGAGCCGGCCGAGGCGGCGCGCATCGGTCTGTGGGTGCTGCGCGGGCTCCGGGCCGCGCACACCGCCGGGGTGCTGCACCGCGATGTGAAGCCGGGCAACGTGCTGCTCGCCGCCGACCGGCGGGTGCTGCTCACGGACTTCGGCATCGCGCAGGTCGAGGGCGACTCGACCATCACCCGCACCGGTGAGATCGTCGGCTCGGTCGACTACCTGGCACCCGAGCGGGTGCGCGGGCACGACCCCGGGCCCGCCTCCGACCTGTGGGCGCTCGGGGCGACGCTGTACACGGCCGTGGAGGGAACGTCGCCGTTCCGGCGCACCTCCCCGCTCACGACGATGCAGGCCGTGGTGGACGAGGAGCCGGCCGCGCCGCACCGCGCGGGTCCGCTGGGGCCGGTGATCGAGGCGCTGCTGCGGAAGGATCCCGCCGCCCGCCCCGGTTCGCAGGACGCGGAGCAGATGCTGGCCGAGGCCGCGGAGGGACGGCGGCCGCGCGCGGCCGAGGCCCATGTGCCGACGCGGCACCTGGAGCCGGGCCGGGCGGCCGCGGCCCACGGATCGGTCGGCGCGGCCGGGTACGGGGCCGGCAGCCATGTCTCCGGCACCCATGTCTCCCGCGCACACGGCGCACACGGCGCGGAGGACCATGGCGCGACGACCCATGTGCCGGGCCACCAGGTACCGGGCGGCCCTGGCGCGACCCTGTACGGGCCCCCGTCCGCGTACCCGGCCGGCGACGGCGCCCCGGGCGCCCCGAAGAGGCACCGGCTGGGCCGCACGCTCGTCCTCCTGTCCCTGCTGGCCGTGCTCGTCGGAGGCGGCGGCGCCCTGGCCCTGCACTACACCGGCGGTACGGACGATCAGGCCGGTTCCGGCGGGACGGGGCAGCAGAAGAACGGCGCCGTCCCCGAGGACTGGGAACCCGTCCACGACGTCGAGGGCTTCAGCCTCGCCCTGCCCAAAGGCTGGAAGCGCCAGGTCAACGGCAACCAGATCGACTACACGCCCGACGGCGGCAAGCACTTCGTGCGGATCGCCGTCGACGACTCGCCGGACTTCGACAACCCGTACGCCCACCAACTGGACCTGGAACAGCAGGTGAGCAAGTTGCGGGACTACCGGCGGGTGAGTCTGCAGTCGAACACCTACCGCGACTGCCACGGCGCCCTGTGGGACTTCACCTGGACCGCGCTCGCCAGGAACACCTCGTTCCCCGGACCGCGCCGGGCCATCGAGCAGACGTATCTCGGCCGTGACGGCGTGGAGTACACGATCTACATGTCGTCGCCGACGCCGGACTGGGACACCACGCGGGAACAGTTCGACGCGGTCCTGCGGGCCTGGCGGCCGAACGGGCAGGAGTGAGGGGGACGCCGCCCCGGCCGCGGCAGCGGCACTGCACGCGGGCGACGGCACCTGCGCCCTCGTCGCGGACGGGCCGCACCCGCGCGGATCACCGCCCCGTCCCCGCCCCGCGTCGCATGCCGGCCACCTCGCGCCGGCGTCCCGGAAAGCACCGGCCCGGTGCGGCATGATGGGCCCATGGGGACCGAGGGGGCCAACGCCCGTGTCATCGCGGGCCGTTATCGGCTCGATGCCAGGATCGGCCGGGGCGGGATGGGTGTCGTCTGGCGTGCGACCGACCAGCTGCTCGGCCGGCAGGTCGCGGTCAAGGAGCTGTGCCTCGACGACGCGCTCTCGGCGGACGAGGCGAGGATGCAGCGCGAGCGCTCCCTGCGCGAGGCCCGCGCCGTCGCCCAGCTGAGACACCCGCACATCATCGTCGTGCACGACGTGGTCGAGGACGACGAGCGTCCTTACATCGTCATGGAGTTGATCGTCGGGGGCTCGCTCGCCGACCGCATCGCCGGGTCCGGTCCCGTGGACCCGGCCGAGGCCGCGCGGATCGGCATCGACCTCCTCGGCGCGCTGCGGCGCGCGCACGACGCCGGTGTCCTGCACCGCGACCTCAAGCCCGCCAACGTCCTGATGGAAGCGGGCACCGGCCGCGTCGTCCTCACCGACTTCGGGATCGCCCAGGTCGCGGGCGCGACGACGCTCACCGAGAACGGGGCGTTCGTCGGCTCGCCCGAATACACCGCGCCCGAGCGGATGTCCGGCGCCAGGACGGGCCCCGAGTCCGACCTGTGGTCGCTCGGCGCCCTGCTGTGCACGGCGCTGAGCGGTGAATCCCCGTTCCGGCGCGACTCGTTGGGCGGCATCCTGCACGCGGTGGTCTTCGACGAGGTGCGTCCGCCCGCCCAGGCCGAGCCGCTGCTTCCCGTCGTACGAGGGCTGCTGGAGCGTGATCCGGACCGGCGGCTCGACGCGGCGCGGGCGGAGGGGATGCTGCGGGCGTTCCGGGAGACGGGGCGTACGCCGCGGGTGGCGACCGGGTACACGCCGACCCGGCGGGACGTGCCGCTGAGCGGACAGACGCCGCCCCTTTTCCCGCCCGGTCCGTACGTTCCGCCGAACCCCGCGGCCGGCCTCCCGGCGAGACCGTCGGCGCGGAGCGTGCTGGTCGCCGCCGCGCTGGTCGCCGCGATGGCCGGGGCCGGGCTCTCCGCCGCCGCGCTGCTGATGCGCGGCGGCGGTGACGGCGCCGACGTGCCCAGGAGTTCGGCGACGCACGGCTCGGCCCGTACGACGAAGAACAGCGCCACGCCGACGACGTCCGCACCGGTGGCTCCCGGGCCCACGGTGACCGTGACGCGTTCGGCGGCCGCCTCGCCCGCCTCGCCCGCCTCGCCCGCCTCGCGGAAGGCGCCCGAGGGGTACCGCCTCGCCCGCGACCCCGCCGGGTTCACGCTCGCGGTGCCGGAGGACTTCACGCGCGAGCCGCAGGGCGAACGGGTCTTCTATCTGTCGCGAGGGACGGCCTTCCGGATCGGTATCAAGGTCGCCGGACCCGGGACGGGCGGGCCCCTCGGCGTGATGCGCCGCGCCGCCGCCCGGGGGCCCTCCACGAACCCGGGCTACCGCGACGGCCGGGTCACCGCGACCCGGCACGGCGCGCGTCCCGCCGCGCTCTGGGAGTTCAGCTGGGACGGCTTCACCCGGGCGGAGGGGGCGCGGCACACGTACGACCTGTGCTGGGAGCAGGACGGGCGGATGTACGACGTGTGGGTGTCGGCGCCGGTCGGCAGGGTCGCCGAGGCGAAGGAGTACTTCGACGTCGCGGTGGACACCTTCGTACCGTCCTGAGACGAGCCGCTTCCCCTCGTGCCCGGACCCGGGCAGCCGTTCGCAGCGGTGCCCCGACCCCTCGTACCGCCCCAAAAGGGAGATAAGGGATGGAGTGCGTCACGGGTCTGTGACCGGCGGGCGGCCGGGGTGGCTCCCACGGCTTCCGCCGCGATATGCATGGGTTCATGAGCAGCAACGGGGGAGCACCTCACGGGTCCGACGAGCCAACCAGTTTCGGGCTGCAACCGCCGCGGCCGGCCGTGCCCGGCCACCAGGTGCCCGCCCCCGGACAACCGCAGTCCGCGGTGCCCTACCCGGGCAATCCGTACGCGGCGCCGGCGCAGGCCGTCCCGGACGGGCAGGCGCAGCCGACGCAGCTCGTCCCGGACCAGCGGGCGCAGCCGCGGCAGGCCCCGCAGGAGCCGGGCGCGGGCCGGCTGATCGCCGGCCGCTACCGGCTCCTGTCCAAGCTCGGACACGGCGGCATGGGCACCGTGTGGCGGGCCAAGGACGAGACGGTGGACCGCGAGGTCGCCGTCAAGGAGCCCCGCGTACCCGACCACCTTCCCGAGCGGGAACGTGCCAACGTCTTCGAGCGGATGCGCCGTGAGGCACGTGCCGCGGCCCGGCTCGACCATCCGGCGGTCGTGAACGTCCACGACGTGGCGGTCGTCGACGGGCAGCCGTGGATCGTGATGGAGCTGGTGCGGGGCCGCTCGCTGGGCGCCGCGCTCCAGGAGGGCACCCTCGGCGTCCGCGAGGCGGCCACGGTCGGCCTGGAGGTCCTCGGCGCCCTGGAGGCCGCGCACGCGGCGGGCATCCTGCACCGCGACGTCAAGCCCGACAACGTCCTGCTCGGCAGCCACGACCGCGTCGTCCTCACCGACTTCGGCATCGCCCAGATCGAGGGCGAGACGAACCTGACGGACACCGGCGGCTTCGTCGGCTCGCCCGAGTACATCGCCCCGGAACGGGTGCTGGGCCAGCGGCCCGGCCCCGCCTCCGACCTCTGGTCCCTGGGCGTGGTGCTGTACGCGGCCACGGAGGGCGTCTCCCCCTTCCGCCGCAGCAACACCCCCGCGACCCTCCAGTCCGTCCTCAACGCGGCGCCCGCGGCGCCGTCCGCCGCGAAGGGGCCGCTCGCCGAGGTGATCAACGGCCTGCTGGACAAGGACCCGGCCCGGCGTCCCGGCGCCGCCCGGGTCCGCCGGCTCCTGGAGGAGGCCGCGAAGCCCCCGCAGGAGACCCAGGTCGTGCAGATCTCCGTCCCCGGCGGCAGGGGCGTCAGGCTCGGCCGCAAGGCGTGGCTGGGCGTGGGGGCGGCCCTCGTCGCTCTCGCGCTCGCGGCGTACCTGGTGATCGCGGACCCGTTCGCGGGCCCGCTGCCGGACGGCTGGACGAAGAAGGAGGAGAAGGCGTTCGGCGCGACGCTGGCCGTCCCCGCGGACTACCAGGTGGGCAGGCCCGACAAGGACGACCCGGACAAGAACTGGGTGACTTACAGCGACTGGAGCGGCAGCGTCTGGATCAGCCTGAGCCTGGCGCGCAGGACCGAGGACGCGGGCAACGAGATCAAGGACTCCGCGCGGGACCAGATGTGGGCCGACAACGCGGAGTTCAAGCAGAGCGGCGAGTACCGGCTGGACATGCCCGCGGGACCGAGGACGGATCCGCAGGAGTCCACGCACCAGGGCGGGAAGTCCGCGGTGAACACGGTGAAGTACAACACCTCCGACACCGAGAACCCGCGCCCCCGGCAGCTGAAGATCTTCTACTACAAGTCGAAGAAGACCGGGGACATGTACAAGCTCACGGTCGGCTACCCCGGCAAGGGCGACTTCACGGAGCGCGGCCGAAAGGTCGCGGAGACGGCGATCGCGAACCTGGACATCAACAGGCTCTGAACCCGCAGGATTGACCATTCCGTGATCGCCGGAGCCACAACGCGCTGATCAGCGCATTCGTTGCCAGCGATCACTGGCACCGTGTGTGTACTCCGTGAAACCCCGTTACCGACGGGTACCCAAAGCGTACGGGCGGGCATACGCTGCGGCTCATGACGGACTCGCAGGCCCCGGAGAAGACCGGCACCGACGACACGGCCGGGACGGGCACCACCGGCACCGGTGCCCACGGCACCAACCCCCTCGCGCCCGCCCCCGAGGGCGCCCGCACCGCCGCCGACGTCGTCACGCCCGAGCTGGTCGCCCAGCTCACCAAGGGCGTGGCCGGCTCCGGCCGTACCGCCAACCACACGCCGCTCACCGGCGCGAAGCTGGCGGAGCTGCCCGAGTCCACGCCCGACGACGTCCGTACGGCCTTCGAGCGGGCCCGCGAGGCGCAGGCCGTCTGGGCCGCGGTCCCGGTCCGCGAGCGCGCCGCCGTGCTGCTCCGCTTCCACGACCTGGTGCTCGCCCGGCAGGCCGAGGTCCTCGACCTGATCCAGCTGGAGACCGGCAAGGCCAGGCTGCACGCCCACGAGGAGGTGCAGGCGGTCGCCGTCGCCGCCCGGCACTACGGCCGCAAGGCCCCCTCGTACCTCAGGCCCAAGCGGCACACCGGCGCCGTCCCGACGCTCACCAAGGTCACCGAACTGCGTCACCCGCGCGGTGTCGTCGGCCAGATCGCACCCTGGAACTACCCTCTGGAGCTGTCCGTCGGCGACGCGCTCCCCGCCTTCGTCGCGGGCAACGCCGTCGTGATGAAGCCCGACACGGAGACCTGCCTGACGGCGCTGTGGGCGCGTGACCTGCTCATCGAGGCCGGGCTGCCCGCCGAGGTCTTCCAGGTGGTGATCGGCGACGGTCCGGTCGTCGGCCCCGAGATCGTCCGGCACGCCGACTACGTCTCCTTCACCGGTTCCACGCGCACCGGCCGCGAGGTCGCGCAGGGCGCCGCTGCCCGCCTGGTCGGCGTCTCCCTCGAACTCGGCGGCAAGAACGCCATGCTGGTGCTCGCCGACGCCGACCTCGACAAGGCCGCCGCGGGTGCCGTCCGCGCCTGCTTCTCCTCCGCCGGCCAGCTCTGCATCTCCATCGAGCGGCTGTACGTCCACGAGTCCGTCGCGGACGCGTTCCTCGAGCGGTTCGCCGCCCGCACCAGGGCGATGCGCCTCGGCACGTCCCTCGCGTACGGCGCCGACATGGGTTCGCTGGTCGGCGAGCGGCAGCTGGAGACCGTCACCCGGCATGTGGCCGAGGCGGTCGCCAAGGGTGCCAGGGTCGTGGCCGGCGGTGTGGCCCGCCCGGACATCGGCCCGTACTTCTTCGAGCCGACCATCCTCGACGGGGTCGAGTCGCCCATGGCCGTCTGCGCCGAGGAGACCTTCGGTCCCGTCGTGTCCGTCTACCGCTTCCGGACCGAGGACGAGGCGGTGGAACGGGCCAACGACACGCCGTACGGCCTGAACGCCTCGGTCTGGACGAAGGACGGGCGGCGCGGACGCGCCGTCGCGGCCCGGCTCCGCAGCGGCACCGTCAACGTCAATGAGGGCTACGCGTCCGCGTACGGCAGCGTCCAGTCGCCGATGGGCGGCATGAAGGACTCCGGCCTCGGCCGCCGCCACGGCTCCGAGGGCATCCTCAAGTACACCGAGGCGCAGACCGTCGCCCACCAGCGGCTCCTGCCGATGGCGCCGTCGCTCGGCATGGACGACGAGAAGTACGCCGCGTTCATGAGCCGGAGCCTGCGGGCCATGAAGGCCCTGCGCCTCCGCTAGGAAATTCCGGCAGCCCAGACAGCCCCCGCTTTCAACGAGGAGAGCACGTGTCACAGGAGAACTCTGTCCGGAAGCCGGATGCGGACGCCCCCGCGGACGCCCTCGCCGAGACCGCAGCCGGCCCCCCTGAGAAGAGCCCCGAGGAGGCCTACGACTACGACGTCGTCGTGGTCGGCTCCGGCTTCGGCGGGTCCGTCACCGCCCTGCGCCTGACCGAGAAGGGCTACCGGGTCGGAGTGCTGGAGGCGGGCCGCCGCTTCACCCGCGCATCGCTGCCCAAGAGCTCCTGGGACGTCAAGAACTATCTGTGGGCCCCGAAGCTCGGCATGTACGGCATCCAGCGCATCCATCTGCTGGGCAACGTCATGGTGCTGGCGGGCGCCGGTGTCGGCGGCGGCTCCCTCAACTACGCCAACACCCTCTACGTACCGCCGAAGCCCTTCTTCGAGGACCCGCAGTGGAAGGACATCACGGACTGGGAGGAGGAGCTGAAGCCGTACTACGACCAGGCCCGGCGCATGCTGGGCGTGCGGCTCAACCCGACGATGACCCCGTCCGACGTCCACCTCAAGGCGGCCGCCGAACGCATGGGGGTGGGCGACACCTTCCACCTGGCGCCGGTGGCCGTCTTCTTCGGGGACGGGCAGGACGCCGAGGGCGACGCGCGGGCCGAGCCGGGGGAGCGGGTCGCGGACCCCTACTTCGGCGGCGCGGGACCGGACCGCAAGGCGTGCCTGGAGTGCGGCGAGTGCATGACCGGCTGCCGCCACGGCGCGAAGAACACCCTCAACGAGAACTACCTCCACCTCGCCGAGAAGGCGGGTGCCGTCATCCACCCCATGACGACCGTCGTGTCCGTCACCGACGACTCGCGGGGCGGATACGCCGTCAGGACCCTGCCCACCGACGACCGCCGCAAGGGACAGGGCCGTACGTTCACCGCGCGCCGCGTCGTCATAGCCGCCGGCACCTACGGCACGCAGACCCTGCTGCACCGGATGAAGGCGGGCGGCCAGCTGCCGTACCTCTCCAGCCGGCTGGGTGAGCTGACCCGCACCAACTCCGAGGCGCTGGTGGGTGCCCAGACCGACAACCGCCGCTACCGCAAGGCGCACGGCGAGCCGAAGGCCGACTTCACCCGCGGGGTCGCGATCACCTCGTCGATCCACCCGGACGACAGCACCCACATCGAGCCGGTCCGCTACGGCAGGGGCTCGAACGCGATGGGCAGCCTGTCCATCCTCCAGGTCCCGTACGCGGAGAACTCCTCGCGCGCTCTCGGCTGGCTGCTCAACGTGGTCAGGCACCCGGTGCAGATGGTGCGTTCGTTCTCCAACCGGCGCTGGTCCGAGCGCACCATCATCGGCCTGGTGATGCAGTCCCTGGACAACTCGCTGACGACGTATCTGAAGCCGACGGGCCCCGGCAAGGGGCTGCTGACGACACGTCAGGGGCACGGGGCGCCCAACCCCAAGCAGATCAGGGCGGCTTCGGAGGCGGCCACCGCGATCGCCGCCGAGATCAACGGGTTCGCCGGCAGCAACGTCGGTGAGCTGATGGGGACGCCGCTCACCGCCCACTTCCTCGGCGGCTGCCCGATCGGCGACTCCCGGGAGACGGGCGTGATCGACCCGTACCACCGGCTCTACGGGCATCCGGGCATCTCCGTCGTAGACGGTGCCGCCGTCTCCGCGAACCTCGGCGTCAACCCGTCCCTCACGATCACCGCCCAGGCCGAGCGCGCGATGTCGTACTGGCCCAACAAGGGCGAGACCGACCCGCGTCCGGCCCAGGGAGCGGCGTACGAGCGGCTCAAGGCGGTCGAGCCGCGGTCGCCCGCCGTCCCCGCGGACGCGTTCGGCGCGCTGCGGCTGCCGTTCCTCGGGATGCCGGCGGTGCCGCCCAAGGGCTGACCTCCGCGGCCTCCCCGCACACCTGAAGAAGGACCTGTGCCCCCCTCCGAGCACAGGTCCTTCTTCAGGTGTGAGGCGCGAGCCCCGGGTGGTCCGCCCTACGCGGCGGCGTCACCGGACTTGCGGCGACGCACCACGAACACCGCTCCGGCACCGGCGACGACGGCGACACCGCCGACGAGACTGATCACCGGCAGTGCGGAGCTGGAGCCGGTCTCGGCGAGGTTGCCGGTCGGCAGCTCGGAGACGTCGCCCTGCGGCTTCTTGACCGGGTTCTTCTCGTCGTCGTCGCCCGGCTCGGCCTCGCCCGGGTTCGAGTTCTCGGAGCCCGGCTCAAGGACCACGAAGTCGTACTGGGCCCAGCCCTCGGCGACGCAGTCCTGGCCGTCGACGTTGTCGAGGTAGGCGCCGGAGCCGAAGGAGTAGGCGTCGCCCGCGGGGGCGTTCTTGTCGATGCTGACGCGCAGGTCGACCGACTCGGTCTGCTTCGACTTCAGCGTCTCGGCGTAGAAGAAGTAGTCGCCGGCCCACGAGTCGTCGCCGATGCGGGTCCACTTGCCGGACTCGGGGTTCTTGAACTCCAGGTCCACGTACTTGCTCAGGTACTTCGACTCGTCGAGCTCGTAGTTCTCGATCTCGGCGTAGAAGGCGACGCCCTCGATGTCGATCGTCGAGTCGTTCGTGACGGTCAGCTCGAACGCGTGGTAACCGCTGCCCGCGACGATCTTGCCCGGGAGGCCCTTGATGTCGGCGGACACCTTGGCGTCGCCGTACTCCTCGTCGACGTCCTCGCAGTACGGGACCTCGGGGTCGGTCGGCTCGTCGCTCTGCGTCGCCGACGGCGTGCCCGAGGGAGTGGTGGAGGCCACGGGCGCCGACGTCGACGGCGCCGCGGTGCTGGGCGTACCGGCGGGCGTGCTGGACGCAGGTGTGGCCTCGGGGGTGCTGGGCGCGGGCACCGTCTCGGTGACGGTGGCGCTCGGCGTCGGCGTCGGGGTCGGACCCGGCTCCTCCGCGAACGCGGTCGGCGCCGACAGCAGTGCCAGCGGGGCTATGGCGGCCACCGCGGCCGTGACGGCCATGGCACGGCGAAGCTTCATGAAGACCTCGTAAGTCCGGCGTGCCGCGGTGACGCGGCACGCGAAAAGTTCGGGAGGCCTCCGCGGTGGGGCGCGGGTGTGGCCGTTGGTTCAGCAGGTGTGACCTGTGCCGGCGGGGAATGGTTGCCCCCTCGCTCACAGGATCTTTATGTGGGCTGGGTCACACGGCGATCGCCCCGTGCGGCGGGGCCGCGGGGCCGCGGGGCCGCGAGCCCCGTGCCCCGTGCCCCGTGCGCGGAGCCTGTGTCATCGTGGCGCGCCGGGCCCGTCGGTCTCGACGCGGCCCCCGTGAGGAAGAACGTGAAGGTGGGGAACGTGAAGTCAAAGGTGTCGCGAGCCACGGCGGCGCTCGCGGTCGTGGCGGCGCTGGGGTGCAGTGCGGCGTGCGGCGGGGGCGGCGACGGCCAGGGCTCGAAGCCGGCGAAGACCGCCACGGCGACCGCCGGTGCCTCCGGCGCGGAGAAGAACGCCGACGAGCCGGAGAGCACCGACGGGCCGACGGACGCCGGCAAGGCGAAGGAGAGCGCGACCGCCGACGCGCCCGCCGCGCTCACCCGGGCCCGGCTGGACAAGGCCGCCCTCGCGGACGGCGAGGTCAAGGGCTACGGGGTGGAGAAGACGGCCGCCTCGGACATCTCGCTCGACTCCGTACCGGCCACCCCGGACACGTGCCAGCCGATCGCCGACATGTACCTGTTCACCACCGACCCCACGGCGCGGGCCGGCGTCGGCCGCGGCTTCACCGCGAAGGACGACCTCGACGCCTCGGTCACCTCCCTCGCGCTCCTCTCGTACAGGTCGGGCGAGGCCGACAAGGTCCTCGCGGGACTGCGCGCGGCGGCGGGCAGGTGCACGGCGTACAAGCACACCGGCTACCGCTACAGCGACGTGAAGGCGCTCAAGGACCCGGGCCTCGGCGACGAGTCCGTCGCCTACCGGCTCCGGGGTTCCATCGAGGGCGCGGAGGTGCCCTCGGCCTTCACCGTCGTGCGGGTCGGGACCGTCGTCGTGGCCTTCACCTCGATGAACATGCTGGACCCGGACAAGGTGAAGGTGCCGTCCGAGATCATCGAGAAGCAGCTGGCCAAGGTGGAGAAGGCCACCGGCTGAGGCCGAGGCGGAAACCGCGGCTGAGGCGGCGGACACGGGGAAGGGCCCCGCGGGACGGATCCGCGGGGCCCTTCCCCGTCAGCACCGGCGTCAGGGCGGCGCCGGTGCCCGGGGCGCGGCGCCGGGGGGTTGCGCCGCTCGGACGACATGGATGCTGTTGTCTGCTGGGGGACGTGGGGTCGTCCCGCTTCGTGCTGGGCGGGCCGCGGCCTCCGCAACCGTGACGACCACCCCGGGGACGATTCCGGCGGCCGGCCCCGGGCGTCCCCGGAGCCGGCCGTTCTCTTGAATGACCGGGCCGCTGTCCCCTGCCGTCCGGTCACGATCCTGGGGCGAGGTCCCACGACGCACGGCACGATCCGTACGTCTCATCGCCCCAGCGGAGCCACGCGTGGTTCTTTCGGGCCCGCCCCTGGCTGGCACGGACACCACGGACAACGAAGCCCGCGCCGTCCGGTCACGCGCCGTACGGGTGAGAGGACATACGGACGCGGGTGCACCGGGCCCCGTGACGGCCGCGACCCGGACGGTCTCAGACGCGGCCCCGGCACAGTTCGAGGAGCGTCATCGCCAGGGAGGTGCCGGGCCTGCCCAGCGCGTCCCGGTAGTGGCCGAGGATCTCCATCTCGCGCGAGAGGTTCACCCGGCGCCCGCCCGAGGTGATCCGCGCCTCCTGGATCACCGCGGAGACGGCCATCCGTTCCTGGACGAGACCGATGATCCGGTCGTCCAGGGCGTCGATGCGCTCACGGGCGCCGGTGATCACGTCGGCGGCCTCGTCGGTGCGCGCGCCGGTCCTGTCGAGTACGTCGGCCATGGTGGGGCTCCTTTGCGGAAGGGTGCCCCGGAGCGGCAGGACCCGGGAAACGCCAGGCGCCCCGGGCCTTGTCGGCCCGGGGCGCCTGGGAAGTCGCTTGTCAGTTGCTCAAGCAGCACGACCATGGCAGCCGGTGGGCCGGTTGCCATAGGTAAAGACGAACGTCTGGTGCGAGAGCATGCGAGCAGTATGCACGGCGCGACCGTCCGGCGGAAACCCTTCGCCCGGCACCGGCGGAGGTGTGCCGCCCGTCCGGAGCTCGAGGACGCGGGCGCAGGCGCGGCAAGGGTGGGGGACGGGGCGCGCAGGCGGGGCAGGGGGTCCGGGACGGGGGCGCAGGCGCGACAAGGGGCCCGGGAAGAGGGCGCAGGCCCGGCAAAACGGGGTCCGGGAGCGGGGCCACGGGGACGGAAACTGGTTCTCCGCGTACCCCGTTAGAATCGGACGTACAGACTCTGCAGCCCGCCGGAAGGCAAACCGTGCCATCAGCACCCTCCGCTGCCGCCACCCCCGACACCGTCCTGGTCGTCGACTTCGGCGCGCAGTACGCCCAGCTCATCGCCCGCCGCGTCCGCGAGGCCCGGGTCTACAGCGAGATCGTGCCGAGCACCATGCCGGTCGAGGAGATCCTCGCCAAGAACCCGGCGGCGATCATCCTCTCCGGCGGCCCCTCGTCGGTGTACGCGGAGGGCGCCCCCCGCCTCGACCGCGCGATCTTCGAGGCCGGCGTCCCCGTCTTCGGCATGTGCTACGGCTTCCAGCTGATGGCCACGGCCCTCGGCGGCACGGTCGACAACACCGGCGCCCGCGAGTACGGCCGGACGCCGCTGCACGTCTCGAAGCCCGGCTCCACCCTCTTCGAGGGCACCCCGGACGAGCAGTCGGTCTGGATGTCGCACGGCGACGCCTGCTCCGCCGCCCCCGAGGGCTTCACGGTCACGGGCTCCACGGACGTCGTCCCGGTCGCGGCCTTCGAGAACGACGAGAAGAAGCTGTACGGGGTCCAGTACCACCCCGAGGTGATGCACTCCACGCACGGCCAGCAGGTGCTCGAGCACTTCCTGTACCGCGGCGCGGGCCTCAGGCCGGACTGGACCACCGGCAACGTCATCGACGAGCAGGTCGCCCTCATCCGCGAGCAGGTCGGCACCAAGCGCGCCATCTGCGGCCTGTCCGGCGGCGTGGACTCCGCGGTCGCCGCTGCCCTCGTGCAGAAGGCCATCGGCTCCCAGCTGACCTGTGTGTACGTCGACCACGGTCTGATGCGCCAGGGCGAGACCGAGCAGGTCGAGAAGGACTTCGTCGCGGCCACCGGCGTCCAGCTGAAGGTCGTCGACGCCGAGGACCGCTTCCTCACCGCCCTCAAGGGAGTCTCGGACCCCGAGGAGAAGCGGAAGATCATCGGCCGCGAGTTCATCCGGGTCTTCGAGCAGGCCCAGGCCGAGATCATCGCCGAGGCAGCGGAGGGCGAGGACGTCGCCTTCCTGGTGCAGGGCACGCTCTACCCGGACGTCGTCGAGTCCGGCGGCGGCACCGGCACGGCGAACATCAAGTCCCACCACAACGTGGGCGGACTCCCCGAGGACATCGAGTTCCAGCTCGTCGAGCCGCTGCGCAAGCTGTTCAAGGACGAGGTCCGGATGGTCGGCCAGGAGCTCGGCCTGCCGGAGGAGATCGTCCAGCGCCAGCCCTTCCCGGGCCCGGGCCTCGGTATCCGTATCGTCGGCGAGGTGAACAAGGAGCGGCTCGACCTGCTCCGGCACGCCGACGCCATCGCCCGCGAGGAGCTGACGAAGGCCGGCCTCGACCGCGACATCTGGCAGTGCCCGGTGGTCCTGCTCGCGGACGTGCGCTCGGTCGGCGTCCAGGGCGACGGCCGCACGTACGGCCACCCGATCGTGCTGCGCCCCGTCTCCTCCGAGGACGCCATGACGGCGGACTGGTCGCGCCTGCCGTACGACGTCCTGGCGAAGATCTCGACCCGGATCACGAACGAGGTCGCGGACGTCAACCGCGTCGTGCTCGACGTGACCTCCAAGCCCCCGGGCACCATCGAGTGGGAGTAGGCCCTCCCCTTCCCCTCACGCGCCGCGGCACGTGAAGGGTGACGAGGACCGTTGACAGGGGCGCCGTCCGTACCGGGCGGCGCCCCTTCACGTGTGCTCAGACCCGTGGTCGGTACCGGGCGGCACCCCTTCACGTGTGCTCAGGCGCTCCGTCCGTGCCGGGGGCGTCCGTGTGCTCAGGTGCGTTTGACGGTGCGCACCGGCGCCCCCGGCTGCCAGACCTGCACCACCAGATACGTGTCGTCCTCCACACACGTCCGCACGACCTCGGTCAGCTCCGTGCGGAAGAGGTGGAAGGCGGCCGGGTCCGGCGGGTTCACGGCGTCCGCGTAGCGCCGTACCACCTCGGGGTCGCGCACCTCGACGGCCCGCCCGGCGACACGCACGTCACCTCCGCCCGTGTCCGTCCCCGGCCCCGGATTCGCCTGGAGCGCGAAGCGGGAGTCCCGGCGCAGGTCCAGCGCCTTCAGCGAGCCCGGCATCATGCCGAGCCACAGCTCGCCGTGCAGGAAGCGCACCTCGATCCCGGTCGTGCGGGGAGCACCGTCCCTGCGCAGGGTCGCCAGGACGTGATGGGTGAAGGCTCCGAAGCGGTTCTCCGCCGTCCGGGCCAGCTCGGGTTCGGCGGCGGCGAAGGCCGCCCAGTTCGTCGTCGTACCGGTCATACGAGGAGTCTCGCCCGGATACCGGACATCTTCTGTCGGGTATCCGGGCGACCTCGCGCGGGTACCCGACGACCAGGAACCTCGCGTAACGGTTGTGCACTCACTTCCCGGAGCGGCCCTGTTCTCCTGCGCTGACCCCGGGTAACTTCCGCTCCGTACCGACACGCCAGTGCTGGAGGACATATGCACGGGCCCAAGCCGCCCCTGCCCGTACCCACCGACCGGCTGCGGTTCGCCATGCCGCCGATGCACGAGTCGCTGGACGACGAGCGGCGCCACCGCAAGGAGCGGCTGGCGGGCGCGCTGCGGATCTTCGGGCGGTCCGGCTTCGAGGACGGGGTCTCCGGCCACATCACCGCGCGCGACCCGGAGTACAGCGACTGCTTCTGGGTCAACCCCTTCGGCATGCCGTTCAAGCACGTCACGGTGGGCGACCTGGTCCTCGCCAACCAGGACGGGCAGGTGATCGAGGGCCGCTACCACGTGAACCAGGCCGCCTTCACCGTGCACGCCCAGGTGCACGCCGCCCGCCCGGACGTGGTGGCCGTCGCCCACTGCCACTCCGTGCACGGGCGCGCCCTCGCCGCCCTCGGCGAGCTGCTCGACCCGATCACCCAGGAGTCCTGCGCCTTCTACGAGGACCACGCTCTGTACGACAGCTACAGCGGCGTCGCCGTCGACGCCGAGGAAGGCCGCCGGATCGCCTCCGCGCTCGCCAGCCGCAAGGCACTCGTACTGCGCAACCACGGGCTGCTGACCGTCGGCGACTCGGTGGACGCGGCGGCCTGGTGGTTCCTCTCGATGGAACGCTCGTGCCAGGTCCAGCTCACCGCGCGGGCGGCCGGGCGCCCGGTCGTCATCGACCACAGACAGGCGGTCGCGACCCGCGAGCAGCTCGGCGGCGACCTGGTGGCGTGGATCAACTACCAGCCCCTGTGGCAGGACATCAGCCGCAGCGAGCCCGATCTGCTGAGCTAGCGAGGCCGGTCAACACGAGATCCGGTCCTTCCCCCTCGCTGACCACACCCGGCGAACGCGGAGTGTGTTCCGTACGGCACAATGCGCTGTCGTCGCGGGGCGGTTGTCACGCAGTTGTGAGGCGGTCAGGCGTACGGGAGACCCGGTGGCACGGGAGCATGTGACGCGGGATCCCCGGGATTCCCGAGCTCGCAGGAAACCTGCGGGAACTCTTCGTTGTGGGGAAGGCGGCACGGGCGTGGCGGTGCAGGAGGGGAGACACGGCGGGGAGCGCGGTGCGGGGGGCGGCTCCGGGAGTGGCTCCGGGACCCGTGCGGGGGCGTCCGGCGCGGGAGCTGGAGCCGGGGCCGGGGCCGCCGGGGCCCGCACGGGGCGCGATGCTGGTGCTGGTGCTGGTGCCGGTGGGGGTGCGGGTGCCGGTGGGGGTGCGGGTGCCGGGGCCGGGTATGGGTCCGGGTCCGGGTATGGGTCCGGGTCCGGGTATCGGGCTGGGTACGGGTCCGAGTACGGGACCGGGTACGGGGCCGGAGCCGGGTCGGGTTCGGGGCGCGGGTCCGGGCAGGGGCCGCACGGGGGCGGGTGTACGTGCGGGGACTGTCCGCACGGAGCCCGCGAGGGGCACCGGCGCGCGGTCGCCGCATTCCTCGCCAGACGCGACGAGTTCGCCTCCGGGCAGGGACTGCCCGCCGCGGTCGCGCACTCCGTCTCCGCGTCCCGGCAGTGGGTCTCGGACGAGCTCACCCAGGCCGCGGACCTCGTCGCCGAGCGCGGGCGCGTCGAGGGCGAGGCCTGGCTGGGACGGCTGTGGCGCCGCACCGCGGTCGCGGTCTGGGCGGTCGTGGGAGTACTGCTCCTGGTACAGGCCCTCACCGCGATCGGGGCGGGGTGGACGGACGCGCGGACCGCGGGGCTGGTGGCCGCGCTGCTCGTGGGCGCGCTGCTCACGGGTGCGGGGTACGTCCACCGGGCGCGCGGCGGGGTCCTCGCCCCCGTCGTCGGCGAGGACAACCGGCTCTCCACCTCCCGTGCGGTGGCCGCGAGTTGGGTCGTCCTCGTGGTGTACGCCGTGCTCGTGCTCGTGGGACAGCTGGCCGTGGCGTCCGGGCACGGTGAGCGGGACCGGCTCATCGCCGGACTCGAACTCGCCAGCGGCGCCGGCACGGTCACCGTCGTCGCCGTGGTGTGCGGGATCGCGGTGCTGGTGCGACGGGTGGTGGGGCTGCGGGTGCTCGGGCAGCGCCTGCAGAAGGTGCGGGCGGACCGGCCCCGGGCCGCCGATCTGCTGACCGACGACTCGGGCCGGGGCAGCTTCGCCGACATCCAGTACGTGGTGGTCGGCGCCGTCGCGCTGCTCTTCGCGGTGGTGCGGCTGGCCCGGCGGCCGGAGCAGCTGCCCGATCTGCCGTGGGGGCTTGCGGTGCTGGTGCTCGTCTCCGCGGCGACCTATGTCGCCGGGAAGTACGCGGAGGGCGGGCGTCCGGTGATTCTGTCCGTCGTCCGGGCGCGGGAGGCGGGTGACCTCGACGCGCCGATCCGTACGGGGGACGACATCGAGATCCGGGGGGCCGGGTTCGTGCCGCCGGGGGCGGGGACGGCGGACCGGTTGTCCCGGATGGTCGTCCGGATCGGGCCGGTCCACGTGCACGTGCCGCTCGTGCCGGTACCCGGGGGGTTCAGCAACCCCACGGATGCGGTGCTGACCGTGCCGGTTCCGGTGGATGTGGAGCCGGGGCGGGTGGAGGTGCAGGTGGTCACCGCGGCAGGCGTGGAGACGAACCGGTGCACGATCGACGTGACGGACTGACGGACTGACGGACTACTGACGGACTGAGCGGCTGGCCGGCTTGTGCCCGGGTGCGTGCCTGGGCTCCGGCTGCCTGGGCGCGCGGGGTGTCTTCGGGCCGGCGGGTGGGTCGCCCACGGGTTGGTGGGTGGGTCGCCCACGCTGCGGTCGCCGGTACATCCGCCCGTTGCATGTCGGACGTGCACCTTGGACACGGGAGTGGACCGGAGCCTTCTGCCCGACCTGCAACGGGCATCTGATGTACCGGCACGGCCCCTTCGGTGGGAGCGCGGGTGCGGGCCTGTTGCCACCAGCTGCGGGCACGCGTGCCGTTCGGGGGCGATGGGGGTCCCCCCGGTCGAGCGGAGTCGAGTCTGTCGGCGCTGGGTTCGCCGTCGCGTCCGGTCTCAGCTGCGGCACCGGGTGTCGGCGGGAAGGGGGGACCCACCCCCCCGGGTTCGCAGCGTCGCGTTGAGCGTGCGGGGGAAGCGTGAGCGTCGGGGGGACGGCGTACGTATGGTCTGGTGGGGGCAACGGCTCGGCGGGGCGAGAGGCGGCGGCACGATGACTCACGGCATGCGTCCGGACACGTACTTCGAAGGAGACCGGGGCTGGCGGGACACCGCCACCCGGTACGCCCTGCTCCCCCTGCGCCTCTTCCTGGGCGTCACCTTCATCTACGCCGGCCTGGACAAACTCACCGACAGCGCCTTCATGAAGGACGCCGGAGCGGGCTCCATCGGCGACCTGATGAACTCCGCTCGCGGCAGCTCGGCGATCCCGGCCCTCGTCGACCTGGCCCTCAGGAACCCCGTCGGCTTCGGCTACGCCATCGCCCTCGGCGAGCTGGCCGTCGGCATCGGCACCCTCCTCGGGCTGCTGGCCCGCCTGGCCGCCCTCGGTGGCGCACTGATCTCCCTCAGTCTGTGGCTGACAGTGAGCTGGGCCTCCGATCCCTACTACTACGGAAACGATCTCGCGTACCTGATGGCCTGGCTGCCTCTCGTCCTCGCCGGTGCCTCGGTCCTGTCCGTGGACGCAGCCCTGCGCGCGCGGCGCATCCGACGCGCGGGCGGTCGTCGCTGAACCTTCGCTAGCGGGACACCATCCCGTCCCCGGACGTCCGGTCCGCCCGGGCCGACCGGCGCCGGCGTATCGCATGGGAGACCGACGCCACCGCCCCCGCCAGGCACAGGCCGCCCGCGACGATCGGGATCACCGCGAACCACGGGGTCTCCCAGAGGCCGCCCGCGTCACCCGCGTACACGATGCCCGCGAGGATGAGGAAACAGCCCGCGACCAGCTTCCCCGGCTGGAACTCATGACGTGGCACGAGCCACCTCCGCCTGTCCGACGCCGACTTCCAGCTGGAGGTCGAGCGTGCCCCCGCTCCTGCCGCCGGTTGTCGGCGGAAGCGTCAGATGCTTGGTCCTTCCCGGCTGCACGTCCACGTCCTTGCTGTCGTCGCCCGGCAACTGGATGTCCCCGACGCCCACTTCGACGTCGAGCCGCACGGTCACGTCCTCGGGGACCACCACCCTGAGCCGGCCCGCACCGACCTCCGCGTGCGTGCTCACCGTCTGCCCCTTCGCGAGGTCGAGGCGGCTCAGGTCCAGGGTGCCGACGCCGGTACCGAGGTCGTAGGTCCGCTCCACGTCGGAGACGGCCGCGGGGGTCCATTCGGTGCGGACCCAGTGGGTGCTGATGTCGCCGGGCAGGGCCGCGGCGCAGGCGAGCAGCCCGGCGGTGAGGACCGCCAGCAGGACCGTGCCCGCGCCCGTACGCCCGAGGAAGGAGCTGATCGCGATGCCGGTTCCGAAGACGACGAGCGCGCACGCGAGCCCGGTCTGCACGCTGGTGCCGAACGCGTGGTCGTCCCAGGTCAGGCCCGTGCCCAGGGCGCCCGCGAGCAGGGCGGTCAGGAAGACCCAGCCGCCTATCCAGCGAGGGCCGCGGGGCTGGGGCTCGCTGGTGGCGCGCAGGTGGCTGCGTGCCGTGCCGCGGGCGATGTTCTTTGCTGCCGCGACATCCCGGTCCCGGGGCGTCGGGGGACCCCAGAGATAGCCCGTGCCGCCGACGTGCGTGCCGTCCTTGACTATCGGGTCGCGCCACCAGGACGGGGAGGAGTAGGGCACGGGCGGCGCCTTGGCCTCGGGAGGGGCGTCGGCCGCGGCCTGCGCGGCGAGCGGGTCGGGGTCGGGGGCGCCGCGCTGCTGCGACCAGTACCCGGCGCCCGCCAGGAGGATGGCGAGTATGACGGCGAAGGCGAGCACTCCGCCGTTGTTCAGCATGGAGAGGAAGACCCCGCAGCCGACCAGGGCGAAGAGGACCGCCGCCAGCGCCTGGCCGTCGACGCGGCCCGTCAGCAGCTTGCGTACCTCGTTCTCCTCGTCGTCGTCGGGTGGGACGAACAGCCAGACGAAGCCGTAGAAGATGAGGCCGAGGCCGCCGGTCGCGGCAAGCACCGCCAGCACGATCCGGAAGATCACCGGGTCCATCTCGCACTGCCGGCCCAGCCCGGCACAGACCCCGCCCAGCATCTTGTGCCGCGGGTCGCGCCGGAACTTGTGCGGAGCTCCGGAGGCGGCGGGCTCGGCCGCGCCCCCGTCCACTCCGTGCGCGCGCGGCTCGTCACCGGCCGCCGGGCCCGCCGCGGCGGCCCGCGGGCCGGGGCCGGCCGGCCGGGCGCCCGGGCCGGGCTCCTGCTCCGCTGCCGCGTGCTGCTGATCTGTCATGGGTCCATGGTGACGGGCGAGGGGCCGTGAGGGGAGCCGGGATGACCCTGGCCCGACCCTGAGATCGTCCCTGACGAGGCCGGGGGGAACCGTTCGGACGCCGGGCTCCCGAAGATCAGGGGAGTCTCGGGGGCCGACCCTGATGCTCCGGCCCGCCGCTCGTGTGAACATCGATGGCATGCCGGAAGCCGCAGCACTGCCCCTCGACGTTCCGTGGCCCCCGCGCAAGCTCTACCGCAGCAGCGACGGCCGCTGGCTCGGGGGCGTGGCGCGGGGGCTCGCCGGGCACCTCGGGCTGCCCGTCGTGTGGGTGCGGCTGGTGTTCGTCGGCCTGTTCATGGCGGACGGGCTGGGCGCGCTGCTGTATGCGGCGTTCTGGTTCTTCGTGCCGCTGGGAGTCGGCGGCGTCGATGCCGGGCGGCCGCCGTCCGTGACCACCGAGTCCGCGCCCGACGGCCGGCGCAGACTCGTGGCCCGCAAGCCCGACCGGGGCCAGATCGTCGCGCTGCTGCTCATGGTCGTCGTGGCCATGGTCTTCGTGGGCAATGTGAATCTCGGCGGGGGAGCCAAGGCCTATCTGTGGCCGACCGTGCTCGTCGGCGCGGGCGTCGCCCTGGTCTGGCGCCAGGCGGACAACGCGCGGCGGGCCCGCTGGATGGAGGTGGGCCGCCGCAGACGCACGCTCACCCTGCTGCGCTCCGCCGCCGGCGTCCTGCTGGTCACCGCGGGCGTGTCGGGCATCTTCGTGCTCCAGGGCTCCGCGGCTCATCTCGGCTCGGTCCTCCAGGCGGCGCTCGCGGTCCTGGTCGGCATAGCGCTCCTCGCCGGCCCCTACCTGGTCCGCATGACCCAGGACCTCTCCGAGGAGCGGCTGATGCGCATCCGCGCCCAGGAGCGGGCGGAGGTCGCCGCCCACGTCCACGACTCGGTGCTGCACACCCTGACCCTGATCCAGCGCAACGCGGAGAGCGCGGGCGAGGTGCGGCGCCTGGCCCGCGCCCAGGAGCGCGACCTGCGCGCCTGGCTCTACAAACCGGAGGGCACCGGCAAGGACGAGGCGGAGGAGCCGGACACCCTCGCCGAGGCGGTCCGGCGCAATGCCGCGGAGGTCGAGGACAAGCACGGCGTCCCCATAGAGGTGGTCGTCGTCGGGGACTGCCCGCTCGACGACGGGCTCGGCGCACAGATGCAGGCCGCGCGGGAAGCCATGGTGAACGCCGCCAAGTACGGTGGCGAGGGCGGCGCGGTGCAGGTCTTCGCCGAAGTCGAGGGCAGGACGGTCTTCGTGTCCGTCCGGGACCGCGGTCCCGGCTTCGACCTCGACGCGATACCCGCCGACCGCATGGGCGTCAGAGAATCGATCATCGGCCGCATGGAGCGCAACGGCGGCACGGCGCGGTTGCGCGCGGTGCCGGACGGCGGCACGGAGGTCGAGCTGGAGATGGAGAGGGCGGAGAGTACGTCATGAGCGACGTGAGCGGGCCGGACGAGGCCAAGGGGTCCGCAGGGCCCGGAAGTTCAGCCGGAGCGGGCGCCTCGGCGGCCGGCGAGTCCACGGGGGCGGCCGGAGCGGCCGCCACGGACGGGCGCCGGGCGCGGGTCGTCCTCGTCGACGACCACCGCATGTTCCGTACGGGGGTGCAGGCCGAGATCGGGGAGACCGAGCGGACCGGCGTGGAGGTGGTCGGTGAGGCCGCCGACGTCGACCAGGCGGTCACGGTGATCACGGCGACCCGACCCGAGGTGGTGCTCCTCGACGTCCACCTGCCGGGCGGGGGCGGCGTCGAAGTGCTGCGCCGCTGCGCTCCGTTGATGGCCGACCCCGAGCAGCCGGTGCGTTTCCTCGCGCTGTCCGTCTCGGACGCGGCCGAGGACGTGATCGGTGTCATCCGCGGCGGCGCCCGTGGCTATGTCACCAAGACGATCACCGGCAGTGACCTCGTCAACTCCATCTTCCGGGTCCAGGACGGCGACGCGGTCTTCTCGCCCCGCCTGGCCGGGTTCGTCCTCGACGCCTTCGCCTCGACCGACGCCCCGCCCGTCGACGAGGACCTCGACCGGCTCACCCAGCGGGAGCGCGAGGTTCTGCGCCTCATCGCCCGCGGCTATGCGTACAAGGAGATCGCCAAGCAGCTGTTCATCTCCGTCAAGACGGTCGAGTCCCACGTCTCGGCGGTGCTGAGAAAGCTCCAGCTGTCGAACCGCCACGAGCTGACCCGCTGGGCGACGGCGCGCCGGCTGGTGTGAGCGGCCGTGCTCAGCGGGGTGTTCCGGCCGCCGCCGGTCCGAGCATGCGCAGCGCCCACCGGTAGTGACGTACGGCCTTCGCGATCCCGATCAGGCCGGTCAGCCACAGGATCAGACCGGTGCCCGTCCCGAGGGCGACGTCGCTGTGCGCGTTCGGTTCGGCCCCCGCGACCGCCGCGAGGGACGCCCACAGGCCGATCGCGCACATGCCGGCCGAGGAGAGCAGCCAGAAGAGGCTGAGACCGGGTGAGCGCAGACGGGCGTCCGTCGGCGGGTGGCTGTCCAGCACCAGCCAGGCGTCCAGGAGTTGCTGGATCTGGCGGTCGCGGCGCACGCCGACGGCGATCGCGACGACGGGCGGGGCGAGCGAGGCCAGGCCGAGGATCGCGAAGATCGGCCCGAGGACGAAGCCGGTGGGATCGCCCTGCTCGAACTGCTGGAGCGGGAGCACCAGCAGCGCCCATCCGATGATCGCCGCGAGCGACAGCAGCCAGAGCAGCAGCACCCGGTGCACCCCGAGGCTCCGCGCGCGCAGCTCCTCCAGGGCCCGCCCCCGGTCGGCAAGCAGCGCCGACCGGTCCGGCCAGGTCCGCGGGTGCCACGGCGGCGGAAGCGGTGGCAGCAGGGAGTGCGGCATCGGGACCTCTCGAGCGGCGACGGGCGTCGATGATGCGGGGCGACGACGGGCGGCGGTACACGACTGTGGTCGACGCTACCGCGCGAACGTGCCCATGCCATCAGCGCGTACCCGCGTCCGGCCGGAATCCTTCACTTGCCGTACGGGGTCCTCACACCACCCGCGTAGCCCCCGCGAACGGCATCTGGTCGATCGGGGCCAGCCGCACCGGCGCCGACGGGTTGGGGGCGTGGATCATCCTGCCCTGCCCCACGTAGATGCCCACATGGCTGATTCCGGAGTAGAAGAAGACCAGGTCGCCCGGGCGGAGTTCGGCGCGGGAGACCCGTCGTCCCGTGCCGATCTGCGCGTAGGTCGTACGCGGCAGTGCGACGCCCGCGGCGCGGTACGCGGCCTGCGTGAGCCCCGAGCAGTCGAAGGCGTCGGGGCCGGTTGCGCCCCACACATAGGGGCGGCCGATCTTCTGGTAGGCGTACGCGACCGCGGCCCCCGCGCGGGAGTCGGGCGCCGTGGCCGGGGCGGCCTCCGTACCGCCGCCGGACGGAAGGACGTCCGGGGCCCGCGTGGACGAGCGGGACGCGTGTCCGGTGCCGCCGGCCGCCCCGAGCCGCGCCCGCTGCTCGTCCGTGAGCCGGGACAGCAGTTCCCGTGCCTTCGCCAGCTTCTCGTTGATCTTCTTCTTCTGGCGTTTCAGCTCCGCCTGCCGTGACGTGAGGGAGGCGAGCTGGACGTGGGCGGCGCCGCGCAGCTGCCTGATCTCCCGCAGCTGCTTGCGTACGTCTTCCACCGCCGAGGCCTGCCGGCTCCCGGCGCGTTCGGCGAGCGCGGCCCCGTCCAGATACCGGTCGGGGTCGTCGGAGAGCGCGAGTTGCAGCGCGGGGTCGAGGCCACCGCTGCGGTACTGCGCGGTGGCGATGGAACCGAGCGTGTCGCGGGCCGAGTTGAGGCGGTCCGTCCGGCGTGCCGCCTCGTCCTGCAGCATCTCCAGCCGCTGCTGCCCCCTGTCGGCCTTCTCCTTCGCCCCGTTGTACTTCTCGGTGGCCGCCTCCGCCTCCTGGTACAGCTTGTCGACCTTGGCCTTGACCTGCGCCGGGGTGAGCTGCGGTTCGGCGTACCCCGTGCCCTCGAACGCCGTGGCCGTCGCCGCGCCCGCGAGGGCGATGGTGGCGGCGGTGCGGGCCGTCCGGCCGCCGAACGAACGGTGTCCGGGCTTGCGGTGCGATGCCACGAGGGCACACGTCCTTTCGCGAAGACTCGGGCCGCACGACCGCCCGAGCGGGAGGCGGTGACGCGTCCGGCGGCGGCCCGCACCGGGGATCGGGCCGCCGCCGGACCTTTCGGCGGAAGTGGCCGGTGCCGCCCCTGGCCCGGGCGGCGGTGGAGAGCCGGTCACCTGGGGGAGGACGCTAAACGCGGGCGGGCGGGGGCCGTGACGGCATGTGCGGAAGTGGCGGGAGTGGACCGCCGGGTGACCGTATGCGACCGCGATTTCGGGCCGCGGGCGTCGGCTCGACGCCGAGTACTGACCGATGCGGCGGTTGTCCGGGTGGCGGGGGAGGCCCGGGTGCTATGAGCCCACCCGGTGGCTCCGGTGGCTCCGGTGGCTCCGGTGGCCCCGGATGCCCCAGGCGCCCCGGATGGGCAGGCTGGGCCCGGGTGGGCAGGGGGCCGGGGCCGGGGCAGGCCGGTCGGGGGAGGCCGGTGCGGGGGGACGCCGGGGCGCCCGATTAGGCTCCGGCCCCATGGACGTACTCATCCATCTCTTCGTCGGCCTGCACATCATCGGGATCGCCGCTCTGCTCGGCGGCTTCCTCACCCAGCTGAAGGCGATGGGCCGGGGCACCGCCCGGTTCGTCCCCGCGATGCTGCACGGCGCGCTCACCATGCTGGTCACCGGCGTCGTACTGGTCGGCCTCAACCAGGCCGACGACAACGCGCTCGACAACATCAAGCTCGGCGTGAAGCTGGCCCTGCTGATCGTGATCCTCGGTCTCGTCTACGTGAAGCGCGACGAGGAGAAGGTCGAGAAGGGCGCCTTCGCCGCGGTCGGCCTGCTGACCATGGCGAACATCTTCATCGCGGTGCTCTGGACCTGAGGCCGTGAGCCTTCTCGGACCGCCGTCGGCCGGTGCCCGGCGTGACCGGGGGATCACGCCGGACACCGCGTCACGCCTGACGCGGTCCCGCCCTCACGCCGGGCGCACCACGCTGTGGATCGGCGACTCGCCGCCGTGGTGGAGCGGCTCCTCGCGGACGTAGGCGCCCGGCCTCGGGGCGTGGATCATCATCCCGTGGCCGGCGTAGAGCCCGACGTGGCTGCTGCCGTCGTCGAGGAACACCAGGTCACCGGGGGCGATCTCGGAGAGCGGGACACTGGTGCCCGCGCCGGCCTGGTCCCGGGTGGTGCGGGGCAGAAAGACGCCGGCGGCCATCCACGCGGCCCGCGTGAGACCCGAGCAGTCGTACGAGTCCGGGCCCATGGCGCCCCAGACGTACGGCTTGCCGATCTGCGCCCGGGCGTAGGCGAGCACCTTGCCGGCCGTGGTGACGCAGGACGGGTCGTCCGTGGCGAGCACCGTGCCGGCCGTGGTGGCGTACGAGGGGTCGTCCGTGGCGAGCACCGTGCCGGCCGCGGTGGCGTACGAGGGGGCGTCCGCCGTGCCGCCCGGGCCGTCGGCCGGGGAGCCCGGGTCCTGCCGGGCGGGCACCTCCGGGCGCTGCTTCTCCTGTGCGGTCTGCTGCCGGGCCGGCTCCTCGGTCCTGCGCTCCGCGGCCTCCCGCTGCCGCTCCTCGACCGCCGTGAGCCGCGCTTGCTCCGCGGCGGTGAACTGCGCGAGCAGTCCGCGGGCGACGGCGAGTTTCCGCTGCACCTGCGCCTTGGCCGACTTCAGCGTCCGCTGCGGGACGGCCGGTTTCGCCAGCCCCCCGGCGGCCTCGGTCCCCTTCAGCACCGTCGCCGCCTGCTCGGCGGTGTGGCCGGCCGGCGGGAGGGGCGCGGTGCCGGAGACGGCGGCTCCGGTGCGGGACAGGGTGACGGCGTACGGAACCGGTTCCGTACGCGCGGTGTCGGGCCTCTCGGTGCGGCCGGCCACGCCGTCGCGGGGGGCGTCGTCCCGTGTGCGCTGCTTGGAGCTCTTCTCCCTGGCCGCGTTGTACCGCTGGGTGGCCGTCCCGGCCTGGTGATAGAGGTCGTCCACCTTCTTCTGGACTTCCTCGCGGCTCGGCTTCGAATCGGCCGAGGGCGCGGCGTTCGCGGTCTGCGAGAGCAGGGCCACGGAGGTGAGGGCCGCCGTGGCGAGACCCGGGACCCGTGCGCCCGCTACGCGCGTCACTGCGGGACGCGTTGTGCGTTGCGACGCCAAGAGAGGCGACTCCTTCCATGATCCGCCTACCGGGTTAGCTGTCGGGTTCGGGCGGGTGGTTCGGAAGGGTTGCCCTACGGTCCTCGCCCGGACAGGCGGTCGGACCGATTCACCCCGAAGATCGGTGGGTCCCCGGTTCCGGCCGCCGTGCGGGCGCGCCGGATTCGGCGGAGGCCGCGCGGCCCGGCGTCGTTCGCCGGTTGGGTCGGGCGGCCTGACCGGCACGTTAGCCAACTCGTGTGGCTTCTGTGAAGGTTGATGGCCGATATGCCCGATACGTTTTCGTGACCTTCTTTTCGGGGGCCGCTCCGCGCCACCGGCCGACTCGGTGTCCGGACGGTCTCCGCGGTCCGCGGTCCGCGTGACGTGGCGTGCGTCTCGTCCGCGCCGGTCACCCGAGGTGACGGCACGGATCCGGAGGGCGAGGCGGGGCCGGGCGGCGGGCTCCAGGCAGGGGGAACGCGTCCGGCGGGCGGCCTCCGGCACGGCACCGGAGGCGGTCCGTCCGCTTCCGGGGGACCGGTGGAGTTCCCGACGTGGCCACGGGCTGTCAGTGGGGCGGCCTAGACTCGGAAGGCGATGAGCAGCCTCTTTGACGACAGCTTCCTGGCGGACCTCAAGCCCTCCGGGGCCCACGGGGAAGAGCCCCCGCCGCCGCCCGAGGACGGGACGCCGGAGCAGCTTCCGGACGACCTGTTCGGCGGCCGTTTCGACGTGCCCCCGAGCCGGGACGCGTACTACCGCGACGGTGCGGCGCGCCCCGCCGTGGACCCGGCGGCGCTGCTGGACGGGCTGAACGAGAACCAGCGCGCGGCCGTGGCGCACGCCGGTTCCCCGCTGCTCATCGTGGCCGGCGCCGGGTCGGGCAAGACCCGCGTGCTCACGCACCGCATCGCGTATCTGCTGGGCGAGCGGCACGTGCACCCCGGCCAGATCCTCGCGATCACCTTCACGAACAAGGCCGCGGGCGAGATGAAGGAACGCGTCGAGCAGCTGGTCGGCCCGCGCGCGAACGCGATGTGGGTGATGACCTTCCACAGTGCGTGCGTCCGCATCCTGCGCCGCGAGTCGAAGCGGCTCGGCTTCACGTCCTCGTTCTCGATCTACGACGCCGCAGACTCCAAGCGCCTCATGGCCCTGGTCTGCCGCGACCTGGACCTCGACCCGAAGCGCTACCCGCCCAAGTCGTTCAGCGCCAAGGTCTCGAACCTGAAGAACGAGCTGATCGACGAGGAGGACTTCGCCGCCCAGGCCGCCGGAGGCACCTCCCGGACGGAGTCGGGGGGAGGTTTCGAGGAGACCCTCGCTCAGGCCTACGCGCTCTACCAGTCGCGGCTGCGCGAGGCCAACGCGCTCGACTTCGACGACCTGATCATGACGACGGTCAATCTGCTGCGCGCCTTCCCGGACGTGGCCGAGCACTACCGCCGCCGCTTCCGGCATGTCCTCGTCGACGAGTACCAGGACACCAACCACGCGCAGTACGCCCTCGTCCGCGAGCTCGTCGGCACCGGCGAGCACCCGGTGGACGTGCCGCCGGGCGAGGACGACCTGCCGCCGGCCGAGCTGTGCGTCGTGGGTGACGCCGACCAGTCGATCTACGCCTTCCGAGGCGCGACGATCCGCAACATCCTCCAGTTCGAGGAGGACTACCCGGACGCGACGACGATCCTGCTGGAGCAGAACTACCGCTCCACCCAGACGATCCTGAGCGCCGCGAACGCGGTCATCGAGCGCAACGAGTCCCGCCGCCCCAAGAACCTGTGGACCAACGCGGGCGCGGGCGCGCGGATCACCGGCTACGTCGCCGACACCGAGCACGACGAGGCCCAGTTCGTCGCCGACGAGATAGACCGCCTCACGGACGCGGGCGAGGCCAAGGCGGGAGACATGGCCGTCTTCTACCGTACGAACGCCCAGTCCCGTGTGTTCGAAGAGGTCTTCATCCGCGTCGGCCTGCCGTACAAGGTCGTCGGCGGCGTCCGCTTCTACGAGCGCAAGGAGGTCCGCGACGTCCTCGCGTACCTGCGCGTGCTGTCGAACCCGGAGGACTCGGTCCCGCTGCGCCGCATCATGAACGTGCCCAAGCGCGGCATCGGGGACCGGGCGGAAGCCATGATCGACGCCCTCGCCCAGCGGGAGAAGATCAGCTTCCCGCAGGCACTGCGCCGTGTCGACGAGGCATACGGCATGGCGGCCCGCTCGACGAACGCCGTCAAGCGGTTCAACACGCTGATGGAGGACCTGCGGACGGTCGTCGAGTCCGGCGCCGGCCCGGCGACGGTCCTGGAGGCCGTCCTCGAACGCACCGGCTATCTCGCCGAGTTGCAGGCCTCGACGGACCCGCAGGACGAGACCCGGATCGAGAACCTCCAGGAACTCGCCGCCGTGGCACTGGAGTTCGAGCAGGAGGCCGGTGAGGTCGAGACCGCCGGCACCCTCGCCGAGTTCCTGGAGCGTGTCGCCCTCGTCGCCGACTCCGACCAGATCCCCGACGAGGAGGACGGCAACGGCGTCATCACCCTGATGACCCTGCACACCGCCAAGGGCCTGGAGTTCCCGGTCGTCTTCCTCACCGGCATGGAGGACGGCGTCTTCCCGCACATGCGCGCGCTCGGCGAGACCAAGGAGCTGGAGGAGGAGCGGCGCCTCGCGTACGTCGGCATCACGCGCGCGCGGGAGCGGCTGTACCTGACGCGTTCCTCCATGCGCAGCGCCTGGGGCCAGCCTTCGTACAACCCGCCGTCCCGCTTCCTGGAGGAGATCCCGGACGCGCATCTGGACTGGAAGCGCACGGGAGGCATGGGCCCGGTGGCCGCGGGTCCCGTCTCGGGTGTGGCGGCCTCGCTCTCCTCGTCGCGTTCGCGGTCCGCGGCCTCAGGCGCGTCCGGCTTCGCGACGCGCCGCGGTGTCGCCGAGAAGCCGGTGGTCTCCCTGGCCGTCGGCGACCGGGTCACCCACGACCAGTTCGGCCTCGGCACGGTCGTCGGCGTGAAGGGCACCGGCGCCAACGCCGAGGCCACGGTCGACTTCGGCGAACCGAAGCCGAAGCGGCTGCTGCTGCGGTACGCGCCTGTCGAGAAGCTGTAGGGAAACCTGGCGCGCCCGGCGTCCACGGGTCCGGCCCGGGCCTCACCGCCCGGGCCCGCCGGACGGGGGGCGGCCGCGCGGGATCGGTGCGGCGCAGAGGGGTGCCCGAAGGGTGCGCTTCAGCGGACGCGGGAGGTTGGGGCTCGGGGGACGCGGAGCGGGCGGGGCTCAGGTGGGGTCGATGCTGTGGCTGCGCAGCCACGACAGCGGGTCGATCGCCGAGCCGCCCGCCGGACGGACCTCGAAGTGCAGGTGCGGCCCGGTCGAGTTGCCGGAGTTCCCGGAGAACGCGATCGGGTCACCGGCCTTCACGACGGTCCCCGACGGGACCTTGTACGTGGAGAGGTGGCAGTACCAGGTCTCCGTACCGTCCTTGGCGGTCACGATCGCCATGTTCCCGTACGCGCTGTTCCACTGCGTCCGTACGGTGCCGTCGGTCGCGGCCATCACCGTCGTGCCGTAGGAGACCGGGAAGTCGATGCCCGTGTGCACGGACATCCAGTTGATGCCCGACTGCCCGTAGTAGGCGCTGAGCCCCTTCTGTGCGACCGGCAGCGAGAACTTGGGGCGCAGCCGCTCCTTGCGGGCCGCGTCCTCCGCCGCCTTCTTCCTCTTCGCCTCCTGCTCGGCCTTCAGGTCGATACGTTCCTGCGTCCGGCTCGCCCGGTCGGCGAAGTCGTCGGCGTCGGCGGAGAGGTTCGCGAGCTGGGTGTCCAGCTGGTTGTTCGCGGCGGACGGCTTCACGGACGTCTTCTCCGGAGCGGCGGCCGTCGTCTCGGTGTTGTCGTCCGCGCTCACGCTCACGACGGAGGCGGCGGCGATCCCCGCGACGCCCATCACGCACGCCGAGGGCACGGCCACCGTCAGCAGGGCGGAACGCCTGGCCGGTGCGCGGCGCCGCGAACGGCTCCCGGCGCGTGATGCCGAACGCGAACCGGGAACGGGCCCGGCCGCTTCCTGGGCGGTCTCCTCGACACCGTCGAGAAGCAGCGACTGCGGTTCCTGGCCGTCCTCGCCGTCGCCCGCGTCGAACTCGTCGGCAGGGCGGCCTGCTTGGTCGTACGGCACCTGCTCGAAGGTGGCGGTCGCCTGCTGGTCGAAGGGCACGGCCTGCGGCTGGTCGTACGCCTGCGAGGACGAAGCGGCCCGGTCGTACGTCTCGTACGCGTCCTGGCCGCCGTCACTGTTCCATTGGGTGGCGTCGTACGCACCCGTGTCGAGCGGCTGCGTGCCCCACTGCTGGGTGTGGTCACCCTGGTCGAGGGGGTGGGCGGGCTCGGCCTGGTTCCAGGCGGCCGCGTCCCACCGGCCGGTGGCGTCCTGACCCTGCGACTGCGCGGGAATACCGCCGAGTTGCTGGTAGCCGCCGGCCCAGTCGGTGGTGTCGTAACCGCCGGTGTCGTACGTGGCCTGGTGCTGCGCCGCGTACGGGTCGAGGCCCGGTGTCGCCTGGTGTGCGCCCGTGAGGGGGGAGGAATCGCCCTCGGCGGACCACTGCGTGGTGTCGTACGAACCGGTGGACGCGCCCGGGTCGGAGCCCGGCATGTCACCGAAGAGCGGGTCGGTCGCGAAACTCGCGGTCTCGTAACTGCCGCCCCCTGATTGAAATCCGGTGGCGGGGTACCCGTCGTACATGGTGAAGTCGCCGTACGGGGCGTCCTGGTGGCCGTACGGCGCATGGTGCGCCTCGGCGGCATCGGGAGCCGGAGCCGGGGGGTTAACGGTCCCCGACGGGTGACGGTCGTTCACCAACTTCTCTTTCGCCTCGACAACAGGGGCTGGCAGAGCAGTGCGGCGACTGTACCCGGCGGTACGCGGGCGCGACAATCTTCGGCAGGTTTCGTGCTGGCGGGAAACGGGCATTCGGCCGTGTTTCGGGGGACTGCGGGCACGAGCTTGGCCTGGCGTTCGATGAACGTTCGATATCAGGCGACTGTCAGGCCCTCGGCCCGGCCCGCCGCGGGAGCTTCCGTCTCCTCGATGTCGAGCGCCTGGCGTATCCCGGCCGCGACCGCGGGGTGGACGGGAAGTGCGAGATGTCCGACGCCGCTCACCCGCACGTTCTGCCCGAGCAGGTCCGGATGGTCGACGCAGGCCGTCTCCAGCGGGTCCATCAGCTGGTCGAGATCGCTCCAGAAGCCCACGAAACGCGTACGGCAGCCCGGCGCGGGCAGCCGCAGTTCGCCGATCACGGGCGAGTCGGGGCGCATCTGGCGGACGATCGGGTGGGCGTTCATCAGCGGAGCGACCCGGGTGCCCGAATGCGGCGTGCCGAGCGTGACGAGTGTGCGCACACGGTGGTCCCCGCCGAGGCGCTGCACGTAGTAGCGCGCGATCAGGCCGCCGAGGCTGTGCCCGACGATGTCCACCCGCGCGTGGCCCGTGCGCTCGCAGATCTCCTCCACGTGCCGCCCCAGCAGCTCGGCGGCGGTGCGGATGTCACACGTGAGCGGGGAGTAGTTGAGCGACTCGACACGCTGCCTGCCGTGCTGGGCGAGGCTGCGCCGCAGCAGCACGAAGACCGAGCGGTTGTCGATGAACCCGTGCAGCAGCACCACCGGGGGCTTGGTGTCGCCCGGCAGCGTGGCGGTGTCCGGCGGCGGGAGCGGCGGGGCGGCCCGGCGCTCCTGGGCGATGCCGGACGGATAGAGGAGCAGATGTCCGGCGAGGATCGTGATCTCCAGGGCCGTCGCCTTGAGGAGAGCCGTCGAGAGTCCGGCCAGCCTGCCGGGGAGGATGCGCCGGCAGAGAGGAAGAAGGGGTTGCACTGCCCAGGTGGCCTTCATGGCCGACCTCCCGTCGGCACGCCGGAGGACGCCTCTGTCCCCCGTGTGCCCTCGTGGAAAGCCGTGGTGCGGTGAGCCGGTGGTGGCCTGTGGCCCCCGCCGCGCCCCGCTCGCGGCGCCGTGGTGCGGCGACTCGAGCCGGCTCTCCTGTCGCGCGCACCCCTCCGCGGCGTGTGCCGCAGGTCCCCGGAGGTCCCCGCGGCGCGTGTGCCGCGGAAATCCGAGACGAGCGCGGCGAACGTGTCCCACGTGTGATTTCCCCCTCGGTCTCCACCGTGAAACTGCCGGGTGCGGGATGCTGGCGATAACGTTCGTTCACTTCCCCGGTCCGTGCGGCGCGGGGCACCGGGTTGTGTAGTCGGTTCATGGAGGCAGTGATGGGTGTGGCAGCCGGTCCGATCCGCGTGGTGGTGGCCAAGCCGGGGCTCGACGGCCACGATCGCGGGGCCAAGGTGATCGCGCGTGCGCTGCGCGACGCCGGTATGGAGGTCATCTACACGGGACTGCACCAGACCCCGGAGCAGATCGTGGACACGGCGATCCAGGAGGATGCCGACGCGATCGGTCTCTCCATCCTGTCCGGCGCCCACAACACGCTCTTCGCGGCCGTGATCTCCCTGCTCAAGGAGCGTGAGGCCGAGGACATCAAGGTCTTCGGCGGCGGCATCATCCCCGAGGCGGACATCGCGCCCCTCAAGGAGAAGGGTGTCGCGGAGATCTTCACGCCGGGCGCGACGACGGCGTCGATCGTGAACTGGGTACGGGCCAACGTGCGGCAGCCCGCGGGGGCGTAGCGCTTCCCGGGCGGGATGGCGGATGCCCGGGTGCGGAGTGCCGTCTTCGACAACCTGCGCGAGCCCTGGACGCACCGTCGCGTCCCTGGCGCCGGGCGCGGGCTCCGCTGGGGTGCGCCGGGCGCCGGTGCCGGGTGCGGGTGCCCGGAGCCGGCCGCGGGGTGCCCGGTCAGGGGAGCGGCTCCGTGAGCTCGGCCGCCAGGGTGGCTCGCAGCCGCAGGGTGGTGGTGAGGCGCTGGAAGGCCTCGGCCCAGTAACCACCTGCCCCCGGGGAGGCGTCCTCCGGCTCGTCCGGGATCGCGGTGAGGCCCTCCAGACGCCCCGCCTCCCCCGGATCCAGGCACCGCTCGGCCAGCCCCATCACCCCGCTGAAACTCCACGGATAGCTGCCCGCGTCCCGCGCGATGTTCAGCGCGTCCACGACGGCCCGTCCGAGCGGCTCGCTCCACGGCACCGCGCACACACCGAGCAGCTGAAACGCCTCGGACAGCCCGTGGGTGGCGATGAACCGCGCCACCCACCCGGCCCGCTCGGCGGCGCCCAGCGTCGCGAGCAGTTTCGCCCGCTCCGCCAGCGACACCGCGCCCGGACCGCCGGCCTCCGGGGCGGACGGCGCGCCGAGAAGCGCCCGCGACCAGTCGGGGTCCCGCTGCCGCACGGCCGCCCGGCACCACGCCCCGTGCAGCTCCGCCTGCCAGTCGTCCGTCACCGGCAGCGCCACGATCTCCTCCGGCGTACGCCCCCCGAGGCGGCGGGGCCACGTCCCGAGCGGCGCGGCCTCCACCAACTGGCCGAACCACCAGGACCGTTCCCCCCGGCCCGCCGGCGGTTTGGGCACCACTCCGTCGCGCTCCATGCCCGCGTCGCACTGGTGGGGTGCCTCCACCACGATCGCCGGCACACTCCGCGTACGGTCCAGCGCGACGCAGGAACCGGCGCGGTCCGCCATCCGCGCGGCGAGCGCCGACGCGGGCAGCGCGGACAGCAGCTCCGCCGCCGTGGCCCGCACGTTGCGGCTCCGGTCGGCCAGCGCCCGCTCCAGGAACGGCTCGTCCGCGGCGCCCAGGCCCGTCCGCAGCGAGTCGAGGAACATCAGACGGTCCTCCGCCCGCTCCGTCGCCCACGTCGTCGCCAGCAACTCGCGGGCCGTCGCCGCGTCCTGCGCCCGGATCGCCGACAGGAGCGCGACCCGCTCGGCGAACAGCCCCTCCTCCCACAACTCCCGTATCCGCTCCGGCTCCCCGGGCCCCGGCAGTGACGCACCGCCGCCGGGCGCGGCGCGCAGCGCGAACCGCCAGTCCGGGTTGAGCCGCGCCAGCCACAGCGCGCGCGGACCCGCGAAGGCCAGCGCGGCGGGCCGCAGGTCGGTACGGCCCCGGGCGGCGTCCAGCAGCGCGGGCAGCGCCTGCGGCGGCGGGGCGAAACCGCGTGCGTTCGCCAGAGCCAGCCACTGCGGCAGCAGCTCCATCAGGTCGGGCGCCGAACCACGGCGACCGCCCGACCCCGCACCGGACCGGTCCGCCAGCAGCATCGCGAGCCGTCGCGCCGCGGCGGGCGGCAGGGGCGGACGGGGGTCCCGCGCCGCCGGTTCGGGCCGGGCGGCAGCTCGCGCGGGGCGCAGCCCGGCCCGGCGCCGCACGGTCTCCACGGCCGCCGCGTCCAGCAGGGCCGCCGGTGCCTCCCGTCCCGGCGCCCACCCCGGGGGCATACGCCGGTCGGTCCCGAGCAGCGCCGAGGTGACGAGCTCCTCCCAGGCGTCACCGGCGGGCGCGCCGGAAGAAGCGGCCGTGCTGTTCATGAGCGTCCTTTCGGTGGCCGGTCCGTCGCGGGCGGGGAGAGATATGTCGTCAGCACAGGGGCACCGCCTCTCCCCGGCCCTGAGGCCAGGCCGTCAGGGGCGTGAAGCCGCGGTGGCCGCACTCGCCGAAGACGGTGACCGGTGCGCCGCCGGAGAGCGCGGCCAGGCGCCACAGCCCCGGGCGGGAAACGGCGGACGGCGCCACCGGCAGCGCCAGATCGCCCTCGGCGTCGGCCAGTTGCCAGGAATCACCGGCCGGGGTCGGTACGACCCGGCCCAGCGTCACCGGGTAGGAGTCCAGCCAGGGGTCGGACCGCAGGGCCTCGCCGTAACGGGCGGTGGCCTCGGGCGTGGTCATGCCCGACGGGCGTATGTCCGTGGGCGCGGGGGCCGTGAACCGCTCACCCAGCGCCGCCCGCAGCCGGCCGTCACCCGTGTACGCCGAGAGCTCCGCCTCGAAGGCCAGCCCCACCGGCAGCGCCAGCTCGGGTGCGCGGCCCGCCGGCCCGTAGGAGAGGAGCAGCGCGGTGCGGCCGGACCCGGCGCCGTGCAGCCAGATGCGGCGGGTGGTGAGGGTGCTGTCAGCCGTGTCGTACTGGGCGAGGACCAGCCAGTGGTCCCGCACCGGCGGACCGTCGGCGGAGCCCGGCAGCCCCACCCGAAAACGGACCGTGGCCGCAAGCCCGTCCGGCAGCCGCTCGCGGCGCAGCCACCCCTGGTCCAGCAGATGGAGCAGCGCGCACTCCTCCAGCAGCCGCACCGGCCACCCCGGGCCGGACGCCGGGATCGCCCCCAACTCCCGCACCCGCGCCGCCAGCCCGGGCGCCTGCGCGTCGACCATGCGGGCCGCCGTCTCCTCCCACATCCCGTACCCCGCCTGCTCGGCCCGGGCCAGGCCGCCGCGCAGCAGATCGGTCAGCCGCTGCTCCAGCTCCGCCGCCCCCGCGGTGATCCGCTCTGCCCGGCGCTCCGCGCGGCGCCGCGCCGCCTCCGGATCCCCCGCGGCCGGGGAACCGGACGTCCCCTCCGCCCGCTTCTCGTCCGCGCGCCTTCTCCTCCCCTCCAGCCACTGCTCCGCCCAGTCCGGTGCCTGCCCCGGCGGCACCGCGCCGTCCTCGGCGGCCCAGAGCAGCAGCAGCCCCAGCGCGTGCTTGCACGGGAACTTCCGGCTCGGGCAACTGCATCTGTACGCGGGCCCGATGGAGCCCGCGAGGTCGACGACCGTCTGATACGGCCTGCTGCCACTGCCCTTGCACAGTCCCCACACCGCCCCCTCGCCCGACCTGCCCGCCTCCGACCACGGTCCGGCCGTCCCGAGCCTGCTCCCCGCCTTGCGTGACGCGAGGTCAGGTGCCAGTGCCAGCACCTGATCCGCCGTCCAGCGCACCCCCTGCTGAGTCATGACAACGACGGTAGATCCCGCCACTGACAATCGATCCTGCCGACGGTATCCGCGCAGGTCAGAGCGCATTGTCAGTGGCGTGGTGCACGGTGGAACCAGATCGAACCGGCCGAGCTGGAGGGGGACCGAGCCATGTCCGTGTCCGTTGACCCGTCGTCCATCAATCCGCCCGCGGGGAAGCTCGCGGGGCGGCCCGCGGAGGAGGCGGGCGAGGTGCTGCGGCCGCATGCCGAGACCGCCTTCGCCGCCGAACTCGCCGCGCTGGCCGCGCAGGACGACCGGCCGCGGCCCGCCCGCTGGCGGATGTCACCGTGGGCCGTCGCGACGTATCTGCTGGGCGGCACCCTGCCGGACGGCACGGTCGTCACACCCAAGTACGTGGGCCCGCGCCGCATCGTCGAGGTCGCCGTCACCACGCTCGCCACCGACCGGGCCCTGCTCCTGCTCGGCGTGCCGGGCACCGCCAAGACGTGGGTGTCCGAGCACCTCGCCGCGGCCGTCAGCGGCGACTCGACGCTGCTCGTCCAGGGCACGGCGGGGACCCCGGAAGAAGCCATCCGCTACGGCTGGAACTACGCGCAGCTGCTCGCGCACGGCCCCAGCCGCGACGCACTGGTGCCGAGCCCCGTGATGCGGGCCATGGCCGAGGGCATGACGGCCCGTGTCGAGGAGCTGACCCGGATCCCGGCCGACGTCCAGGACACGCTGATCACGATCCTGTCGGAGAAGATCCTGCCGATACCGGAGCTGGGGCAGGAGGTGCAGGCCGTCCGCGGCTTCAACCTGATCGCCACGGCCAACGACCGGGACCGCGGGGTGAACGAGCTGTCCAGTGCCCTGCGCCGCCGTTTCAACACGGTGGTGCTGCCGCTGCCGGAGAGCGCCGACGCCGAGGTCGACATCGTGTCGCGGCGCGTCGACCAGATCGGCCGCTCCCTCGACCTGCCGGCCGCGCCCGAGGGCATCGACGAGATCCGCCGCGTCGTCACGGTCTTCCGTGAGCTGCGCGACGGCGTCACGGCGGACGGGCGGACGAAGCTGAAGTCCCCGAGCGGCACGCTGTCCACCGCCGAGGCGATCTCCGTCGTCACCAACGGTCTGGCCCTCGCGGCCCACTTCGGCGACGGCGTCCTGCGCCCGAGCGACGTGGCCGCCGGCATCCTCGGCGCCGTCGTCCGCGATCCGGCCGCCGACCGGGTCATCTGGCAGGAGTACCTCGAAGCGGTCGTCCGTGAGCGGGACGGCTGGAAGGACTTCTACCGGGCGTGCCGGGAGGTGAGCGCGTGAGCGTGCCGGGCGGGCCGCCGAGGGGGGCCGGGGAGGACGAGCCGGACGCGGGTGCCTCGGCCGGAGCGGGCGCCTCCGTGGCGCCGGACGGCATGGCCTCCGTGATCCCGGAGACAGGTGCCTCCGCAGGAGGGGGAGGCGGGCCGGCGGGATCGCGGGGTGGTGGGCCGGCGGGTGGGCGAGGTGGTGGGCTCTCGGGCCGGGGGCGGGGGCCGCTGCTGCTGGGGGTGCGGCATCACGGGCCGGGGTCGGCGCGGGCGGTGCGGGCCGTGCTGGACGAGGCCCGGCCCCGGACGGTGCTGATCGAGGGGCCGCCGGAGGCCGACGCGCTGATCCCGTTCGCCGCCGACGCGGACCTGCGACCGCCCGTCGCGCTCCTCGCCCACGCCGTGGACGAGCCCGGACGGTCGGCGTTCTGGCCGCTCGCCGAGTTCTCACCGGAGTGGGTGGCGATCCGCTGGGCCGTGGAGCACGGGGTCCCGGCCCGTTTCATCGACCTCCCGGCGGCACACACGCTGGCGTGGGGGAGGCAGGACAGGGAGCCGGACGACGCGGCTGCCGAGGCTGAGGCCGAGGCCGGGTCCGGCACCGACGCCCTGCGCGTCGACCCCCTGGCCGTGCTCGCGGAGACCGCCGGCTACGACGACCCCGAGCGTTGGTGGGAGGACGTGGTGGAGCACCGGGGCGGAGCCGGAACCGACGTGTACGCGCCCTTCGCCGTGCTGGCCGAGGCCATGACCGCACTGCGCGAGGCGTACGGGATCGGCGGTCACGACCGGGACCCGGTGCGGGAGGCGCACATGCGGCTCCAGCTGCGGTCCGCACAGCGGGAGTTCGGGGACGACGTGGCCGTGGTGTGCGGGGCGTGGCACGTGCCGGCCCTGCGTGAGAAGCACACCGTCACCGCCGACCGCGCCCTGCTGAAGGGGCTGCCCAAGGTCAAGGCCGACATGACGTGGGTGCCGTGGACGCACCGCCGGCTGTCCCGGGCCGGCGGGTACGGAGCGGGCATCAACTCGCCCGGCTGGTACGGGCACCTCTTCCGCGTCCGGGACCGCCCGGTCGAGCGCTGGATGACGAAGGTGGCCGGCCTGCTGCGCGACGAGGACCGCATGGTGTCCTCCGCGCACGTCATCGAGGCCGTGCGACTGGCGGACACGCTCGCCGCGATGCGTGGCCGACCGCTGCCGGGGCTGACCGAGACCACCGACGCCGTGCGCGCCGTGATGTGCGAGGGCTCGGACGTGCCGCTCGCGCTCGTGCACGACCGCCTGGTCGTCGGGGACGTCCTCGGGGAGGTGCCGGAGTCCGCGCCCGCGGTGCCGCTGCAGCGCGACCTCACCCGGCTCCAGCGGCGGCTGCGGATCAAGCCGGAGCCGCTGGAGCGGGAGCTGGAGCTCGACCTGCGCAAGGAGACCGACGCCGCGCGCAGCCGGCTGCTGCACCGGCTGCGGCTCCTCGGCGTCGGCTGGGGCGAGCCCGCCGTGTCGCGGGGGAGTACGGGCACCTTCCGGGAGACCTGGCGGCTGCGGTGGGAGCCGGAGCTGTCCGTGCGGGTGGCCGAGGCCGGGGGGTGGGGCACGACCGTCCTGTCCGCGGCGACCGCCAGGGCCGCATCGGACGCCGTCGCCGCGGGTTCCCTGGCCGACGTCACGGCACTCGCCGAACGTTGCCTGCTCGCCGAGCTGCCGGACGCGCTGCCCGCGGTGATGCGCGTCCTCGCCGACCGTGCCGCCCTCGACGCGGACGTCGGTCATCTGGCCCAGGCACTCCCCGCCCTGGTCCGTTCCCTGCGCTACGGCGATGTGCGCGGCACGGGCACCCAGGCCCTCACCGACGTCGCGGCGGGGCTCGCCGAGCGCATCTTCGTCGGGCTGCCCCCTGCCTGCGCGGCACTCGACACCGACGCCGCCGAGGAGATGCGGCGCCATGTGGACGCGGTCCACGGAGCCGTGGGTCTGCTGGCGGAGGCACAGGCCGCGGCGCGCGAGGCGGCGGAACCGGGAGGGACACGGGACCAGGGCCGCGTCCGGGACCGCTGGCACTCGGTGCTGCGGGTGCTCTCGGGGCGGGACACCGTGCCGGGGGTGATCCGGGGCCGCGCCGTCCGGCTGCTGCTGGACGGCGGGGAACTGGAGCAGGACGAGGCCGCCCGGCTCATGGGGCTGGTGCTGTCCCCGGGGACGCCGCCGGGCGACGCGGCGGCGTGGATCGAGGGGTTCGTCGGCGGCGGCTCGGGCGGCGGAATGCTGCTCGTGCACGACGAACGGCTCCTGGGGCTGGTGGACGCGTGGCTGACGGGGGTACCGGCCGACGCGTTCACGGACGTACTGCCGCTGCTGCGGCGCACGTTCTCGGCGTACGAGACGGGCGTGCGCCGGACGCTCGGCGAACTGGTGCGGCGCGGGCCAGGACCGGGGGCGCGGGTCTCCGCGACCGCCTCGGCGGTACCCGGGTTCGCGGCCGGCCTCGACGCGGAGCGCGCGGACGCCGTACTGCCGGTGCTGCGCCTGCTGCTGGGCTTCGGGGAAGCCGACGGTCCGCCGGGCACCGGCGGTTCGATCGACGCCGGTACCTCATGCGAGGGCGCCGGCTCCGCCGGTGGCTCCGGCGGCGATGACGACGACCTCAGGGGGGTGGCCTGATGGCCGCGGGAGTGACGAACGGCGCGGACGCGGGCGGCCGTTCCGGGGCCGGCGCGGGGACCGGCGCCGACGAACGGCTGCGGCGGTGGCGGCTCGTCCTGGGAGGGGAAGCCGCGGACGGCACCGGCTGCACGCTCACCGGTCAGGACGCGGCGATGGACGGAGCGCTCGCCGCGCTGTACGGGAAAGGGGACAGCGCGCGGTCGGGGCGGGAGCGCGGGGCGGGGCTCGGAGCGTCGGCGCCGTCCGTCGCGCGGTGGCTCGGGGACATCCGGACGTACTTCCCCTCCTCCGTCGTCCAGGTCATGCAGCGGGACGCCATCGACCGGCTCGGGCTGGCCACGCTGCTCCTCGAACCGGAGATGCTGGAGGCGGTGGAGGCCGACGTCCACCTCGTGGGCACCCTGCTCTCGCTGAACAAGGCCATGCCCGAGACGACGAAGGAGACGGCGAGGGCCGTCGTACGCAAGGTCGTCGAGGATCTGGAGAAGCGGCTCGCCACCCGCACCCGGGCCACGCTCAGCGGCGCGCTCGACCGCAGCGCCCGGATCAGCAGGCCCCGCCACCACGACATCGACTGGAACCGCACCATCGCGGCCAATCTCAAGCACTACCTGCCCGAGTACCGCACGATCGTGCCCGAGCGGCTGATCGGCTACGGGCGGGCGTCCCAGTCCGTGAAGAAGGAGGTCGTCCTCTGCATCGACCAGTCGGGGTCGATGGCGGCGTCCGTCGTCTACGCGTCCGTGTTCGGGGCCGTTCTCGCGTCCATGCGGTCCATCGCCACCCGGCTCGTCGTGTTCGACACGGCCGTCGTCGACCTCACCGACCAGTTGGACGACCCGGTGGACGTCCTCTTCGGCACCCAGCTCGGCGGCGGTACGGACATCAACAGGGCGCTGGCGTACTGCCAGTCGCAGATCACCCGGCCGGCGGACACGGTGGTCGTGCTGATCAGCGACCTGTACGAGGGAGGCATACGGGACGAGATGCTGAAGCGGGTCGCCGCGATGAAGGCGTCGGGCGTGCAGTTCGTGACGCTGCTGGCGCTGTCCGACGAGGGGGCGCCCGCGTACGACCGGGAGCACGCGGCCGCGCTCGCGGCCCTCGGAGCACCGGCGTTCGCCTGCACGCCCGACCTGTTCCCCGACGTGATGGCGGCGGCGATCGAGAAACGGCCGTTGCCGATACCGGACAACACGTGAGGAGAGCCTGATACCGGTCATGTATACCCATCGGTAACAGGGGGCTTGCGCAACCTCCGCGGTCCCGTGCGAGTATCGGCACCTTCTTCGAATTCAGTGGTGTGTGCTTCATGTCCTGCACAGTGCCGCCGGATTCTGCCCAGTTCCGCCGCACGGGAGCGCTCGCCGTCTTGGCCCTGTCAGTCGCACCGCCCTTCCCCGGTGCCGCTCTGCGCGTGATGCGCACGGCGGCCGGGCGGCGTGCGTTGCAACTGGGCCTGCTGGTGAGCGGGTTGTTCGCGCTGGGGGCGCTCGGCGGGCAGCAGGCGCAGGCGGCGGACGCGGCCTCGCCGGCCCCCGTGGGTGTCGTACGGCCGGCCCCCGTGGGTGTCATGCGGCCGGTCCACGCAACGGTCGAGTCCCTGCGTGAGGGCGCCGACTCGGCCGGGAGCCGGGTCGAACACGCCGTCAGGAGCTCCCTGAGGGAGGCGGCCGGGCGTTCGGACCAGGGCGCGCACTCCGGTGAGGCCACCGCCCTCCCGGTCACGGGAGTCCCGGGCGCCGGCCCGTCGGCCTCGGCCGTCACGGGCGCCGGCCCCTGGACCGGCACCCGGCAGCCCGACGCCGCACGCATCGAGCCAAGGACGTTGCCCTACGCGACCGCCGGGCGGCCTGTGCCCTCGGCACCCATCGGCCGGCCCGGACCCACGGTCACGGGCAGGGGCCTCCGCCCCGTGACCGACCCGCTCGCGCACCCGGCGACCGACGCACGCGTACGCCCCGCGACCGACGCACGCGTACGCCCGGCGACCGACGTACTCGTACGCCCCGTCACGGACCACGTCCTGCGCCCCGTCACCCACACCGCTGTGCGGCCGGTCGCGCAGACAGTGCGGCCCTTGGGTGACCTCGTGGGGACCGTGGTCGGGGCGGTCGTCGAGGGGCTGGGCGAGGCCCCGGTGCAGCTCCCGCAGTGGCCCGCGCAGCCGCCGCTCCCCTCCCTCCCGTCCGTTCCCTCCCTTCCGTCTCTCCCCTCTCTCCCGTCGGTCCCGTCCGCGCCCTCTCTGCCGTCGGTCCCCGGGGTCCCCGAGTCACCGGAGTCGCCGGAGTCGCCCGGGCTGCCGAGCGCGGGCCAGGTCCTGCCGGCCCCCGCCTCCCCGCAGGAGCCGGACACCACCGCCACGCCCCGGCCGGACACGGCGGGGCACCGAGCCGGCGCTACGAACGCCGGGCCGGCTCTCGCGTACGGGCCGAGGCCCGCGTGGACCGGGGCGGCGGCCGAGGGCGCGCACGGGCAGCACCGGCAGCGTCCGCACGCCGTCGGCGTGCGGACCGCGCAGACGCGGCCTTCGCATCAGGCGCCCGGCGGCGACCCGGCCGACGCGCTGGCCGACCGGTCGGCGGCCGACAGCGGCGCGCCGCGCCACGGCGACCCGCACGCCGCCGTCACCCCGGACCACCGGGCACCGCTGCGGCTCGTGCCCGGCGCCGCCGCGACCGTCACGGCGGCCGGAACCCGGGACAGGCACCGGGACATCCGCGAGTTCCCCGGCTAGGGCGGCACTTCTCTCCGCGGCGGCCGACCGCGCGGGGACGGAACGGGCCTGCCCGCCCTCCGGGCGTCCCTCCGTACCCGTACCCGTACCCGCACGAGGCCTTGAGCCCCGCGCCGAACCCTCCGCGGGACACCCCCAAGACGCCCAAGGCGCCCAGGACTCATTCGGATGCCTCGGCACGCCGGTCCCGTAAGAGGCCGGGCCGGGCCGATCCGAACCGAAGCCGAAGCGCCACGTCCGACAGCGACGCCCGCCCCGTGGCAGAACGCCGGGGCAGGGCAGTCAGGCAGTCGTCAGGCGTTCCACCGACTCCGCGGGGGCGTAAGCCCCGGACGGCCGAAAACCGTCGGTCCGTCCACCGAGACCCCCGCGGCCAGGCCCGCACGGTCCCCATTGGGGTGGGGACCTGCGAGCCGGGCCTCTCGGCACCGTCGAGAGGCCGGGGCCTCCACATCCGGTGGAGGCCCTCCCAGGGACCTCACCGGGCCAACCCCAGCCCGGTGAGGTCCCGCTTTCTAGGGGATCTGTGACAGGTATCACCGCTCAGGTGTGATCTGCGATTTAGGGACCCACGGCGTGCGGCGATAACCTGCGGGACGGACATGCCGCGCGCTCGGACACCGTGTGCGCCACCCTTGTGACAGCGGACGTCACGTTGCCCTTCGCGGCACGCCCACGCAGACAACGAACCGCGAGATCACTGATAGGGACGGACGCGCGTGGACCTGTTCGAGTACCAGGCGAGGGACCTCTTCGCCAAGCACGGTGTACCGGTGCTGGCCGGTGAAGTCATTGACACGCCTGAGGCAGCCCGCGAGGCGACCGAGCGTCTTGGCGGCAAGTCCGTCGTCAAGGCCCAGGTGAAGGTGGGAGGCCGCGGCAAGGCCGGTGGCGTGAAGCTGGCCGCCACCCCGGACGAGGCCGTCGCCCGGGCGACGGACATCCTCGGGATGGACATCAAGGGCCACACGGTCCACAAGGTGATGATCGCCGAGACGGCCCCCGAGATCCTCGAGGAGTACTACGTCTCGTACCTCCTCGACCGCACCAACCGCACCTTCCTGGCCATGGCCTCGGTGCAGGGCGGCATGGACATCGAGGAGGTCGCGGAGAAGACCCCCGAGGCCCTCGCGAAGGTCCCGGTCGACTCCAACGAGGGCGTCTCGATCGAGAAGGCCCGCGAGATCGTCGCCCAGGCCAAGTTCCCGGCCGAGGTCGCCGAGAAGGTCGCCGAGGTCCTCGTGACCCTCTGGGACACCTTCGTCGCCGAGGACGCCCTCCTCGTCGAGGTGAACCCGCTGGCCAAGGTCGCCTCCGGCGACATCCTGGCCCTCGACGGCAAGGTGTCCCTGGACGCCAACGCCGAGTTCCGCCAGCCGGAGCACGAGGCGCTCGAGGACAAGGACGCGGCCGACCCGCTCGAGGCCGCGGCCAAGGCCAAGAACCTCAACTACGTCAAGCTCGACGGCGAGGTCGGCATCATCGGCAACGGCGCGGGTCTGGTCATGTCGACCCTCGACGTCGTCGCGTACGCCGGTGAGGCCCACGGCGGCGTGAAGCCCGCCAACTTCCTCGACATCGGCGGCGGCGCCTCCGCGCAGGTCATGGCGAACGGCCTGGAGATCATCCTCGGCGACCCGGACGTCAAGTCCGTGTTCGTCAACGTCTTCGGCGGCATCACCGCGTGCGACGAGGTCGCCAACGGCATCGTCCAGGCGCTGCAGCTGCTCGCCGACAAGGGCGAGGAAGTCACCAAGCCGCTGGTCGTCCGTCTCGACGGCAACAACGCGGAGCTGGGTCGCAAGATCCTGTCGGACGCCAACCACCCGCTGGTCCAGCGCGTGGACACCATGGACGGCGCGGCCGACAAGGCCGCCGAGCTCGCGGCCGCGAAGTAAGGGATAGAGGACCAGACCACCATGGCTATCTTCCTCAACAAGGACAGCAAGGTCATCGTCCAGGGCATGACCGGTGCCACGGGCATGAAGCACACCAAGCTCATGCTGGCCGACGGCACGAACATCGTCGGCGGCGTGAACCCGCGCAAGGCCGGCACGTCCGTCGACATCGACGGCACCGAGATCCCGGTCTTCGGCACGGTCGCCGAGGCGATGGAGAAGACCGGCGCCAACGTGTCCGTCCTCTTCGTGCCGCCGGCCTTCGCCAAGGCCGCCGTCGTCGAGGCGATCGACGCGGAGATCCCCCTCGCGGTCGTCATCACCGAGGGCATCGCGGTCCACGACTCCGCCGCCTTCTGGGCGTACGCGAAGGCCAAGGGCAACAAGACCCGCATCATCGGCCCGAACTGCCCCGGACTCATCACGCCGGGCCAGTCCAACGCCGGCATCATCCCGGGCGACATCACGAAGCCGGGCCGCATCGGTCTGGTCTCGAAGTCCGGCACGCTGACGTACCAGATGATGTACGAGCTGCGTGACATCGGCTTCTCGTCCGCCGTCGGCATCGGTGGCGACCCGGTCATCGGCACGACGCACATCGACGCGCTCGCCGCGTTCGAGGCAGACCCCGACACCGACCTGATCGTGATGATCGGTGAGATCGGCGGCGACGCCGAGGAGCGTGCGGCCGACTTCATCAAGGCCAACGTCTCGAAGCCGGTCGTCGGCTACGTCGCGGGCTTCACCGCGCCCGAGGGCAAGACGATGGGCCACGCCGGCGCCATCGTCTCCGGTTCCTCCGGCACGGCCGCCGCGAAGAAGGAGGCCCTCGAGGCCGCCGGCGTCAAGGTCGGCAAGACGCCGACCGAGACGGCGAAGCTGGCGCGCGAGATCCTCGCGGGCTGACGTCCCGGCTCGGCACCGAGGGGGGAAGCTGCCCCACACGGGGGGGGGGGGCCCCCGTTGTCCCCGGACGCACCCGGGGGGTTCGTCCCCCTCCCCCCCTGCCACCCCTCCCCCCC
>NZ_JBWKDS010000001.1:0-165488 GCF_056435845.1 Streptomyces sp. NPDC043867 | reverse complement strand
GAAAGGCACGGACAGAGAAGAGGGAGCGGGAGCGGGAGCTCCTAGGGGGCTGACGCCCCGGCTCGGCACGGGGTGTCCCCGCACCCCAGATGGCGCCCGGCCCCACTCGGTGTTCCCGGACGCGCGCCGGGCTGTCGTCACCTGCCCTCCGGGACCAGCCTTCCCGGACCGTTCTCCGTCTCCGACCTGAGCTTGGAGCGCAGATCGAGTTCGTCCTCGGAGAGGGTGCCGGGAGCGGCGCGCGGCGGTACCCCGCGCACCGTCGTGCCCGGGGACAGCGGGGGCTCGTAGTGGTCCGGGGCGGTGGCCAGCGTCAGCGCCGTGGCGCTGACGAGGAGCGTCGTGACGGCGATGGCCGCGCGGGTCCAGCTGCGGGCGCGGCGCTCGCTGCCGGTGCGCACCGCAGTTGGACCGGGCGCGTGCAGCCGCTCCGAGCCCGCCAGCGCGGCGAGGCGGCGGTGCAGTTCCTCGGGGGCGGAGAGTTCCGGCATGCGCGCGGCGACGGCCTCGCGTGCGTGCAGCAGCCGGTTCGCGGTCGCGGGCGTGCTCGCCTCCGTCTCGGCCGCGGTGTCGGGCAGGTCGAGCCCGACGCCGTCGTACAGCACCAGGGTGCGCCGGTGGACCGGCGGCAGCTTCAGGATGGCGGCGAGCAGGGCGCGGTCGGCCGCGTCGGCGGGCGGCGGCTCCGGATGCCGGTGGCGCAGCCGAAGCCGGTGCCAGGGGGAGAGCGCGTACTCGTACGCCGTCGCCCGCACCCAGCCGGCCGGGTCCCGGTCGACGGCCACCTCGGGCCAGCGCTGCCAGGCCAGTTGGAAGGCCCGCTCCACGGACTCCCGCGCCAGCTCGCGCCGCCCGGTCAGCAGATACGTCTGCCGTACGAGGGCGGGCGCGCAGAACTCGTAGAGCATGTCGAAGGCCTGAGAGGGCGTGAGGGGCGTTGCCCGGGGCCTCGGTTCGGTCTTCTGAGGAGCGGCCGGCCCGGTCCCCGCGGGGGCGTCGGCCTGGTCCGGGGCGCCCGGTGAGGGCGTGGATGGCGCTGTTTCCGTCGATCCACCGGGGTCCGTCGAGGGGAGCGCGTCGGCGCCGGCGGGCACGAGGACGAGCTGGGACCGCTGTACGGGCGTCCCGGACCCGGCATGTGCCGCCACGGTCTCGGGGCCGCGCCGGGACGTGTGCTCGATCTCCTGTTCGGACAGCAGTTCGGCGTACGCCTCCCGCTCGCGGCCGTGTGGAGTGCTGCGCCCGCTCTCCCAGGAGCGGACCGTCTCGCGGCTGACACCCACCAGGTCCGCGACCTGAGCCTGGGTCAGCCCGGCGGCCTCGCGCAGGCGCCGGCGCCGCTTGGGGGAGGGCAGCGGGGTGGCGGGGCTCTGCGTCACAGGGTGCCCTTTCGCGCGAAAAAGTACATAAACGTATATTGAGCGACACATCGGGTGTTTGCCTGTTACGACGAGAAAGCGCGTGTCGTTGGCAGCATGGCGTCGTGACCCATCTGACCGACCGCAGCCCGTCGTTGTCGTCCCTGCGCCTCCGGTGGCGCGACCGATCCCCGGGCCTCGGCACGGGCGCGCTGGGCGGCGCCGTCGCGGCGGGCCTCGGGCTCGGCTGCTTCGCCGTGCTGGTGACGGTGCTGTGGATCAGCTCGCCGTACCCGGACAGCGGCCCGAGCGGGGCCCTGCACGTCGCCGCGGCCCTGTGGCTGCTGGCGCACGGCGTCGAACTCGTCCGCACCGAAACCCTGACCGGCGTCCCCGCCCCCGTCGGGGTCACCCCGCTGCTCCTGGTCGCGCTTCCCGCGTGGCTGCTGTACCGGGCGGCGCGGGACACCGTGGACGCCGTGCCCGTCCCCGGCAGGGCGTGGGCCGGGGTCGTCGGCGGCTACCTCGCGGTCGGCGGCGCGGCCGCGCTGTACGCCTCGGGCGGGGAGCTGCGGCCCTCCTGGCTGTGGACCCTCCTGTGCCTGCCCGTCCTGGTCGTGGTCGCGGCGGGCGCGGGAGTGTGGGCCGCGTACGGGCGGCCGGGCGGTCCGCTGCCCCCGGCCGTGCGCCGCGGGCTCGGCACCCTTCCCCCGGGCGTACGCCGTTTCGTCGTCGCCGCCGCCCTCGTGCCGGACGCCCGCCGCAGGCTGGCGGCCGCGCTGCGGGCGGCCGGGGCCGGGACGGCGGCTCTCGTCGGCGCGGGCTCACTGCTGGTCGCGGTCTCCCTGGTCTGGCACGGGGGAGCGGCCCGGAACTCCTTCCTCCAGCTCACGGACGTGTGGTCGGGCCGCTTCGCCGTCCTGCTGCTGTGCCTGGCCCTCGTGCCGAACGCGGCCGTGTGGGCGGCGGCGTACGGACTGGGGCCGGGGTTCGTGCTGGGCGCAGGGCAGGTGGCGGCGCCGCTGTCCGCTGCCGCCGTGGGCCCGACGCTGCCGCCGTTTCCGCTGCTGGCGGCGGTTCCGGCGGCCCCCGGGTCGCCGTGGGGCCTCGCGGCCGCGGTGGTGCCCGCGGCGGGCGGGGTGACGGTCGCCTGGTACGTGGCGCGGACGGCCTCGCGGGAGCGGACGGCGGCCTGGTCCGTGCGGCGCACGGCGGGCACGGTCTGTCTCGCCGCGGGGCTGTGCGGCATCGCCCTCGCGCTGCTCGCCGGGGTGGCGGGCGGGCCGCTCGGGGTCTCCGCCCTGGCCCACTTCGGGCCGGTGTGGTGGCAGGCCGGGAGCGCGGCCGCGGGGTGGACCGCGGTGGTGGGAACCCCGGTGGCGTGGGGCCTGCGGGCGTGGTGGCTCCGGACACCGAGTCCGGCGGCGAAGCAGGAACCGCTAGCACGGACGCCGGCACCGGCACCGGCACAGGAGCTGAGGCTGAAGTTGACGTCGGCGCTGAAGAAGAAGCCGAAGCCGGGATCGACGGAAGGAGGCACGGCGGTACGGGATTCGGCGGTGCGAGAGGCGCCGGACCGGGGCGCGGGTACCGGCGGGGCGCAGGGACGGGCCGCGGAGGTACGGGACCCGGGTGCCCGTGAGGCAGGAGGCCGGACCCCGGATGTCCGCGAGGCGGCCGGGCAGGACGCCCGGGCCCGGGACTCCGGTACCGGTGAGGCACCGGGCGGGGCCGTGGACGTGCCGGCGCCGGGCGCAGGCACGCCCGAGACGCCGGACCCGGCGGTACGCCCGACGACGGGAGACACGGAGCGGACCGAACCGGGGCCGGGGAGGCCGAGCCCGGCCGCATCGCGCCCGGGGAAGCCGAGCCCGGCCGAACCGGGGCCGGAGAAGCGGAAGGCGGGGAGGCCGAGCCCGGCCGCATCGCGCCCGGGGAAGCCGAGCCCGGCCGAACCGGGGCCGGAGAAGCGGAAGGCGAGGAAGCCCAGCCCGGCCGCATCGAGCCCGGGGAAGCCGAGCCCGGCCGAACCGGGGCCGGAGAAGCGGAAGGCGGGGAGGCCGAGCCCGGCCGCATCGCGCCCGGGGAAGCCGAGCCTGGCCGAACCGGACGCTGTCGAACTGGACGCGACCGAACCGGACGCGGTCGGGCGGGATGCCGACGCGCGCCGTCCCGCGGCGGGCCCGCCCCCGACGGGCTCCTGGCTCTCCCGGCTGAGGGTCCCCCGTCGCGGCCGGGCGGACGCACGGGACCAGGAGCGCGCGGCACCCCGCCCGACGCCCGGCACGGCGGCCGTGCCGCCGGACGACGACCCCGATCTCGCGCCGTACGACCTCCTGCCGTCCGATGCCCCGGGCTGGCACGACGACGGGGCGCGCGCGTCCCGCTGGGCGGCCCTCAGGGAAGCGGCGGCCGCTCCCGCGGACCCCGCCGCGGACCCCGAGCCCTGACGGGAACGGTCCCGGCGGTCCGGGTCAGTTCTTGCCCAGCAGGCTCCGCAGCTCCTTCGGGAGCAGATCGTCGCAGGACTGCTTGGCCGCGGTGGTGAGGGCGTCGTTCGTGCAGGTGTAGTAGTCGCTGTAGACCAGCTGGGCGGTGAACGTGAGGGCGACCATGGCGAGCGCGAGGGACGCGGTGACCAGGCCGCTCACGGCGGCGCTCGTCTGCGGGCGGACGCTCGGGTCGGGGGCCGGGGCGCCCGGTTCCGGCGTGCGGGGCTTGGCCCGGACGGAGCTGATGCCCCAGTACATGGCCAGCGCGCCGAGCAGCAGGGCCACGGACGGCCAGCTGAAGAGGGCGAAGAAGAAGGCCCACATGCCGGTGAGCAGCGAGTAGCGGGCGCGGCGCTGGGCCGGGTCGGCCGGGTCCCAGCGCATACCGGTGCCGGGGCCGCCCTTGCCGCCTTCACGGCCGTCGCCGGGGCCGCCCTGGCCGCCGGGCGCGCCGGGACGGTCGCCGAACCCGCCGTTCTGCGAGGGTCCGGGCTGGCGGTCGCTCCACTGGCTGCCCCAGGGCGAACGACCGCCCTCTTCGGAACCCTCTCCGCGGCCTCCGTCGGCCGGTCGGCGCGGTTGCCACGGCTGGTCCGGGGTGCCCTCGGGCGGCGGCGCGAACGGGTTGTGGTCCGCGTCGGACCCGGGCGCGGGACCGGCACCCGAGCCGTCACGCCCGTCCGAGGGGCCGTGCCCGTCCGAGGGGCCGTGCCCGCCCGAGGCGTCACGCCCGCCCGAGCTGTCGCGCCCGGCCGAGGAGCCGTCGCCACCCGAGGTGTCGCGTCCGCCGGTGGGGGCGGGCCCGGTTCCGGGCGCGTCCCCGCCCTCCCGCGGCGGCGTGGGCGAAGGGCGCCGCTCGCGCAGCAGGAGCGGAGGGAGTCGGAGGCTGCGGTCCGGCATCAGGTGTGCGTCTTCCCCTTGGTGGTTCTGGCGGGCGGTGTGCGCGCGAGCTTCGGTGCTCGCGACACCCGCCCCGAGTGTTCGGGTCCGGGGCTCACGCCCCGGCGTGTACGGGACCGGGACTTGTGCCCCGGCGTGTACGGCTCCGGGTCTGCGCCCCGCGTAACGGCCCGGGGCTCGCGCCCCGGCGTCCGGGTCCCGGGCTCGCGCCCCGACGTACAGGACCCGCGCCCGCGCATGTGTGCCCGTCCGGATCAACGTCCCACGCGCGCGGGGCGTTCCCCCGCGCCGAGCGGCGTTCCCGGACAGGCGCTCACCAGACGCTACCTTCCGGCCACGCCCCCGTCCCGTGGGGGCCGCCCCGTGTGCCGGTATCGTTGCTGCCGGTCGGCCGCTTCGTAGACTTCCCCGTATCCGGGGGCGCGAAGCATTCGTACGACCGTACAAACGCTTCCCCGAGAAAGGGCCCCGCCGTGGCCAAGGCCAAGGCCAAGCGCCTCGTCGTGCTGGTCTCCGGATCAGGCACGAACCTGCAGGCACTGCTCGACGCCGTCGAGTCCCAGGGCACCGAGGCCTACGGAGCCGAGATCGTGGCCGTCGGCGCGGACCGGGACGGCATCGTGGGGCTGGAGCGCGCGCGGCGGGCCGGGCTCGAGACGTTCGTCCGGCGGGTCGGGGACTACGGCACCCGTGACGAGTGGGACGCGGCGCTCGCCGAGGCGACCGCCGCGTACGAGCCCGACCTGGTCGTCTCCGCCGGGTTCATGAAGATCGTGGGCAAGGAGTTCCTGGCCCGGTTCGGCGGGCGGTTCGTGAACACCCACCCCGCGCTGCTGCCCAGTTTCCCGGGAGCCCACGGCGTGCGGGACGCGCTCGCGTACGGCGCGAAGGTCACCGGATGCACCGTCCACTTCGTCGACGACGGCGTCGACACCGGCCCGATCATCGCCCAGGGCGTGGTCGAGGTGCGGGACGAGGACGAGGAAACCGCTCTTCACGAGCGCATCAAGGAAGTCGAGCGAAGGCTGCTCGTCGATGTCGTGGGGCGGCTCGCCCGCAACGGCTATCGCATCGAGGGACGAAAGGTAGTTATCCAGTGACCGCCGAGAGCAACAAGCGGCCCCTTCGCCGGGCGCTCGTCAGCGTCTACGACAAGACCGGTCTGGAAGAGCTGGCGCGCGGGCTGCACGAGGCCGGGGTCGAGCTCGTCTCCACCGGCTCCACCGCATCGAGGATCGCCGCGGCCGGTGTCCCGGTCACCAAGGTCGAGGAGCTCACCGGCTTCCCCGAATGCCTGGACGGCCGCGTCAAGACCCTGCACCCCAAGGTCCACGCCGGCATCCTCGCCGACCTGCGCCTGGAGGACCACCGGGCGCAGCTCGCCGAGCTGGGCGTGGAGCCGTTCGACCTCGTCGTCGTCAACCTGTACCCGTTCCGCGAGACCGTCGCGTCCGGTGCGTCGCCCGACGAGTGCGTCGAGCAGATCGACATCGGCGGCCCGTCCATGGTCCGCGCCGCCGCCAAGAACCACCCGTCGGTGGCCGTCGTCACCAGCCCCGCGCGGTACGGCGACGTCCTGGCCGCGGTCGGGGACGGCGGGTTCGACCTCGCCGCCCGCAAGCGGCTCGCCGCCGAGGCCTTCCGGCACACGGCCGCGTACGACGTGGCCGTCGCCTCCTGGTTCGCCGACGGGTACGCCCCGGCGGACGACAGCGGCTTCCCCGAGTTCCTCGGCCACACCTACGAGCGCAAGAACACCCTCCGCTACGGCGAGAACCCGCACCAGGGCGCCGCGTTGTACGTCGACGGCACGGGGGGCCTCGCCGAGGCGGAGCAGCTGCACGGCAAGGAGATGTCGTACAACAACTTCACGGACACGGACGCCGCGCGCCGTGCCGCGTACGACCACGAAGAGCCCTGCGTCGCGATCATCAAGCACGCCAACCCGTGCGGGATCGCCGTCGGCGCGGACGTCGCCGAGGCGCACCGCAAGGCGCACGCCTGCGACCCGCTCTCCGCGTTCGGCGGTGTGATCGCCGTCAACCGTCCGGTGTCGCGGGAGATGGCCGAGCAGGTCGCCGAGATCTTCACCGAGGTCATCGTGGCGCCCGGTTACGAGGACGGCGCGCTCGACGTGCTCACCAAGAAGAAGAACATCCGGGTGCTGCGCGCGGACGGCGCGCCTGCCAACCCGGTCGAGGTCAAGCCGATCGACGGCGGGGCGCTGCTCCAGGTCACCGACCGGCTCCAGGCCGACGGCGACGACCCGGCCGACTGGACCCTCGCGACGGGCGAGGCCCTGAGCGGGGACGAGCTGGCCGAGCTGGCGTTCGCCTGGAGGGCGTGCCGCGCGGTCAAGTCCAACGCGATCCTGCTCGCCAAGGACGGCGGCTCGGTGGGCGTCGGCATGGGCCAGGTCAACCGCGTCGACTCCGCGAAGCTGGCCGTGGAGCGGGCGGGCGCCGAGCGGGCCCGTGGCTCCTACGCCGCCTCGGACGCGTTCTTCCCGTTCCCCGACGGCCTGGAGATCCTCACCGCGGCCGGCGTCAAGGCCGTGGTCCAGCCCGGCGGTTCGGTCCGCGACGAGCTGGTCGTCGAGGCGGCGAAGAAGGCGGGTGTCACGATGTACTTCACGGGGACGCGCCACTTCTTCCACTGAGCCGCGCTCTGCCGCCGACGCACCTGACGGCGGCCTCCGGCCCCCTCCACCGAGGGGTGCCGGAGGCCGCCGTCCTGTGCGCGTGCCCCGTACCGCGGACGGTTCCGGTGCCGCCGCCGGTCAGTACCGCGGGCGGTTGAACCAGGCTTCGCCGTCCTGCTTGCCGACGAACACCGCGATGAGGATCGCCATGACGGTGTGCGCGAGGCCGATGACGACGAACGGGTAGATGCCGAGGATCGCCGTGAGGATGCCGAAGACCAGGATGGCGACGCGGACGCCGTTGCCGCCGCTGCCGGTCTTCACGCCGAGCCAGATGGCGAAGATGCCCCAGGCCAGTACGGCGACGGTGACGGCCCACAGCACGCCGGCCGAGTAGTCGGCGAGCTGCTGGAACTGGACGTCGTCCTTGAGGGTCTCGTCGTTCTTCGCCGCCGAGACGGCCACCGCGGACAGTGCGATCAGGATGGCGCCGAGGACCTGGAGACCGCCGATGACGAAGAGCATCACGCGCGCGGCCTTCACCCCGCCCGGAATCACGGCCGGGCCGCCCGGGTAGCCGCCGCCGTACGGCTGCTGCTGGAGCGGCGGGGCCTGCGGGTAGCCGTAACCGGGCTGCTGCGGCGCACCGCCCTGGGGGTAGCCGTAGCCGGGCTGCTGGCCCTGCGGGGGGCCGTAGGGATTGTTCGGGTCGCCGTAGCTCATGGCGGGTTTCCTCCGATGCCTGATGCGGGGACTACGCGCGGCACGGTTCGGAGGAGAGTTCTACAGAGCGGTCCGTCCCCCCGGTACTGCCCGCGGCACTGTGCCGCTCATCGTTCTCAAACACTCGCTCATTTGTCCAGCGGACATCCGTACGTGTTGTGCAAGTGCAACATCCACGATCATGGTGGCCACCACGTGGCAGGGCCGGCGGGGCGCCGTCGGCGGCCCGGATTGGAACCGGGGCCGGGTCATCCGCGAGGATGGGGCCATGACCGCCCAGATTCTCGATGGCAAGGCCACCGCAGCCGCGATCAAGTCCGACCTGACCGCCCGCGTGGCGGCCCTCAAGGAGAAGGGCGTCACGCCCGGCCTGGGGACCGTCCTGGTCGGCGACGACCCCGGCAGCCAGAAGTACGTCGCGGGCAAGCACCGCGACTGCGCGCAGGTCGGCATCGCCTCCATCCAGCGCGAACTGCCCGCGACCGCCACGCAGGAGGAGATCGAGGCGGTCGTCCGCGAACTGAACGAGGACCCCGCCTGCACCGGCTACATCGTCCAGCTCCCGCTGCCCAGGGGCATCGACGAGAACCGCATTCTGGAGCTGATGGACCCGGACAAGGACGCGGACGGCCTGCACCCGATGAACCTCGGGCGGCTGGTCCTGAACGAGCCGGCGCCGCTGCCCTGCACCCCGAACGGCGTCCTCACCCTCCTCCGCCGGTACGGCGTGGAGATCAAGGGCGCCGAGGTCGTCGTCGTCGGCCGCGGGGTGACCATCGGGCGCCCGATGCCCCTGCTGCTCACGCGCCGCTCCGAGAACGCCACGGTCACCCAGTGCCACACCGGCACCCGTGACCTCTCCGCCCACCTGAAGCGGGCGGACATCATCGTCGCCGCGGCCGGTTCCGCGCATCTGATCCGTCCCGAGGACGTGAAGCCGGGCGCCGCCGTCCTCGACGTCGGTGTCTCGCGCAGCGCCGAGGGCAAGATCGTGGGTGACGTCCACCCCGGCGTCGCCGAGGTGGCCGGCTGGATCTCCCCGAACCCGGGCGGCGTCGGTCCGATGACCCGCGCCCAGCTGCTCGTCAACGTGGTCGAGGCGGCGGAGCGCAGTGTCGGCTGACGGCGACGCCAAGGACACGGCCGCGATCGAGGACACCGCGTCCGCCGAGAACACCGCGTCCGCCAAGAACACCGCGGCCCCCTGGGAACCCGCGGCGGAACCGGTGGACGCGGCCGGTAAGGGCACCCGGGACGCGGCCGCTGCCGGCACCCGCGGCGCGTCGAGTACGGACATCGACGGCGTGGACGGCCTGGACGGCCTGGCCGGCGTGAGCATCGACGACGTAGTCGGCACGAGCGCGGAACCGACCGTGCGGGACGCCGTCAGCGCGCCCGACGCGCAGGGCAGGCCGCGCCGCACCACCCGCCGCTTCCCGCTGTTCACGCGGGACACCGCGCGACCCGAGGGCGGCGGCCGCGCGGCACCCCGGGACGCTCCCGCGCCCGCCCGCCAGTGGCCGATCCTCGTCGTGCTGGCGGGTGTCGGGCTCGGGCTGCTGCTGACCGCGCTGGACGTCTTCCGCTTCGGCACCGTCCTGATCGGGGTGGCCCTGCTGGCCGGCGGTGTGCTGCGCTGGGCGGTGCCCGACGTCGGCATGCTCGCGGTCCGCTCCCGCTTCACGGACATGGTCACGTACGGCGTGCTGGGCGTGGCGATCGTGCTGCTCGCGCTGATGGCGCAGCCCGATCCGTTGCTGGAGATCCCGTTCCTGGACGACACCCTGCACTTCACGATCCAGTGACCTGACGGCGGCCCGCACCTCCCCCGGAGAGTGCGGGCCACCGGTCCGGACCTGGACAGGGCGGCGAGGTGACCGCGGCCCATCCCCTCCCCCGAGTAAGGACGAGCCGCGGCCGGGCGAGTGTTCCGCCCGGGGTCCACACTCACGCACGGTGAACGGCCTGTTCAACACCTGGCTGTTCGCTGTGGCACGGAAGTGACCATTCCGCTACGGTGTCCGCGCCCCGCAACGGGAACCGCGTCCAGGACCGCGTCCAGGGGACCGCCGACGCCGGGTCGCGCCACGGCCGCCGGCCCGTGCCCCTCGGCGTATCCGGTCACTCCCGTAACGCAAGTGCCCTCCTGTGCACCCCCGTTCTGCTGATGCGCGGACAAGTTCGGGAACCGCCGCGAAGGCACTGCGCGCCGGGGCTAGCGTGTCCAGCCGGGACGGTCCGGAGCCTCTGTACGACAGACGGGGGTTCGGCCGGCCCGGCGCGGGCGTCCGAGAGGGGGCTCTGGACCGCGGTCCGGCGGCGTGCGACGGTGCGGGAGCGGGTCGGACACTCCCGTGCGCCCCTTTCCCGGGAACTGACAGCCTCGCCCGGTGCATCCCTGTGGACAGCCGGATCGGGGACTCGGCAGCGGGCGGTGCGCGCGGGGAAGGCGCGGACGGAAATCAGGCACGTACGGGGGGAAAGAGGGGGAAGCGATGCCTCGTTGGAAGGCCTTGCCGGATGAACTCGATCCGCAGGTCAGGGAGTTCGTCGGTCAGCTGCGCCGGCTCGTCGACCGCGGCGGGCTGAGCATCGCCGCGGTGGCGGACCGCACCGGTTACAGCAAGACGTCCTGGGAGCGCTATCTGAACGGCCGGCTGCTCGCGCCCAAGGGTGCGGTCGTGGCGCTTGCCGAGGTCACCGGCACCAGTCCCGTGCACCTCGCCACCATGTGGGAGCTGGCCGAGCGCGCCTGGAGCCGCGCGGAGATGCGTCACGACATGACGATGGAGGCGCTCCGCATCTCCCAAGCCCGGGCGGCGCTCGGGGAGTTCGGGCCGCCGGCCAACGGCACGGGCGGCAGGCAGGCCCGCAGGGGCGGCGGGGCGACGGCGACGCCGGGGATCGCGGGACCCGCCGGCGTGATGCCCACGGTCCCGCCCCAGCCGTCACCGCGTGACGTGGAGGACTCCTCGTACGGTTCCGGGCAGGACGGCGCCGCCGCACGCGGCGCCGGCGGCGGCGCGGCACCCGGCGGGCCCCGGCGCGGCGGGTGGGGGCTCAGCATGCCGTCCCGCCCGTCCGCGCCCGTGACGCCACCGGATGCCGGGGTACCGGGGTCCCCGGTACCCGGTCGGGACGCGGGGCCGCCGCCGTCCGACGCCCCGCCGCGGGGCGGTGGTTCGGCCGACGGGGCGCGGCGCATGCGGCGGCTCACGATGTTCCTCGCGGGCACGGTCGGCGCGCTCGTGGTGACCGCGGCTGCCGTCGTGCTCACCGACCGCGGCGGGGACGGGAGGGACGCGGGTACACCGAAGCCGCCCGCCGCCTCCGCGAGCACCGGCCCCGGCCTGCCGGCCGGAGTGAAGTGCAGCGGCAGGGGCTGCACCGGCAAGGACCCGGAGGAGATGGGCTGCGGTGACGAACGGGCCAGGACCACCACCAGCGTCACCGTCGGCACGGTCCTCGTCGAGGTCCGCTACAACAAGGCCTGCGGTGCCGCCTGGGCCCGTATCACCCGGGCGGCTCCGGGGGACAAGGTCATGGTGTCCTCGACGGAGGCCGCCGGACGGAGCGGCTCGGCCGACGGGGACTTCGACGCGTACACCCCGATGGTGGCCGTGAAGGACGCGGGTGACGCGAAGGCCTGCGCGACCCTCAAGTCGGGCGAGAAGGGCTGCACTCGGTAGGCGGCGCGGCAGCGTGCCCGCGCGCGTGGGGCCCGCTCGCGCGCCGGTGTGCGGAAAATCCCGCCGCACGGGCGCATGGTCCGGGCCGGCCGGGGCAGGCGGACCGTACCCCCACGGGATCCGGTTGCTCCGGGAGGACGAGACCCCCTCTCCCGCACACCCCGGTACCCATCCGGCGGCCGCCGCGTCCCCTCCAACGGACGGGCGGCCGCTTCTTCTGTGCCCGGAACGGCGGCTGTGGGACGGGCCACACGAGACCCGGCCGTGCGGGCCCCCGGATGCGCGATAGCCTGACGGGCGGATCTCTCTTGACGCCGAGAGATCGATCATCTGTACGCCTGATCGATCCTCGCGGCGGTCGGCGCCGGCCATCCGGCAGGCGGCGGGATCCTGCACCCGGGGCAGCGACGCCCCACCGCCAGCTGTCATACGGAGAACGCCATGACCCGCACTCCCGTGAACGTCACCGTCACCGGCGCGGCCGGCCAGATCGGCTACGCACTGCTCTTCCGCATCGCCTCCGGCCAGCTGCTCGGCGCGGACGTTCCGGTCAAGCTGCGCCTTCTGGAGATCACCCCGGCGCTCAAGGCCGCCGAGGGCACGGCGATGGAGCTCGACGACTGCGCCTTCCCGCTCCTCCAGGGCATCGACATCACCGACGACCCGAACGTCGCCTTCGACGGCACGAACGTCGGTCTGCTCGTCGGCGCCCGCCCCCGCACCAAGGGCATGGAGCGCGGTGACCTCCTGGAGGCCAACGGCGGCATCTTCAAGCCGCAGGGCAAGGCCATCAACGACCACGCCGCGGACGACGTCAAGATCCTGGTGGTCGGCAACCCGGCCAACACCAACGCCCTGATCGCCCAGGCCGCCGCCCCGGACGTCCCGGCGGAGCGCTTCACCGCGATGACCCGCCTGGACCACAACCGCGCGCTGACGCAGCTCGCGAAGAAGACGGGCTCCACGGTCGCCGACATCAAGCGCCTGACCATCTGGGGCAACCACTCCGCGACCCAGTACCCCGACATCTTCCACGCCACGGTCGCCGGCAAGAACGCCGCCGAGACCGTGAACGACGAGAAGTGGCTCGCCGAGGACTTCATCCCGACCGTCGCCAAGCGCGGTGCCGCGATCATCGAGGCCCGCGGCGCGTCCTCGGCCGCCTCCGCCGCCAACGCCGCCATCGACCACGTCCACACGTGGGTCAACGGCACCGCGGACGGCGACTGGACCTCCATGGGCATCCCGTCGGACGGTTCCTACGGTGTCCCGGAGGGCCTCATCTCCTCCTTCCCGGTCACCACCAAGAACGGCACGTACGAGATCGTCCAGGGCCTGGACATCAACGAGTTCTCCCGCGCCCGCATCGACGCCTCCGTCAAGGAGCTCGAGGAGGAGCGCGAGGCGGTCCGCGGTCTCGGCCTCATCTGAGCCGCCCCAGCCTCCGCCGGCCCCCATCGGAACGTACTCCGGTGGGGGCCGACGCATGCGTACGAAAAGTACGTATCGAACACCCGTGCTTTATCGGCATATGGCGGCTGCAACAGGAGTAACCCTCGCTATCGTCGTGGCGTACGGTCCGCCCGGGGTTGCCGGCCGGGCCGAGCAAGACATGGCGGGGGTGGTCCCGTTGACGGGATCGAATCGGCGGTACGCGCACAGCGAGTCCACCCGGCTGCTGTGCGCCGGGGCCTATCTGGACACGGGGTTCAGGGCGCGGGTCATCGACGAACTCATCGGGCACGAGGAGCGGCCGGCCGCGCCGTCCCTCGGTGTCGATGTCGTCTCCGTGCTCGCGCATGCCGTGCGGGCACGGCGGCAGGAGGTCTCGACCGCGCTCGCCCTGGGCGGCATCTGGGTGGTCTTCTTCGCCGTGGAGGCGGCCCTGGCGCGGAACGGGGCAGCCGCCGGCGGGGAGTTGGCGCCGGGGGTCGTGGGACTCGGCGTGCTGGTCGGCGCCTTCCCGGCGCTTTTCTACGCGGCCGTATGCGTCCTGCTCTGGGCCGCGCGGGCGGCATCCGGCGGCGGCACGACCATGTACGCGGTGAGCCGGGCGGAGTCGACCAGGCTCCGGCTGCCCCGGCGCGCGACCGCCTGGGGGCTCACGATCATGGCCCGGGGCCTGGAGCTCGTCTACTGGGGGTACGCCCTCCAGCGGCTCCCCGACGATCCGTTCCCGCTGCTGTTCCCGCTCGCGCTCACCTTCGCCACCGGGGTCCACCGCTCCCACGTCGCCGAGGTCATGCGCAGGGAACTCGGCCGCGACGTCTTCGAGGGCACGGCGCCGGCGACCCCCGCGGGCAACGAGCGCCAGATCCGCGTCGCCCGGGCCATCGCCTGGGAGCAGCACGCGGGCGTCGCGCTCTACGACGCCCACCGGCCGTTCGTCGGGGCCGGAAAGCCGTACGAGCCCTGGTCGTTCGCGATGGAGATCACCCCGGCCAGGAAGCACCGGCTGTCGCTGAACGGGGACTCGCCCGACGGCCGCCCGAACGGCGACGGCAACGGACTGCCGGCCGGCAACGGACTGCCCGACGGGGTCAACGGACCGCCCGACGGGGCCGCGCCCCCGGTGCGGCTGACCAACCGCCAGATCATCGACCTGGTACGCCCGAAGCTGGAGGCGCTGCGCGAGTCGGCCGCCCTGACCAGCCGGGACCGGCTCAAGGACCTGGAGATCGAGGAGTTCGTCTATCTGCCCTCGGGCGTCGGCCGCAGCGAAGGCGTGTACGGCGCCGAGTCCGCCCGGGCGCATGCCGAGGGAGCGGTCGACGAGGGCGGCGAGGCGCGCCGCCACTTCCTCTGGGTGCGGATCGGTGCCTGGGACGAGCAGGTGGTGGTCTCGGTGCTGGTCCGCGTCCACACCCAGGGCCGGATGCTGGTCCTGGAGGTCGTGCCGCACGTCCTGGGACCGATCGCGGCGGAGTACCGGCACGTGGACCTCATCGCGTCCCGCCGCGAGGACGAGGCGCTGCGCGAGGCGGTGCGGACGCTGCTGTCCGGTCCGGCGACGAACGTCGTGGCCGGGATCTCCGCGGTCCGCACCCTCGCGCAGTGCCTGCACACCTGGCTGGCGCACCGCGAACAGGCGCCGCCCGACGCCCCGTTGGCGTCGGTGCGCGAACTGGGCAGCACGGACGGGCTGTCGCTGTTCCAGGAGATGGACGTCAGCCGCTACATCAAGACCGTCGAGGACCGCATCGCGAGCGGGGTGCGCGAGGCGCTGCGGCGCAGCGGCTGCGAGACGGGCAGCTTCGAGCAGAACATCGTCAACGTCTCCGCGGGCGGCCAGTTCATCGGACAGATGAGCGGCGGGACCGCGGTGGGCCGGATCAGCAGGAGCGCCGTCACCACCGGCGTCGGCAGCGCCATGTACGGGGAAGGGGACACGGAATGAGCGACGGCACGGGAGGGCGGATCGACCGCATCACGCGCAGCGCGGTGAGCTTCGGCGACCACGGCAGGGCCGAGTACCACGAGGCGCCGCGCGCGCCGGCCGCAGATGAGGCGACCGAGGCGCTGCTGGACGCCGTACGCAGCCTGCGCGACCATCTGCGGCTGCTCACGGAGTCATCGGGTGCGGCCGGTCTGGACGGTGAACTCGCCGTCGTGCAGGGGGAGATCGAGCGGACGGGAACCGCCGATCCGCAGCGGCTCGGGCGGCTGCGGCTGCGACTGGAGACCGCCGCGGCGGCGGTGGCCGGGCTGGCGTCGACGGCGGCCGTGGTGCAGGCGATCACGCAACTGGCGGGCTAGGTCGTGTCCGCAAAGTCTCGTCGTCCGCCCGGAGGGCGGGTTCCGCGGCGTCTGGTGCGTGCTCTCGGCGTGCCGGGCGGAGACCCTCGTACTGGACGTACTTGGGGCTTCGCCCGGTGCGGCGAGAGTGCGTGCCAGGCGTCGCGGAACAGGCGGGACTTTGCGGACACGGCCTAGGGCCGTTCCCGTCCGCCCCGCGACGCCCGGCACGCGGGATCGTGGGAGCACGGGGTGAGGAGAGGGGGAGGACATGCGACAACGGTGGGACGCGGACCGCCAGCGGTGGGTCGACGACGACGGAACGGGCGGGCCGTCCGGGTCGTCCGGGCAGGCGGGAGCAGCGGTACCGGGTGCCGCGGACCCGGCGCGGGGCGCCGAGGGAGCGGACGGTCCGGCACGGGGCGCCGGGGGAGCCGATGACGCGGGCGGGAGTTCGGGGGCGGGTCCGCGGGATCCGCAGCAGCAGTGGTGGGCCTCGGCGCAGACCCAGTCGGCCGTGTTCCCGCCACCACCGCCCCCTCCTCAGCAGCCGCAGCCCCAGCCGCATCAGTCCCCACCCCCGGCTCAGGACCCGGTGCCGCCGTCCTGGGGCGCCCCGGTGCCGGGCGGCGGTCCGCCGCCGGCCCGGCCGGACGGCTCACGGCGGCTGCTGTTCGTGATCGTCGCCGGGGCGCTGCTGGCGGGCGGCGTGGGCGGCGGGGTGTGGGCGCTGACCCGGGACGGCTCAACGGACCGGGCGGGCTCCGGCGGGCCGCGGTCGTCCGTGACCGTCACCGCCACGCAGGGCGCCCCCTCGGCGCAGGGTTCGGAGGGCGCCGGAGGCTCGGAGGAAGGGGATCCTCTCGCGGGTTCCGAGTCGCCCTCGGCCTCCGCGTCGCCGTCCCCCGGCTACAGCCGCTCGGTGGACGGCGTCGGCTACACCGTCGACGTGCCCGAGGGCTGGGACCGTTCGGTGGACCGGCGCACGGGGAAGCCGTCGGTCGTCCACTACACGTCCCCTGACGGCACCGCCGAACTCGAACTGTTCGAGCTCATGGAGGCCAGCCCCGCCGACTCGCTGTCCCAGGCCGAGAACGACCCGTCCTTCGGGTTCGACGCCAAGCTGGCGGGCTACCGGGTCCTGGACCGGCGCTCCGGAACCGACTGGGCCGAGCTCGGCTACCGCTACGACGACGTGCAGGACGGCCCCCTCCAGGTCGTCGACCACCGCTTCGAGGCCCCGGACGGTACGGCGTACGCGATCCGCTCGATCGGGACCGAAGGCACGGACGTGCGCACCCCGTTCCGGGTGGCCCTGAACTCGTTCTGCCCGACGGGAGCGGACTGCGCGACGGCGTGAGCGGTCCGGGCCGCCCGCCCGCGTCCCGTCAGCCGGAGGGGCGGCGGGCCGGTGTGCGGCGCAGGCGCTTCTCGAACCAGTGGGCCGCGTGGGCGTTGTCGTCGTACGGCGGGATCTCCGTGTACCCGCAGGCCCGGTACATGGCCTGGGCCTCGGTGAGGACCGCGTGGGTGTCGAGCCGCACGGTGTTGAGTCCGCGCTCGACGGCCTGCCGCTCCAGTTCCTTCAGGATGCGCCGGGCCAGTCCGAGCCGCCGCGCGTCGGGATGGACCCACACGTGCCGGATCTCGCCCACCCCCCGTTCGAGCCGGCGCAGCGCCCCGCAGCCCACGGGCTGCCCCTCCTCGTACGCCACGACGAAGGCACCGGCCCGCCCCGACACCTCGCCCGGCCGCACCAGGGCCGCCGGGTCGAAGCCCTCGGGGAACCGCTCGCCGATGTCGGCGGCGTACGCGGCGAGGCAGGTCCGCGCGTCGCGGGAGGCGCCGTCGACGACCTCGACGCCGATCCCGGCGAGCCGCAGCAGCCGCTCGGTGACGGCGACGGCGGCGGTGAGTTCGCCGCGCTGCGCCTGGCTGAGCCCCCGCAGCAGGCCCGCGGCCAGTCCGTCGGCCCTCCGGTTCTGCTCCGCGACCTCGGCGCGTCCGGCGGGCGTGAGCTCCGCGACCCGCAGTCTGCTGTCCTCGGGGTGCACGCTCACCCGGATCAGCCCCTGCGCCTGAAGCGTCTTGATCATCCGGCTCAGATACCCGGCGTCGAGCCCGAGCCGGCTTCTGAGGTCACGCAGCGAGGTCCCGTGTCCCACCTCGAACAGCAGCCGGGCCTCGCCGAGCGGGCGCTCCCGGCCGGGGCAGTGCTCGCCGAGCGCGCCCACCCGGCGGGTGAAGTACCGGTGGAAGCGGCGCAGCGCCCGCACGTCGTCCACTGAGACTGGCTCCATACGTGTTTGACCCTAGTCAAAGAAAATGCCGTATGTCCAGGAAGCCGATCGGGCCGACGGCATTTGTCCGACCCTGTCGTTATTTCTGCTGGTTGTTCAGTGACACCGGGCACTTTCGGCCACGGGTTCGCATGCATGAGGGGCGGATGGGCAGGTGCTCACGGCCCCCAAGGGTGACCGAGTGTGACGCAGGGGCAGGAAACTGGAACGGAAGGCGATGCCGATCATGGCGCGACAGACCGAACGACAGGCGCAGCACACCATTCATGCGGGCGGGCAGTGGCGTGCGGCCGCTTCCGGAGCCACGCGCGAGATCCTCGATCCCGCGGATGCCGAGCCGTTCGCCGTGGTCGCGGAGGGTGACGAGAAGGACGTGGACCTGGCGGTCGAGGCCGCCCGGCGGGCCTTCGACGAGGGCCCGTGGCCCCGCACCCCCGTCGCCGACCGTGCCGCGCTGCTGCGCCGCGTCGCCGACCTGCTCGTACGCGACCGCGAGGAACTGGGGCTGCTGGAGAGCCGTGACGCGGGCAAGACGGTGGAGGAGGGGCGCGTCGACATCGACTGCGTCGCCGACGCCTTCCGCTACTTCGCCGGTCTGGTCGTGGGGGAGGGCGGCGGACGGGTCGTCGACGCCGGGTCCGCGGACGTCCACAGTGTCGTCGTGCACGAGCCCGTCGGCGTCTGCGCCATGATCACTCCGTGGAACTACCCGCTGCTCCAGGCCAGTTGGAAGGTCGCGCCGGCGCTCGCCGCGGGCAACACCTTCGTCGTCAAGCCGAGTGAGATCACTCCGCTGACGACGATCGCCCTCGTGGAACTGCTCGTCGAGGCCGGGCTGCCCACCGGAGTCGCCAACATCGTCACGGGGCCCGGCCACTCGGTCGGCGCCCGGCTGGCCGAGCACCCCGATGTCGACCTGGTCTCCTTCACCGGCGGCCTGGCGAGCGGGACGAAGGTCGCGCAGGCCGCCGCCGTCGGCGTCAAGAAGGTCGCCCTGGAACTCGGCGGCAAGAACCCTAACGTCGTCTTCGCCGACTCCTGCGCCACGGACGAGGGCTTCGACACCGCCGTCGACCAGGCCCTGAACGCCGCGTTCATCCACAGCGGCCAGGTGTGCTCGGCGGGCTCCCGGCTCATCGTCGAGGAGTCCGTGCGGGAGCGCTTCGTCGCCGAACTCGCCGCCCGCGCCGCGAGGATCAGGCTCGGACGCGGGACCGAGGACGGCGTCGAGTGCGGCCCGCTCGTCTCGGCGCAGCAGCGCGAGAAGACCGAGGCGTACGTGGCGTCCGCCCTCGCGGAGGGCGCGGTGCTGCGCAGCGGCGGCAGGCGCCCCGAGCCGTCCGAAGTCCGGCCCGCCGCCGGGTACTTCTACGAGCCGACCGTCCTCGACGGGTGCCACCGGGAGATGAAGGTCGTCCGCGAGGAGGTCTTCGGGCCCGTGCTGACCGTCGAGACGTTCCGCACGGAGGACGAGGCCGTCGCGCTCGCCAACGACACCGAGTACGGCCTCGCCGGCGCCGTCTGGACCGCGGACGCGGGCCGCGCCCGACGGGTCGCCGCCCGGCTCCGCCACGGCACCGTCTGGATCAACGACTTCCACCCCTACCTCCCGCAGGCGGAGTGGGGCGGCTTCGGCAAGAGCGGCGTCGGGCGCGAACTGGGCCCCGCCGGCCTCGCCGAGTACCGGGAGACCAAGCACGTCTACCAGAACCTCGCGCCGAAGCCGGTGCGCTGGTTCGCCGGCTGACGCGGGCGCACCGCGACCCGACCACCCGGGCGCGCCCCGGCCGGCCCATCACCCCTCGGCCGGGCGCGCGCCCCCGACCGGACCGACCCCCCACCGCCGCGCATCCCCCACCGGTCACGCGCAGCACGTTGCACGAAGAGGAGCACCCCCTTCATGTCCGAGCACGAGAACACGTACGACTACGTCGTCATCGGCGGCGGCACCGCGGGCTCCGTCATCGCGTCCCGCCTGACCGAGAACGCGGACGTCACCGTCGCCGTCATCGAGGGCGGCCCCAGTGACGTGGACCGCGAGGACGTCCTCACCCTGCGCCGGTGGATGGGCCTGCTCGGCGGGGAGCTGGACTACGACTACCCCACCACCGAGCAGCCACGCGGCAACTCGCACATCCGGCACAGCCGGGCCCGGGTGCTCGGCGGATGCTCGTCCCACAACACGCTCATCGCGTTCAAGCCGCTGCCGTCCGACTGGGACGAGTGGGAGGCGGCGGGTGCCGAGGGCTGGGGCGCGGCGCCGATGGAGCCGTACTACGAGCGCCTCCTGAACAACATCGTGGCGGTCGACGAGAAGGACCGGAACGCCATCGCCCGCGACTTCGTCGACGCCGCCCAGGCCGCGCTCGGCGTGCCGCGGGTGGAGGGCTTCAACAAGAAGCCGTTCACCGAGGGCGTCGGCTTCTTCGACCTCGCCTACCACCCCGAGAACAACAAGCGGTCCAGCGCGTCCGTGGCGTACCTGCACCCCGTCATGGACCGGCGGCCCAACCTGACGCTCCTGCTGGAGACCTGGGCGTACCGGCTGGAGCTGGACGGGACCCGCGTCACGGGCGTGCACGTCCGCGGCGAGGACGGCACGGAGACCCTCGTACGGGCCAGGAACGAGGTGCTGCTCTGTGCGGGAGCCGTGGACTCGCCCCGGCTGCTGCTGCACTCCGGCATCGGCCCGAAGCAGGACCTGGAGCGGCTCGGCATACCGGTCGCGCTCGACCTGCCGGGCGTCGGTGAGAACCTGCTCGACCACCCCGAGTCGGTGATCGTGTGGGAGACGAACGAGCCGATCCCCGAGAACTCCGCGATGGACTCCGACGCGGGCCTCTTCGTGCGCCGGGACCCCGAACGGCCGGGCCCGGACCTGATGTTCCACTTCTACCAGATCCCGTTCACGGACAATCCGGAGCGGCTGGGCTACGAACGCCCCGCGTACGGCGTCTCGATGACCCCGAACATCCCGAAGCCGCGCAGCCGCGGCCGGCTCTACCTGACCAGCGCCGACCCGGACGAGAAGCCCGCCCTCGACTTCCGTTACTTCACGGACGAGGACGACTACGACGGCCGGACGCTCGTCGACGGCATCAGGATCGCCCGTGAGATCGCCGGGGCCGAGCCGCTGGCCGGCTGGCTCAAGCGTGAGGTGTGCCCCGGCCCCGAGGTCACCGGCGACGAGGAACTCAGCGCGTACGCCCGGCAGGTCGCGCACACCGTCTACCACCCGGCGGGCACCTGCCGGATGGGCGACCCGGCGGACGAACTCGCCGTGGTCGACCCCGAGTTGCGCGTCCGCGGGCTCGACGGCATCCGGATCGCCGACGCTTCCGTCTTCCCGACCATGCCCGCCGTGAACCCGATGATCGGGGTGCTCATGGTCGGCGAGAAGTGCGCCGACCTGCTGGGAGGCGAGGCCCGATGAGTACGATCCTGGAAACCCCGCGGAGCCCCGGGAGCCCGGAGGCCGGGTCCCCCGTCTTCTCCGTGCGCAACCTGTGGAAGGTCTTCGGTCCCAAGTCCGAGCGGGTGCCCGCCGACCCCGAACTCGCCTCGCTGTCCGCGGCGGACCTGCGTGCCCGCACCGGCTGCACCGCCGCCGTCCGCGACGTCGGCTTCGACGTGCGCAAGGGCGAGGTCTTCGTCGTCATGGGCCTGTCCGGCTCCGGCAAGTCCACACTGGTGCGCTGTCTGACCCGGCTCATCGAGCCGACCTGCGGCGCGCTCGCCATCGACGGCGAGGACGTGCTGGCCATGGACCGCGGCCGGCTGCGCGAACTGCGCCGCCACCGGGCCGCGATGGTCTTCCAGCACTTCGGGCTGCTGCCGCACCGCTCCGTCCTCGACAACGTCGCCTACGGCCTGGAGATCCAGGGCGTCCCGCGTGCCGAACGCCGTGAGCGGGCCGCCGAGGTGGTCGCCAAGGTCGGCCTGGAGGGCATGGAGCAGCGCAGGCCGGGGCAGCTCTCCGGCGGCCAGCAGCAGCGCGTCGGACTCGCCCGGGCGCTCGCCGTCGACCCCGAAGTCCTGCTGTTCGACGAGCCGTTCAGTGCCCTCGACCCGCTGATCCGGCGCGACATGCAGGAGGAGGTCATCCGGCTGCACCGCGAGGAGGGCCGCACGATGGTCTTCATCACCCACGACCTGAACGAGGCCCTGCGGCTCGGCGACCGGATCGCCCTCATGCGCGACGGCCGCATCGTGCAGCTCGGCACCCCCGAGGAGATCGTCGGCTCACCCGCCGACGACTACGTGCGCGAGTTCGTCCGCGACGTGCCCCGCGAGCAGGTCATGACCGTACGGTCGGCGATGCGTGCCGCGTCCGCCGGCGAGGCCGGCCGCGGGCCGGCCGTGAAGCCCGGGGCCACCGTCTCGGAGGCCATCGAGGCGGTCGCGCGCTCCGGATGCGCGGCCCGCGTGGTGGACGAGGGCCGGTGCGTCGGCGTCGTCGACTCGGAGACCCTGCTCGGAGTGGTGGCCGGCACGGACACGCCCGGCTACGGCGGCCCCGGAGTGGTGGCCGGCACGGACACGCCCGGCTACGGCGGACCCGGAGTGGTGGCCGGCACGGACACGCCCGGCTACGGCGGACCCGGAGTGGTGGCCGGCACGGACACGCCCGGCCACGGCGGCCCCGGGGTGGTGGCCGGCGGGGACCCGCACGGCACCGGCGAAGGGGTGGCCTGATGGCTGCCGTCACGGCGCCCGCCGGCCGCAGGGGCCCGGCGGACCGGGCCAGGAGCCTCCTGCGCCACCGGGCCGCGGGCAAGCTCCTGCTGCTCGCCGTGCTCGCCGCCGTCCCGCTGCTCGACGCCCGCTGGTCGAGCGGCAGTTGGCCGCACGCACTGACCGTCGACCTCACCGGACCGCTCGGCAGGACCAGCGACTGGATCATCGACAACCGGGACAGCCACCCGCTGTTCCTGTACTTCTTCGGCCACGTCAGCAACGCGGTCGTGCTCTCCGTGCGCGCCGTCTACCTGGTGCTGCTCGCGGCGGGCTGGGCGGGTGTGACGGCGGTGGCCGCCGCCGTCGCCTGGCGGGCCGCCGGGCTGGGACTCGCCCTCGGCACGGCCGCCGCGTTCCTCGCCTGCGGACTCCTCGGCATGTGGGTGCCGGCCATGCAGACGCTGGCCCTGATGGTCGTCGCCGTCCTCGTCTCCGTCGTCCTCGGCATGCTGCTCGGCCTCGCGGCCGGACTGTCCGACCGCACGTTCCGCGCGCTGCGGCCGGTCCTCGACACCATGCAGGTGCTGCCCGCGTTCGCGTACCTGCTGCCCGTCGTCCTGGTCTTCGGCATCGGCGTCCCCGCGGCCGTCCTCGCCACCGTCGTGTACGCCGCCCCGCCCATGGCCCGGCTCACCGCCCTCGGCCTGCGCGGCGCCGACCCCGGCGTCATGGAGGCCGTCGCGTCGCTCGGCGCCACGGCCCGCCAGCGGCTGCTCACCGCCCGGCTGCCGCTGGCGCGCAAGGAACTCCTGCTCGGTCTCAACCAGACGATCATGATGGCGCTGTCCATGGCGGTCATCGCCTCCGTGATCGGCGCGGGCGGACTCGGCGACCGTGTGTACCAGGCCCTGGCCTCCGTCGACGTGGGCGCCGCCCTCGCCGCCGGCATCCCGATCGTGCTGCTCGCCGTCGTCCTCGACCGGGTGACCGCCGCCGCGGGGGAACGGCTCGGCGCGCACACGGAGACGAGGGGCCCGCACTGGGCGTACGCCGCCGTCGCGGTCGTCGCCGTGGCCGTCGCCGGGCGCCTCACGGGCCGCCTCGACTGGCCCGACGCCTGGATCGTGCGCATCGCAGGACCGGTGAACACCGCCGTCGACTGGATGACCGACCACCTCTACTCGGGGGTCCCCTACATCGGTGGCACCGCCGACTGGGCGGGCCACTTCACCACCTGGGTCCTCGACCCGCTCCGCGACGGCCTCCAGTGGCTGCCCTGGTGGGCGGTCCTGCTGCTCGTCGCCGCCCTGGCCTGGCTGATCGGCACCTGGCGCACCGCGCTGACCGCCGTCCTCGCGATGGCCGCGATCGGTGTGCTCGGCGTCTGGAAGCCCTCCCTCGACACGCTGTCGCAGGTCCTCGCGGCGGTCGCGGTGACCCTCGTCACCGGCTTCGCGACCGGTGTCGCGGCGGCCCGCAGCGAACGCGTCGAGCGGGTCCTGCGCCCGGTCCTCGACGTCTTCCAGACGATGCCGCAGTTCGTGTACCTGATCCCGGTGGTGGCGCTGTTCGGCATCGGCCGGGCGCCCGCCGTGGCCGCGGCCGTCGTCTACGCCCTGCCCGCCGTCGTCCGCATCACCACCCAGGGGCTGCGCTCGGTCGACCCGGCCGCGCTGGAGGCCGCGCGCTCGCTCGGCGCCACCGGCGGACAGCAACTGCGCCAGGTCCAGCTCCCGCTGGCCCGCCCCGCCCTGCTGCTCGCCGTCAACCAGGGCGTCGTCCTGGTCCTCGCCGTCGTCATCATCGGCGGCCTGGTCGGCGGCGGCGCGCTCGGCTACGACGTCGTGTTCGGCCTCGCCCAGGGCGACTTGGCGACCGGACTGGTCGCCGGCGCGGCGATCGTCTGCCTCGGCCTGATGCTCGACCGGGTCACCCAGCCGACGCAGCGCCGCACCGAGAAGGGAGCGTGACATGTCCCGCACGCCGACGAAGACGCGTCTGACCGCCGCCCTCACCGTGCTGGTGCTCGCCACCGGCTGCGGCGCCGCCGACATGACCCGGCAGGCGTCGCCGTTCGCCAACGCGCAGAGCGCGAGGACGGTGACCCTGTCCGTGCAGTCCTGGGTGGGCGCGCAGTCCAACGAGGCCGTCGCGCAGTACCTCCTCGAACACGAGCTGGACTACCGCGTCGACACCGTGCAGGTCGACGAGGTGCCCGCCTGGGACGCGCTCAGCCAGGGCCGCGTCGACGCGATCCTGGAGGACTGGGGCCACCCCGAGCAGGAGAAGCGGTACGTCGACGACAAGAAGACCATCACCCGCGGCGGCGACCTCGGGGTCACCGGCCACATCGGCTGGTACGTCCCGACGTACTTCGCCGAGCAGCACCCGGACGTCACGAACTGGAAGAACCTGAACAAGTACGCGGACCGGCTGCGCACCGCGGAGAGCGGCGCCAAGGGCCAGCTGCTCGACGGCTCCCCCTCCTACGTCACCAACGACAAGGCGCTGGTGGACAGCCTGAAGCTCGACTACCAGGTCGTCTTCGCCGGATCGGAGGCGGCACAGATTACGCAGATCAAGCAGTTCGCCAAGGAGAAGAAGCCCTTCCTCACCTACTGGTACTCGCCGCAGTGGCTCTTCGAGAAGGTGCCCATGACGGAGGTGGGGCTCCCCGCCTACAAGGAGGGCTGCGACGCCGACCCCGAGAAGGTCGCCTGCGCCTATCCGCACACCCCGCTGCAGAAGTACCTGAACGCGGACTTCGCGAAAAGCGGCGGCAGGGCGGCCCGGTTCCTGAAGAACTTCAGGTGGACGACCGAGGACCAGAACGAGGTCTCCCTGATGATCGCCGACGACAGGCTGTCGGCCCAGGAGGCGGCGGAGAAGTGGGTCCGGTCCCACGAGTCGACCTGGCGTCCCTGGATTCCGTCCTGACCCCGTGACCGGCGCCGGGGCGTCTCCCGCCAAGGCGCCCCGCCGCCGGTCCGTCCCGCCTCCTACTTGTACTGGCCCGCCTGGTAGTGACCGGGCACGAGCCGGCAGGTCACCCCGAACCGGTTCCAGGCGTTGATCACCGTGATCGCGGCGACCAGCTGCGCCAGTTCGGTCTCCTCGAAGTGCTCGGCGGCGCTCGCGTAGACCTCGTCCGGCACGAAGCCGTCGGTCAGGACGGTCACCGCCTCCGTCAGCGCGATCGCGGCGAGCTCCTTCTCCGTGTAGAAGTGCCTCGACTCCTCCCACGCGCTCAGCTGCACGAGGCGCTCGACGCTCTCACCCGCGGCCAGCGCGTCCTTGGTGTGCATGTCCAGGCAGAACGCGCAGTGGTTGAGCTGCGACGCGCGGACCTTCACCAGTTCCAGCAGCAGCGGGTCGAGGCCCTGCCGGGCCGCCGCGTCCAGCTTGACCATGGCCTTGTAGACATCGGGCACCAGCTTCGCCCACTCCAGGCGGGGGGCCTCCTCGGCGGCGTACCCGGCGGTCGTCGTGTTGTCCTCGTTCGTCGTCATGCCGTCGACCCTACGAGCGGAACAGCCCAGGAGTATGGTCCATTTCCATGGCAGAACACCGGGCCACTTCCAAGCGGCCCGACCCCGCGCGCGGAGCCGCGCTCGGCGTCGACCTGCACCTGGAACCGGCCGGTTCCGGAGTCCGGCGGGGTCTGACCGACGCCCTGCGGGAGGCGGTCCGCGGCGGCCGGCTGGCCCCCGGCACCCGGCTGCCCTCCTCCCGCTCCCTCGCCGCCGACCTCGGCATCGCCCGCAACACGGTCGCCGAGGCCTACGGAGACCTCGTCGCCGAAGGCTGGCTGACCGCCCGCCAGGGCTCGGGCACCCGGGTGGCCGAGCGGACGGTCCCGCGAGCCGCACCGGAGTCGGCGCCCGCCGGACAGCGGCCGGGCCGGCCCGCCCACGACCTCGTCCCCGGCACCCCCGACCTCGCCTCCTTCCCGCGCGCCGAGTGGCTGAAGGCCGCCCGCCGCGCCCTGGCCGCCGCGCCGTCCGACGCCCTCGGCTACGGAGACGCCCGCGGCCGGACGGAACTGCGCACCGCCCTCGCCGGCTACCTGTCCCGGGCCCGCGGCGTACGGGCCGACCCGGACCGCATCGTCATCTGCTCCGGGTTCTCCGACGGGCTGACCCTGCTCGGCGCGGTGCTGCGGCAGCGGGGCCTGCGCACCCTCGCCGTGGAGTCCTACGGCCTCGACGTCCACTGGAACCTGCTGCACCGCTCGGGTCTGCGCACCGTGCCCCTGCCGTTCGACGGACTCGGCACCCGCCCGGGCGACCTGACGGGTGCGCGGGCGGTCCTGATGACGCCCGCGCACCAGTTCCCGATGGGGGTGCCGCTGCATCCGGACCGCCGGGCCGCGCTCGTGGACCGCGCCCGCCGCACCGGCGCACTGATCCTGGAGGACGACTACGACGGCGAGTTCCGCTACGACCGGCAGCCCGTGGGCGCCCTGCAGGGCCTGGGCCCCGAGCAGGTCGTCTACATGGGCACCGCCAGCAAGTCGCTGGCCCCCGGCCTGCGGCTGGGCTGGCTGGTGCTGCCCCGGTCGCTGGTCACCGAGGTCACGGCGCTGAAGAGCGGCGGCGGGTGGTCCTCCGGAGTCCTGGACCAGCTGACCCTGGCGGAGTTCATCACCTCGGGCGCCTACGACCGCCATGTCCGCGCGGCCCGCCTGCGTTACCGGCGCCGACGCGACTCCCTGGTCGCCGCGCTGGCCGCCCGCGCCCCGCAGGTGCACGCCACCGGCATCGCGGCGGGCCTGCACGCGGTCCTGCGGCTGCCGCCGGGCACCGAGGCGTCGGTGGTCCGCGCGGCGGCCTGGCAGGGCCTCGCCGTCCACGGCCTCGCCCGCCACCGCCATCCCGACGCCGACACCGACCCCCTCGACGCGCTGGTCGTCGGCTACGGCACACCCCCGGACCACGCCTGGACAGGGGCCCTGGACGCCCTGTGCCGGTCCCTGCCGCAGCCATGACCGCGGCCCGCGGGGGCCGCCGCCCGAGCAGGCCCACCGGGGGACGCCTGAGCCGGGCCACCGGGGGACGCCCGAGCCGGCTTAGCAGGCGCCGTCTGAGCGGCTTGCCGGGCGCCGCCCGAGCCGACCCACCAGGCGTCGTCCGAGCAGGCTTACCGGGAGACGCCCGAGCCGGCCTATCGGGGGATGCCCGAGCCGCGGCCCTGCCGCAACGATGACCGCGGCCGCGGGGGCCGCGCGCACCGACCCGCCGGGCGCCCGGCGAGCCGGCCTACCGGGCGCCGCCCGAGCCGACCCACCAGGCGCCGTCCGAGCAGGCTTACCGGGAGACGCCCGAGCCGGCCTATCGGGGGATGCCCGAGCCGCGGCCCTGCCGCAGCGATGACCGCGGCGCGGGGGCCGCGCGCACCGACCCGCCGGGCGCCCGGCGAGCCGGCCTACCGGGCGCCGCCCGAGTCGGCGGCCCTGCCGCAGCCATGACCGCGGCTGCGGGCGTCGCCTGAGCCGGCCCACCGGCGCGGCCCGAGCCGGCTTGCCGGGGGATGAGCGAGCCGGCTTGCCGGGTGCCCTCTGAGCCGGGCCCACCGGAGACGCCCGGCCGCGGCTCTGCCGCAGCGATGACCAGCCGCGGCCGCCGCCCGAGTCGGCCCCACGGGCTTCGCCCGAGTCGGCCCCCCGGCCGCTGTTCGAGTCGGCCCCACGGGCTTCGCCCGAGTCGGCCCCCCGGCCGCTGTTCGAGTCGGCCCCACGGGCTTCGCCCGAGTCGGCCCCCGGCCACCGCCCGAGCCGGCCCCGTCGGGCGTCGCCCGAGCCGGCCACCCCCGGGCGTCGCCCGAGCCGGCCCACCAGGCGTCGCCCCAGCCGGCCCACCAGGCGTTGCCCCAGCCGGCCTACCGGGGGACTCCGGCCGGCCGCAGTGGCACCGTTTCCGCCGGGGCCTCGCCGAAGCGGGCCAGCGCCAGCGCTCCCGCTACCGCCACGGTGAAGCCGAGGATTGCCGGCCAGGTCATTCCCTCCCGGGTCCGGTCACCCAGCCAGATCACACCGACCAGGGCGGGGCCGATCGTCTCGCCGATGATCAGTCCGGCGGTCGCCGTGGTCACCGAGCCGCGCTGCAGGGCCGAGGTGAGCAGCAGGAACGCCGCGCCTCCCCCCAGCAGCAGCGCGTACGCCGCCGGATCGGCGACCAGCGCGCCCGGGGACACGTCGTCGACGAGGCGGACCGCGACCTCGACCACGCCGAAACCGACCCCGGCCCCGAGTCCCAGGGTGAGCGCCCGCCCCCGCTCGGGCAGCCGCCCGGCCGCCGCGCCCGCGAGCAGCACGAGCACCGCGGTGCCGAGCAGCACGTAGGACAGCGCCGTCGAACCGGCCCGGCCGCCCTCCGTCCCGGACGCCAGACCGAGCGTCGCCAGCCCCGCGCACACCACCGCGACGGCGCCCCACTCGACCCGGCTCAGCCGGGCGTTCAGCAGCCGCGCCGCGGCCACCGCCGTCACCGCGAGGCTCGCGGCGAGCGCCGCCCCCACCGCGTAGATGGGGAGCGAACGCAGCGCCGCGACCTGGAGCCCGAAACCGAGTCCGTCGAGCGCGAGGCCGGCGAGATACCGCCACTGGCGCAACGCCCGCAGCAGCAGCGCCGCGTCCCCGCCGGGCCCGTCACCGGCCGCCGCCCGCGCCGCGATCGCCTGCAGCACCGTCGCCGTACCGAAGCAGACCGCCGCACCGAGGGCGCACATCATTCCGAAGAGCACGAAGCGACCTTAGACGGGCACGGGCCGCGGGCGACCGCCGCGCACCGCCTACGCGAGCACGCCGCGCAGCTGGGCGAGCCCCCAGTCCAGGTCGTCCTTGCCGATCACCAGGGGCGGGGCGATGCGGATCGTGGCGCCGTGGGTGTCCTTTACCAGGACACCGCGGTCCATCAGCCGCTCGGAGACCTCCCGGCCCGTGCCGTACGCGGGGGCGATGTCGACGCCCGCCCACAGCCCGCGCCCGCGCACCGCCGTCAGCCGCCCCTCGTCCCGCAACACGCCCAGCTCCCGGTGCAGATGGTCCCCGAGCTCCGCCGCCCGCCGCTGGTACTCGCCCGACCGCAGCATGGCGATCACCTCCAGCGCGACCGCGCAGGCCAGCGGATTCCCGCCGAACGTCGACCCGTGCTCACCGGGCCGGAACACCCCGAGCACCTCGCGCCCCGACACCACGGCCGACACCGGGACGACCCCGCCGCCCAGCGCCTTGCCCAGCACGTACATGTCCGGCACGACGCCCTCGTGCTCGCACGCGAAGGTCCTCCCGGTCCGGCCGAGCCCCGACTGGATCTCGTCGGCGACGAACAGCACGTTCCGCTCGCGCGTCAGCTCCCGCACACCCCGCAGGTAGCCGGGCGGCGGCACCACCACCCCCGCCTCGCCCTGGATCGGCTCCAGCAGCACCGCGACCGTGTCCTCGGTGACCGCCGCGCGCAGCGCCGGGAGATCCCCGTACGGCACGATGTCGAACCCGGGGGTGTACGGCCCGAAGTCCGCCCGCGCCTCGGCGTCCGTCGAGAAGCTGACGATCGTCGTCGTACGCCCGTGGAAGTTGTCGCCCGCCACCACGATCCTGGCCCGTCCGTCGGGGACGCCCTTGACCCGGTAGCCCCACTTGCGGGCCGTCTTCACCGCGGTCTCCACCGCCTCCGCCCCCGTGTTCATGGGCAGCACCAGCTCCATGCCGCACAGCTCCGCCAACTGCGCGCAGAACGCGGCGAACCGGTCGTGGTGGAACGCCCGCGACGTCAGCGTCACCCGCTCCAGTTGCGCTCTCGCCGCGTCGATCAGCCGGCGGTTGCCGTGCCCGAAGTTCAGCGCCGAGTAGCCGGCCAGCAGGTCGAGGAAGCGGCGGCCCTCGACATCCGTCATCCAGGCACCGTCCGCCGTGGCCACGACGACCGGCAGCGGATGGTAGTTGTGCGCGCTGTGCGCATCGGCCGAGGCGATGAACGCCTGTGTGGTCTCCGCGGCGGTCACGGGATCTCCAAGGGGGAGAAGGGCGAGGCTGTCCGGTCTGCGGCCTCCTTTCTATCGTCGCTCGCATGGTGGACGGGAGACGCCCTCGGTCCGGCGCGCCCGGTAGGCTGGCCGACGGGCCGTGACTGGCGCGCTGGGATGGGACCGACCATCGGGGAGCGGCCCGTGCTGTGATCTCCCGGGGACCGGAGCGTCCGCGCGGAGACACGGGCACCGAGTGCCGAGCGCCTGGGCCGAACCGTGATCGAACGCCACGACCGGAGGCCGTCATGCCAGAGCCCCTCTCCACCGAGTCCACCGCCTTCCGCAGCGCCCTCGACGTGATCCGGGCCGTGGAGCCCCGGGTCGCCGACGCCATCGGCCAGGAGGTCGCCGACCAGCGCGAGATGCTCAAGCTGATCGCCTCCGAGAACTACGCCTCCCCGGCCACCCTGCTGGCGATGGGCAACTGGTTCAGCGACAAGTACGCCGAAGGCACCATCGGCCGCCGCTTCTACGCCGGCTGCCGCAACGTCGACACCGTCGAGGCCCTCGCCGCCGAGCACGCCCGCGAACTCTTCGGCGCCCGGCACGCCTACGCTCAGCCGCACTCCGGCATCGACGCCAACCTCGTCGCCTTCTGGGCCGTCCTCGCCCAGCGCGTCGAGGCCCCCGCCCTGGAGCGGGCCGGCGTCCGCAACGTCAACGACCTCTCCGACGCCGACTGGGCCGAGCTGCGCCGGGCGTTCGGCAACCAGCGGATGCTCGGCATGTCCCTCGACGCGGGCGGCCACCTCACCCACGGCTTCCGCCCGAACATCTCCGGCAAGATGTTCGACCAGCGCTCCTACGGCACCGACCCCGCCACCGGGCTCATCGACTACGAGGCCCTGCGCGCGTCCGCCCGCGAGTTCAAGCCGCTGATCATCGTCGCCGGCTACTCGGCCTACCCCCGCCTGGTGAACTTCCGGATCATGCGGGAGATCGCCGACGAGGTCGGCGCGACCCTGATGGTCGACATGGCGCACTTCGCGGGCCTCGTCGCCGGCAAGGTCCTCACCGGCGACTTCGACCCGGTCCCGCACGCCCAGATCGTCACCACCACCACGCACAAGTCGCTGCGCGGCCCGCGCGGCGGCATGGTGCTGTGCGACGACTCCCTCAAGGACCAGGTCGACCGCGGCTGCCCGATGGTCCTCGGCGGCCCCCTCCCGCACGTCATGGCCGCCAAGGCCGTCGCGCTCGCCGAGGCCCGCCGCCCCGAGTTCCGCGACTACGCCCGGGCGGTCGTCGACAACGCCCGCGCCCTCGCCGAGGGCCTGCTGCGCCGGGGCGCCACGCTGGTCACCGGCGGCACCGACAACCACCTGAACCTGATCGACGTCGCCTCCTCCTACGGCCTCACCGGCCGCCAGGCGGAGACCGCCCTGCTCGACTCCGGCATTGTCACCAACCGCAACGCCATCCCCGCCGACCCGAACGGCGCCTGGTACACCTCCGGCATCCGCATCGGCACGCCCGCGCTGACCACACGCGGTCTCGGCGCGACCGAGATGGACGAGATCGCCGGCCTGATCGACCGCGTCCTCACCGCCGCCGAGCCCGGCACCACCGCCAAGGGCGCCCCCTCCAAGGCGCAGCACGTCCTCGACCCGAAGATCGCGGACGAGATCTCCCACCGGGCCACCGACCTGCTGACCGGCTTCCCGCTCTACCCGGAGATCGACCTCGGCTGACGCCGGCGCCCACCCCGGCCGGATCACCGGCCGGCCAGCTCCTTTCGTGGTTCCCGCGGCGGTCCGGCCTCGCGCCGGGCCGCCGTCCACCTGTGTTCCTCGTCTCATCGGCGACGCTCCTTCGTCGCACCGCCGGGGCCGGATCGGTGCCCGGCTGTTCCCGGCCAGTTCCGGACCGGGTCCCGTCACCTGAGAGAATGGTGGGCATGGCCCCTGACAGTCCTCGCGTGCTCTCCGGAATCCAGCCCACCGCAGGCTCGTTCCACCTCGGCAACTACCTCGGCGCCGTCCGCCAGTGGGTGGCCCTGCAGGAGTCCCACGACGCGTTCTACATGGTCGTGGACCTGCACGCGATCACCGTGCCGCAGGACCCCGCGGACCTGCGCGCCAACACCCGGCTCGCCGCGGCCCAGCTGCTCGCCGCCGGGCTCGACCCGGACCGCTGCACGCTGTTCGTCCAGAGTCACGTCCCCGAGCACGCGCAGCTCGCCTGGGTCATGAACTGCCTCACCGGCTTCGGCGAGGCGAGCCGCATGACCCAGTTCAAGGACAAGTCCGCCAGGCAGGGCGCCGAGCGCGCCTCCGTCGGGCTGTTCACGTACCCGGTCCTGCAGGTCGCGGACATCCTGCTCTACCAGGCCAACGAGGTCCCGGTCGGCGAGGACCAGCGCCAGCACATCGAGCTCACGCGCGACCTGGCCGAGCGTTTCAACGGCCGGTTCGGCCAGACGTTCACGGTCCCGAAGCCGTACATCCTCAAGGAGACGGCGAAGATCTTCGATCTCCAGGACCCGGCGATCAAGATGAGCAAGTCGGCCTCCACGCCGAAGGGCCTCATCAACCTGCTCGACGAGCCGAAGGCGACGGCCAAGAAGGTCAAGAGCGCGGTCACCGACACGGACACGGTCATCAGGTACGACCCGGAGCACAAGCCGGGCGTCAGCAACCTGCTGTCCATCTACTCCACGCTGACCGGAGCCGGTGTCGCGGACCTGGAGCAGAAGTACGAGGGCAAGGGCTACGGTGCGCTGAAGACGGACCTGGCCGAGGTCATGGTCGACTTCGTGACACCGTTCCGGGAGCGCACCCAGCAGTATCTGGACGACCCGGAGACGCTCGACTCGATCCTGGCCAAGGGCGCCGAGAAGGCCCGCGCCGTCGCCGCGGAGACGCTCTCCCAGGCGTACGACCGGGTCGGTTTCCTGCCCGCCAAGCACTGAGGTCGGGGACCGGGGTCAGGGCACGACGACCGGTCGTCGTCCCGGACGGCCTCCGGTACCGGGCCGCACCGCCGTACAGTCGATAGCTGAAGCAGTGGCCTCCCCTGCCCGGGTGGCCGCGACGGACCGACGAGACAACCGACTCGACCGACGACAGGAGACGACGTGGGGACCGTAACGATCGGCGTGTCGATCGCGGTCCCGGAGCCTCACGGCAGCCTGCTCCAGGAGCGGCGCGTGGGCTTCGGCGACCCCGCGGCTTCCGGCATCCCCACGCACGTCACGCTGCTGCCGCCGACGGTGGTCGAGGACGCGGCACTGCCCGCGGTCGAGACGCATCTCGCGGAGGTCGCCGCCGCCGAGCGGCCCTTCCTGCTGCGGCTGTCGGGCACCGGCACGTTCCGGCCGCTGTCGCCGGTGGTCTTCGTCCGGGTCGCCGAGGGCGCCGAGGCGTGCGACCGGCTGCAGAAGCAGGTCAGGGACGCCTCCGGTCCCGTGGCGCGCGAGCTGCAGTTCCCGTACCACCCGCACGTCACGGTGGCGCACGGCATCGACGAGGCCGCGATGGACCGGGCGTACGAGGAGCTGTCGCCGTACGCGGCCGAGTGGCCGTGCACCGGCTTCGCGCTCTACGAGCAGGGCGCGGACGGCGTCTGGCGCAAGCTGCGTGACTTCCTCTTCGGCGGCGCGGTGGTGCCCCCGCAGGGCGCGCCCGCGGGCCGGGACACGACGCTGCCGGCGCACTGACGACGGGCGTCGCGGTCACCGGCATCCACGCGGCGCCCCGCGGACCGGGACGGCGCTGACGGCAGGCGTCGCGGCCGCGGGACCCACGAGGACGCGGCCGGGCCCACCCTCACCCGACCCCGGCGGGGCGCAGCCGCTCAGACCGGCAGCCGCCGGAACACCGACCGCGGCACGTGCCGCAGCGCCGCCATCACGAGCCGCAGTGCCCCCGGGACCCACACGGTCTCGGAGCGCCGCCGCAGGCCCGTCTCGACGGCCAGCGCGACCGCCTCGGGCGTGGTCGCCAGCGGCGCATCGGCCAGTCCGGCCGTCATCCGCGTCCGCACGAACCCGGGGCGCACGACCATCACGTGCACGCCCGTGCCGTACAGCGCGTCGCCCAGCCCCTGGGCGAAGGCGTCCAGTCCCGCCTTGCTCGACCCGTAGATGAAGTTGGACCGCCGGGCCCGCTCCCCGGCGACGGAGGAGAGCACCACGAGCGAGCCGTGGCCCTGGGTCTGCAGGGCCCGCGCGCTCACCAGCCCCGCCGAGACCGCTCCCGTGTAGTTGGTCTGCGCGACGCGCACCGCGGCCGCGGGCTCGTTCTCGTCGCGCGCCTGGTTGCCCAGGACGCCGAAGGCGAGCAGCACCATGTCGATGTCGCCCTCCGCGAAGACCTTGCCGAGCACGGTCTCGTGGGACTCGGGGTCGAGCGCGTCGAAGGCCACGGTGCGGACGTCCGCGCCGAGGTCCCTCAGGTGCGCCGCCGCCGCGTCCAGGGCCGGGGAGGGGCGGGCGGCGAGCCACACGGTGCGGGTACGGCGGGTGATCAGGCGGCGCGCGGTGGCCAGCGCGATCTCCGACGTGCCGCCGAGGATCAGCAGGGACTGCGGGAGGCCGAAGGCGTCCTTCATGAGAAACCACTCCTGGAGCGAGGCGACGGAAGGGGGGCGGGCGCAGGGCGCGGCTCAGAGGCCGAGCCGGCGGGAGAGGTCCGAGGTGAAGACGCCGCGCGGGTCCAGTTCCGCGCGCAGCGCCCGGAAGTCCGCCAGCCGCGGATACATCCCGGCCAGCAGCTCGGGCCGCAGCCGGGAGTCCTTCGCCAGGTAGACGCGCCCGTCCGCCCCGGCCACCTCCTCGTCCAGCTCGTCGAGGAAGGCGCTGAGGCCGGGCAGGTTCGCGGGGATGTCCAGGGCGAGGGTCCAGCCGGGCAGGGGGAAGGACAGCCAGCCCGGGTCGCCCTCCCCGAACCGCTTGAGCACGGCGAGGAAGGACGGGCACCGGCGCTCGGAGATGCGCCGCACGATCCGGCGCAGGGCCTCCTCCTTCCCGTGGCCGACGACGAACTGGTACTGCACGAAGCCGCCGCGCCCGTAGACGCGGTTCCAGTGCGGGACGCCGTCGAGGGGGTGGAAGAAGGTGGAGATCTTCTGCAGTTCACCGGTCCGTGCGCGGGGTGCCCTGCGGTACCAGAGCTCGTTGAAGAGGCCCACCGTCGTCCGGCCGAGGAGTCCCTCCGGTACGAAGGAGGGCGCGGCCGGGAGGTGTCCGGGCCGGAACTCCAGGGGGCGCCGGCGCGCCCGGCCGGGCAGGGCGGCCGGCGGCGCGTGGTCGCCGCGGGTGAGCACGGAGCGGCCCAGGGCGGCTCCCCGGGCGAGCAGGTCGATCCAGGCGACCGAGTACCGGTAGCGGTGGTCGGTGGCGGTGAGCCGGGCCATCAGGTCGTCGAGGTCGTCCGCGCGTTCGGTGTCGACCGTCATCAGCGAGGTCTCGACGGGCTGGAGCCGCACGGCCGCCGTGAGGATCACGCCGGTCAGGCCCATGCCGCCGGTGGTGGCGTCGAAGAGGGGCGTGCCGCGGCTCACCGTGCGGATCTCGCCGTCCGCGGTGAGCAGTTCGAAGGAGTGGACGTGCCGGGAGAAGGAACCGGACACGTGGTGGTTCTTGCCGTGGATGTCCGCGCCGATCGCGCCGCCGACGGTCACGTAGCGGGTGCCGGGCGAGACGGGCACGAACCAGCCGAGCGGGAGCAGGACCTCCATCAGCCGGTGCAGGCTCACCCCCGCGTCGCACAGGACGGTGGCGCTCACCGTGCCGTCGGGGGCCGTCGTCGTCGCGTCGATGGCGTGGACCCGGTCCAGGCCCGTCATGTCCAGCACGGCACCGCCCGCGTTCTGCGCGGCGTCCCCGTAGGCCCGTCCCAGTCCCCGGGCGATCCCGCCGCGCGCCCCGCACTCCCGGACGGCGGTGACCGCCTCCTCGTAGCTGCGCGGGCGGACCAGGCGGGCGGCGGTCGGGGCGGTGCGGCCCCAACCCGTGACGGGGACGGTGTCGGAAGGCATGCCCGTGACCGTATCGCCGGTATGGGTGCACAACGCCGTAATCAGTGCGGCCCTCACGGCTCCTCACCGAAATGGGTGATTAATGGGATGTCGTCCAAGATTGCCGTAATTCTGGGACCGGTCCCTAGAAGAGTGAGATCACATGGACGACCTTGACGACCTGGACCGTCGGCTCGACGACATGGACCGTCGGCTGCTGTCGGCTCTCCACGGCTGCGGTACCGATCCGCGCGTGGCGGCCGTCGCGCGCACCTTGTCCTGGGCCGGGGAGCACGGCGCGCTGTGGCTCGCGGCGGGACTCGCGGGGGCGGCCGCCGACCGGGAGCGGCGCGGCGCCTGGCTGCGCGGCACCGCGCTGACCGCGACCGCGCACCTGACCAGCATGGGTGTGAAACGGCTGGTGCGGCGCCCGCGCCCCGGGCACGTCGAGCCGCTGGTCCGCACCGCGGGCCGGCACTCCTTCCCCAGCTCGCACGCCACGTCGGCGACGGCCGCCGCGGTCGCCTACGGGGCGCTCGGCGCCCGCCTGGTCCCGCCGCTCGCCGCGGCGATGTGCCTCTCCCGGATGGTCGTCGGCGTCCACTACCCCTCCGACGTCGCCGCGGGCGCCGCCCTGGGCGCGCTGACGGCCCGGCTGGGCGCCCGCTGGATGGAGGCGGGACGATGACCGAGCGCACGGCGGTCCTGGACGTCCCGAGCACCTCCCCGCGGGCACCCGGGCGTCGCGGCGGCGTCGCCCTCGGCCTGCTCAGGACCGCACGCCCCCGCCAGTGGGTGAAGAACGTCCTGGTGGTGGCCGCGCCGGCCGCCGCGGGCGAGCTCTTCTCCCGCCACGCACTCACTCAGCTCGCGCTCGTGTTCGTGCTGTTCACCGCCAGCGCCGCCGCCGTCTACCTGGTCAACGACGCCCGGGACGCCGCCGCCGACCGCGCCCACCCGGTCAAGCGCCACCGCCCGGTCGCCGCCGGACAGGTCCCCGTCCCGCTCGCGTACGCCGTCGGAGGGGTTCTCGGCGTCCTCGCCCCGGCCGTCGCCGCCTGGCTGTGCCCGCCGCTCACCGCGGCGCTGCTGACCGCCTACCTCGGAATGCAGCTGGCGTACTGCGTCAGCCTCAAGCACGTCCTGGTCGTCGACCTCGCCGTCGTCACCACCGGCTTCCTGATGCGCGCGATGATCGGCGGGCTGGCTCTCGGCATCCCGCTGTCGCGCTGGTTCCTGATCACCACCGGTTTCGGCGCGCTGTTCATGGTGGCCGCCAAGCGCTACTCCGAAGCCGTGCAGATGGCCGGCAAGGCGGGCGCCACCCGCGCGCTGCTCACCGAGTACACCACCGGCTACCTCCGCTTCGTCTGGCAGCTGGCCGCCGGCGTCGCCGTCCTCGGCTACTGCCTGTGGGCGCTGGAGGAGGGCGGAGTGGCGAGCACCAGCGTGCTGCCCTGGCGGCAGCTGTCGATGGTCGCGTTCATCCTCGCGATCCTGCGGTACGCGGTCTTCGCCGACCGGGGCACGGCGGGCGAACCGGAGGACGTGGTCCTGCGCGACCGGGCACTCGCCCTGATCGCCCTGGTGTGGCTGGCGATGTACGGCCTCGCCGTCGCGAACTGGTGAGCGTCACGGGACAGCCCGCGGCGCACGGAACGGGCGCCGCCGCCGGACCGGCCGCCTCCGCACGGGAGGTCCCCCGCGAGCGGTCGCTCGCGCGGGAGCTGCTCGGCTTCGCCGTCGTCGGGGTCTTCGCCTACGCCGCCGACCTCGGTCTCTTCCTCTGGCTGCGCGGACCCGCCGGCCTTGATCCGCTGACCGCCAAGGCGCTCTCGTTCGTGGCCGGCTGCTCGGTGGCGTACGCGGGCAACGCGCTCGGCACCTACCGGCACACGGGGGCCCGGGGACTGCGCCGGTACGCCGCCTTCTTCGCGGTGAACATCGCGGGCGCCCTCGTCCAGCTCCTCTGCATCGCCGTCAGCCACTACGGTCTCGGCCTCACCTCGCGGCGCGCGGACACCGTCTCCGGCGCGGGCGTCGGCATGGCACTCGCCACGATCCTGCGCTTTTGGGGCACCCGGACATGGGTCTTCCGCAAGGCGGGCAGAGGCGGAGCATGGACTGGCTGAAGAAGCTCCCGGGAATCGGCCCGCTCGTCGCGCGGCTGATGCAGACGCACGCGTGGCGGTCGTACGAGCGTCTGGACCGGGTGAAGTGGACGCGGCTCGCGGCGGCGATGACGTTCATCAGCTTCGTGGCGCTCTTCCCGCTGCTTACCGTGTCCGCCGCGGTCACCGCGGCGACGCTCAGCACGAAGCAGCAGCAGGAGATCCAGGACAAGATCGCCGAGCAGATCCCCGGCATCGCCGACCAGCTCGACATCAACGGCCTGGTGCAGAACGCCGGCACGGTCGGGGTCATCGCCGGTGCCGTGCTGCTGTTCACCGGCATCGGGTGGGTCGGCTCGATGCGGGAGTGCCTGCGCGCCGTCTGGGAGCTGGACGACGCGGAGGAGAACCCGATATTGCGCAAGCTGAAGGACGGCGGAGTGCTCATCGGCCTGGGCGGCGCCGTCCTCGCCACGATCGCGGCGTCCACCCTCGCCTCGGCCCTGGTCGGCTGGACGGCCGGCCGGCTCGGCCTCGACGAGGGCGGCTGGGGCAGCGTCCTGCTGCGCGTCGCCGCTTTCCTCGTCGCCGTCCTCGCCGACTTCCTGCTCCTGCTGTACGTCCTGACCCTGCTGCCCGGCGTCGAGCCGACCCGGCGCCGGCTGGTGGTGGCCGCGTTGATCGGCGCCGTCGGGTTCGAACTGCTGAAACTGCTGCTCAGCGGCTACATCCAGGGCGTCGCCTCGAAGAGCATGTACGGCGCGTTCGGGGTGCCCGTCGCACTGCTCCTGTGGATCAACTTCACCTCGAAGCTCGTGCTGTTCTGCGCCGCGTGGACGGCGACGCCGAGCAGCGCGGAGCACGAGGCGGTCAGCGACGCGTCCGGCGGCGCACCAGATCCGGTACCGGCCACCGGCGGTTGACCAGGAACACCGCAGCCGCGAGGAGCACCAGCAGCCCGCCCGTGACGGCCAGCGCGGTCGCCATCCCGCTCGCGCCGCCCTTGCCGGCGGAGGAGGCCGCCACCGGCTTCGTGGAGGCGTTGCTCTCGGGGGTGCCGGACGCGTTCGCCCCCGGCTGGGCGGTGGCCTCCGCGTTCTTCGGCGCGACCAGTTCGCCCACCGGGTCGACCTTGCCCGCCGCCTTGAAGCCCCAGTCGAAGAGGCGCGCGGTCTCCTTGTAGACCTCGTTGTGCTCGTCCTTCTTCGGGTTCAGGACGGTGACCAGCAGCACCCTGCCGTCGCGCTCCGCGACACCCGTGAAGGTGGCGCCCGCGTTGCTCGTGTTGCCGTTCTTGACCCCCGCGATGCCCTGGTACGGCGCGATGTCGCTGTCGCCGGCCAGCAGCCGGTTGGTGTTCTGGATCTCGAAGGACTCGCGGGACGTCCTGCCCTTCTCGTTCTTCGTCGTCGCGCCGGGGAACGACGCCCGCACCGTCGAGCAGTACTCCCGGAAGTCCTTCTTCTGCAGCCCCGACCGGGCGATCAGCGTAAGGTCGTACGCCGACGACACCTGGCCCTTCTGGTCGTAGCCGTCGGGGCTCACCACGTGGGTGTCCAGGGCCTGGAGCTCCTCGGCGTGCGCCTGCATGTCGGCCACCGTCTGTTCCACGCCGTCGTTCATCGCGGACAGGACGTGCACGGCGTCGTTGCCGGAGCGCAGGAAGACGCCGAGCCACAGGTCGTGGACCGAGTACGTCTCACCCTCCTTTATCCCGACCATGCTGGAGCCCGAGCCGATGCCCGCGAGGTCGGAGGCCTCGACCCGGTGCTTCCGCGTCTTCGGGAACTTCGGCAGCACGGTGTCCGCGAACAGCATCTTCAGGGTGCTCGCCGGGGGCAGCCTCCAGTGCGCGTTGTGGGAGGCCAGGACGGCACCCGACTCGGCGTCGGCGACGATCCAGGAGCGCGCGGTCACGTCCTTGGGCAGTACCGGGGCGCCGCTGCCGAGGTTCACCTGCGTCCCGGCCTGCCCGAGGCGGGCACCGCCCACGGTCGACATGCCCGCCGGGGGCGCGTCCGCGGGTTCGGTGGACGGGGAGGCGGCCGGCGTCGCCGTCGGGGTCGCGTCGGCGAAGACGGGCGCCGCGAGGGAGAGGGACAGCGAGAACGACAACAGGGCGGCGGAAGCGACCGGCAGGCGATACCTGGCGGTCCGTTTCGAGACGGGCACGGTCGAGAAAGTACAGGGCCGCGCACCGGAAGTCCCGCCACCCTCCTCACCCCGGCCACGGTGTCCGCCGGCCGGCGACGATACTGAACTCATGAAGCTCAGCCGCCCCGTCTCCTGGTTCCTGCTCGCCTTCGGGGTGTGGAGCTGGGTCATCTGGATCACTTTCGTCAAGAACCTTGTCAAGGACGGCAGCGGGCTCGCCTTCGACGACGCGGGCGCCCCGACGGCGTACTTCTGGGTGCACCTGACTCTGGCCGTCGTCTCCTTTGTTCTGGGGACGATCGTCGGGGCCATCGGGTTGCGCGGTCTGCGCGCATTGCGCCGCACGCCGTAGCCAACCGGCGGGCGAGCCGTTCGGGCACATCGGATCTGCGAACCGCGGGGGTTGCTGCGTCATGGTCGTCGTCCTCGTGCTGATCGGGCTGGTGGTACTGGCCGCGTTCGGCGCGTGGCACTGGTACGTGTGGCGCCGCCTGGTGCGCGACACCACGCGCGGTCCCGGGCCCGCCCGCCGCGCCGGCACGGCGGTGTTCGTCGCCGGCCCGGTCCTGATGTTCGCCGCGGTGGCCGCCGAGCGGGGCGGGGCCCCCTTCCCGCTCCAGCAGGCGCTGGCCTGGCCGGGGTTCCTGTGGATGGCCCTGTCGATGTACCTCCTGCTGGCGCTGGCGGCGGGCGAACTGGTCCGCCCGCTGCTGCGCCGGGCGACGGAGCGGCGGGCGGCCTCCGGCGGGGGGCCCGCCGGGGATGCGTCCGGCGCCGGGGCTTCGGCCCCCGCCGGGAGGCCGCGGGCCGGCCGCGGCGGTCCTGCCGGTACCGGCGCCGGTACGGGCTCCGCCGCCGGGCGGCCCGGCGAGCCCGCGGCCGCCGGGCGCCCGGGCTCCGGCCGAGGTGGCCTTCCCGGTGCCGGTGCCGGTGCCGGTGCCGGTGCGGAGCCGACCGCCGCGGAGGCGCCGGACGCCGTCGCCGACGTGCGGCCCGGTGCTGCCGGGGTCGCGTGCGACGGCGGCGGTGTGTCCGGTGGCGCCGGTGCGGGTACCGCGGCGCGCGGGCCCGGTGTGGCCGGGGTGGCGTGCGACGGCGGCGGTGTGTCCGGTGGTGCCGCCGCGGCGCGCGGCGCACCCTCCCGGCGGCTGTTCGTCTCACGGGTCGTGGGCGGTGCCGCGGCCGCCGTCGCCGTGGGGACCGTCGGATACGGGACGTACGGCGTCCTGCGCGGGCCCGCGGTCAAGCGGGTCACCGTGCCGCTGGCCAGGCTGCCGCGCGCCGCGCACGGGTTCCGGATCGCCGTGGTCAGCGACATCCACCTCGGGCCCGTCCTCGGCCGGGACTTCTGCGCCAGGGTCGTCGACACGATCAACGCCACGCAGCCCGACCTCATCGCCGTCGTCGGCGACCTGGTCGACGGCAGCGTCAAGAACCTCGGACCGGCCGCCGCACCCCTGGCCCGGCTCAGCGCGCGCCACGGCGCCTACTTCGTCACCGGCAACCACGAGTACTTCTCCGGAGCCGAGCAGTGGGTCCGCGAGGTACGGGAACTGGGCCTGCACCCGCTGGAGAACGCCCGGACGGAGCTGGCCGGATTCGACCTCGCGGGCGTCAACGACGTGCAGGGCGAGAGCGAGGGCCAGGGGCCCGACTTCGGCAAGGCGCTCGGCGACCGGGACCCGGCACGCGCGTGCGTGCTCCTCGCCCACCAGCCGGTCCAGATCCACGAGGCCGTCGAGCACGGCGTCGACCTCCAGCTCTCCGGCCACACGCACGGCGGCCAGCTCTGGCCCGGCAACCTCGTCGCGGAACTGGCCAACCCGACGGTCGCGGGTCTCGAACGGTACGGCGACACCCAGCTCTACGTCTCCCGGGGCGCGGGCGCCTGGGGACCGCCGGTCCGCGTGGGCGCCCCCTCCGACATCACGGTCGTGGAGCTGGCGTCGAAACGGGCGTGAGGTCAGCCGCCCGCCGGCTCCCGGTCCGGCCGGGGCCCGTGGGAGCACGTCGGCAGCGTCACCGTCACGGCCAGCCCCTCGCCGGGTGCCGTGCGCACCGCCACCTCCCCGCCGTGGGCCGCCACCACGCCCTGCACGATGGCCATCCCGAGGCCGCTGCCCGCGTTGCCGCCCGCGCGGAAGAAGCGGTCGAAGACGCGGGCCGCGTCGTCGTCCGCGAGCCCCGGCCCCCGGTCGGCGACACACACGCGTACGACCCCGTCCGCACGCTCCAGCCCGATCCGCACCGGCACGTCGGCGGGCGTATGGGTCCGCACGTTGCCCACGAGGTTGCCGAGCACCTGGCGCAGCCCCGACTCGTCGGCGTGCACGAGGATCTTCCCCTCGGCGCCCACGGTCACCGGCCGGTCCGGCTGCTGGGCCCGCAGATCCTCGGCCGCGTCCCGCACCAGGGCGCTCAGGTCCACGTTCCTGAACCGCAGCTCGGGACTCTGGTCCAGGCGGGCCAGCGTCAGGAGTTCGTCCACCAGGCGGCTCATGCGGTCGGCCTCCGCGTTCACCCGCTCCCAGGCGCGGGCGCGTTCCTCGGGGGCGCGCAGCATCCCCTTGTCGTACAGCTGGAGATAGCCGCGGATCGCCGACAGCGGGGTGCGCAGCTCGTGCGAGGCGTCCCCGACGAAACGGCGCAGCTGGGCCGCGCTGCGCTCCCGCGTCCGGTGGGCCGACTCGACCTGGTGGAGCATGGAGTTGAGGGCGAGCCTCAGCTGTTCGACCTCCTGCGTCGGATGGTGGCTGGAGGGCACGCGCCGCGTCAGGTCCCCCTCGGCGATCGCCGTCGAGGTCTCCACCATGGCCTCCAGCGGCCGCGTCCGGCGGCTCACGCTGATCATCGTCAGGGCGGCGAGCAGCGCCAACAGCAGCGTCCCCACGGCCACATCGAGCTTGAGGGCCTTCTCGACGCCCTTGTGCAGTCCGTCGGTGGAGGTGGCGAACACGACGTACGAGCCGTCGGCCAGCCGCGCCCCCGTGGTCCGGTAGGCGGCGCCGTGCACGGTGACGTCGCGCGGCTCGGCATCGGCCGCGAGCGCGCGCGGATCGTCCACGGCGGCGGCCAGTTCGCGCTGGCCGGCGGTGGGGGCGAAACCGCCGAGGGCGACGGCCTGGCCCCGGCGGTCCACCGCCGTGAAGATCGCGTCCGGGTCCGGCGAGTCGTCGGTGGGCAGGAGAAGCCGGTCCCGGACGATCGCGAGGGCGGTCAGCGACTCGATCTGCCGCAGCGTGAGCTGCGAACCGCCCAGCGAGGACCGCGTCTTGACCAGCTCGGCGTCGACCTGGTCGAGCAGATAGTGCCGCATGCCCATCAGGCTCACGGCGGTGGCGATGACGATGCCGAGGGCGAGGAGTGCCACGTTCGCCAGCGTGAGCTTGACGCGCAGCGAGTGGATCCCGTGCCGCGGGCGCCGAAACCTCATGCGAGTCCGTATCCGACACCCCGCCGCGTGGTGATCACGGGCGCCCCCAGGGTGTCGAGCTTGCGCCGCAGATAGCTGATGTAGGTCTCCACGACCGTCGACTCGGCGGGCGAGTGCTCGTACTGCCAGACGTGCCGCAGGAGTTGTTCCTTCGGCACGATCCGGCCGCCGTTGCGGACCAGGAAGCGCAGCAGCGCGTACTCGGTCGGGGTCAGTTCGACGGAGCGGCCCGCGCGGTGGACGCAGTACGTCGACTCGTCCAGCTCCAGGTCGCCGTAGCGCAGCGGCGGGCGCTGCGGCAGCACGTCCGCGGGGCGCGTCCGGCGCAGTACGGCCGTGATCCGGGCGATCACCTCGTCGATGTTGAACGGCTTGGTGATGTAGTCGTCGCCGAAACCGAGCGCGCCGACGATCTCGGCGGGCGCGTCGCGGGCGGTGAGGAAGACGAGCGCCAGGTCCGGTTGCCGGGAGCGCAGTTCACGGCCGAGGGCACGGCCGTCGCCGTCCGGCAGCATCACGTCGAGCAGCGCCGCGTCGGGCCTGGTGCGCTCGGCGAGGGACAGTGCCTCGCGGACGGTGCCCGCCGTCATCACCGCGAACCGGTGGTAGCGCAGGGCGATCGCCAGCACGTCCGCGATGCTCGGCTCGTCCTCGACGACGAGGACGGTCGCGCCTTCGCGGCCCCCGGCGGACGCTCCCTGGTGACCGGTCATGCCCCCAGTATCCGCGCGTGACAGGGCAGTTGGGGCGGCTCAAGCTTTGGAGTTCCTTGAGAGTCCCGGGTGTGCCGTGTCGCCGGGTGCGCGTCCGACGGGATCCTGGGGTTCAGGACCCGGGGGACCCGATGAAGGAGCGTAGAGCGTGACGACATTGGCACGGTGGTGCTACCGGCACCGGCTGGTGGTCCTGTTGCTGTGGGTGGGGGCCTTGTTCGGTCTCGGTGCGGCGGGTTCGGCCGCGGGGACCGACTACTCGAACGTCTTCTCCCTCCCGGACACGGACTCCAAGCGCGCGTACGACCTGATGGAGAAGGCCTTCCCGCAGAGCTCGGGCGACACCGACACGGTGGTCTGGAAGGTCGACGACGGCACCGTGCGGGACGCGTCCGTACGGTCCCGTATCGGGCCCGCCCTCGAGGAGATCGGGAGGATGAAGGGCGTCGGCCAGGTCACCGGCCCGTACGCAGGCTCCCGGGGCGCGGCGCAGATCAGCGAGGACGGGAGGATCGCCTACGCCCAGATCACCTTCGAGGAACAGGCGAACGCCGTACCCAAGGAACTGGTGCAGGACGTCGTCGACCGCGCCCAGGACGCCGAACGCGACGGCCTGCGCGTCGAGTTGGGCGGGCAGGCGATCACCCGGATCCAGGAGCCGCCGACCGGCTTCGCCGAGGTCGTCGGCATCGCGGCCGCCGCCGTGGTCCTCTTCCTCGCCTTCGGCGCCCTCTTCGCGATGCTGCTGCCGATCGTCATCGCGATCGCGGGCGTCGGCACCGGACTCATGTCGACGACCCTGCTCAGCCACGTCACCGACGTGCCCGAAGTCGCCTCGCTGCTCGGCTCCCTGATCGGCCTCGGCGTCGGCATCGACTACGCGCTGTTCATCGTCACCCGGCACCGGCGCGGCATCCTGCGCGGCGCCGCCCCCGAGGACGCGGCGGTCACCGCCCTCAACACCTCCGGCCGCGCCGTCCTGTTCGCGGGTGGCACGGTGTGCATCGCCCTGGCCGGCATGCTCGTGATGAACATGCGCTTCCTGGACGGTGTCGTCATCGCGACCTCGCTGACCGTCATCCTGAGCGTGCTCGCGGCCGTCACCCTGCTGCCCGCGCTGCTCGGGCTGCTGGGCATGAAGGTCCTCAGCCGCCGTCAGCGCCGCCGGCTGGCCGAGACGGGACCGGAGTCGGAGCAGACGAGCGGTCTCGCGGCGCGCTGGTCGGCGTACGTCCAGCGGCGCCCGCGCTCCACCGCCCTGGCGGCGGTGGTCGTGATGGCCGCGCTGGCGATCCCCGTGCTGTCGCTGCGCCTGGGCACCAGCGACCAGGGCAACCAGCCGACGTCGACGACGACCCGCCAGGCCTACGACCTGCTCGCCGAGGGCTTCGGACCCGGCTTCAACGGGCCGCTCCAGGTCGTCGTGGAGCGCGGCGACGCGTCCGGCCTGGTGTCGGCCATCGAGGCGGTGGACGGGGTCGAGCAGGTGGCCGCGGCGCCGCCCGCGCGCGGCATCACCGTCATCCAGGTCGTCCCGAGCACGTCACCGCAGTCCGAGGAGACGGACCGGCTCATCGACGAGCTGCGCGACGAGGTGATCCCCGAGTCCGGCACGAAGGCGTACGTCGGCGGCGTGACCGCGGTCTTCAAGGACTTCGCGGCCGTGACGGGGGACCGGCTCCCGTACTTCGTCGCGACGATCATCGCGCTCGGCTTCCTGCTGCTGCTCGTCGCCTTCCGCTCCCTCGTCGTCCCGTTGACGGCGGCCCTGATGAACCTGATCGCGGCCGCCGCGTCCTTCGGTGTCCTGGTCGCGGTCTTCCAGTGGGGCTGGGGCGTGGAGGCCGTCGGCTTCGGCAAGGAGGGCCCGATCACGTCCTTCCTGCCGGTGATCATGCTCTCGCTCCTGTTCGGCCTCTCGATGGACTACCAGGTGTTCCTGGTCAGCCGGATGCACGAGGAGTGGGTGCACACCAAGGACAACGCGCGCGCGGTCCGGGTCGGCCTCGCCGAGACCAGCAGGGTCATCAACTGCGCCGCCCTGATCATGATCTGCGTGTTCTCCGCGTTCGTGCTGAGCGGTGACACGGAGGGCGCGATGGCGGGCATCGGGCTGGCGGCCGCGGTCGCCCTGGACGCCTTCATCCTGCGTACGGCGCTGGTGCCGGCCGCCATGCATCTGCTCGGGCGCTCGAACTGGTGGCTGCCGGCCGGTATCGACAAGCGCCTGCCGCATCTGGCGGTCGAGCCGCGGGAGGAGGCGGGACCCGTCGGGCCGGCCGCCGGGGGAGCGGCGACGGTCGTCCACGGCCTGGTCCGCGACACCGACGGCCGGCCCGTCGACGGCGCCGTCCTCACCCTGCTCTCCAAGGGCGGGCGCCGGCTGGACCGGGTGCACTCGCTGGCCGACGGCTCCTACATCGTCTCGGTGCCCGCCCCGGGCACGTATCTGCTTGCGGCCACGGCCGCCTCGTACGGGTCCCGCGCCCGGCACGTGGTGGTCACCGGCGAGCCGCTCGTGCACGACGTGGAGCTGACCTCGTCGGACGAGGTGGACGCCGTGAACTAGGGCCTGTCGTTTGGATCATGCCGGCGTCGCGGGGTCCGGCACGCACATCTGCGGCGTTGTCGTCGGTCGCCGACGCTCCGCGTCGACTCCCTCCTCCGCCTTGCAGCTGCACGTGCCAGACCCCGCTCGGGTCGGTCAGGACGAACCGTCGGTCACAGCCAGCCTGATCCAAACGACAGGCCCTAGCCCGCCGAGGCCCCGCCGGGGACGCGGAAGCCACGTGTCCGTCCCCGGTGGGGCGCCGCCTCACTCCGTCGGAGGCTCGCCCGCGGGTTCCGCCGTCCGGCCCCTCGCCGCCGGGTCCGGCAGCACTCTGGTCATGCCCGGCAGGAAGTCCGTGAACAGCTCGTGCACCTCGTGGACGAGCGGCCGCAGCACCCGGAAACGGGCCAGCGAGACACCCCGCGTGGTGAGCCGGGCCCCGCGCTCGGCGAGGCGGTAGCTGCGTTCGCGGCCCTCCGTGCGGTCGAACACCCAGTACAGGACGAGCCCCATCTGCGACAGCCACATCAGCTCCGGCAGCACCTCCCGCAGCTCCTCCGGGACCTTCGCCCTCGAACCGGCGAGCACCTGCCGGTGCATGGCGATGGCCGCCTCGCGCGGGCCCTGCGACTCGGGCGAGAAGGGGCTGAGCGGGCTGTCCGGGTCGGCCGCGTTCTTGAAGAACTGCGCCGCGAACTCGTGGTACGGCTCCGCCACGTCCAGCCACGCCTTCAGCACCCCGGCGATCCGTGCCTCCAGGTCCTTCTCCCGCTCCAGGACGGGCCGCACCGCCGTCTGGTGCTCGACCCCGATCCGGTCGTAGAAGCCCTGGATCAGGTGCTCCTTGCCGGCGAAGTAGTAGTAGGCGTTGCCGACGGAGACCCCGGCCTCCTTGGCGATGGCCCGCATGGTCGTCTTGTCGTACCCCCGCTCCTGGAAGAGGCGCAGGGCCGTCTCCAGGATCAGGGCGCGGGTCTGCTCGCTCTTGGCCGGGCTCCGGTCGGCGCCCGCGGCGGAGCTCCGCCCGTCGCTCTCGCCGGGGCCGGGGCCGGGGGCGGGCGCCGCGTCGGGTCCGGGGCTGTCGTTCGGTGCTGGCACGGGAACAGAGCCTAACGAGTGGCGCGGGCACCGCTGTCACAGGCGGGCGGGGTGTAGTCCCAGCCGGCCCGCGGGTCGTAGGTCCACCCGTCGCTCCCGTAGTACGCGCGGCCGCCCCAGCCGTCGGCTCCGGACCGGTGCGTCCGGCGCCACTTCGCGGCGGCCAGCATCGCTCCCCTGGCGAGACGGGCCCCGGCCGGGGTGCTCAGCCGGTGGGCGAGCGGCCGGTGCTCGCGCAGCGCCCACAGGCAGACGATCCAGGCCGCGGAGCCGCGGTAGACCTGTCCCGAGTCCCCGACGACGGTGATCTCATCGAGGGTGACCCGGTGGTCGAGCCCGGGGAAGCGGCGCCGTGCCTCCTGAGATCCCGCCGGGACCAGCCGCAGCGGCACCAGTTGCGGCTGCCTCACCAGCCAGTCGCGCAGGAACGCGCACAGCGGGCACCGGGCGTCGTACAGGACCGTGAGCCCGCGGACCGGGACGCGCGAGGCGTCCCGGTCCCGGCCGGCGGCGGTGGCCGTCGCACGCATCGCGCTCACACCCCGGCCGACGGGGCGACCCACCCCTGCGGCGCGACGGGCGGCACCTGCTCCCGCTCCATGACGCCCCGCCGCCGGATCCTGTTCAGGACGAACACGTTCCCCAGGTGCATGACCCCGAGGACCAGCAGCACCACGCCGAGCTTGGTCGACAGGGCCTCGAAGACCCCGCGGGCGTCGGCGATCTCGTCGTCCTGGTTCAGGTAGAGGGCGACGAAGCCCAGGTTGACCAGGTAGAAGCCGACCACCAGGAGGTGGTTGACCGCTTCGGCGAGCTTCTCGTTCCCGTGCAGCACGTCGGCGAGGAAGATCCGCCCGTTGTGGCTGAGCGTCCGCGCCACCCAGATGGTCAGCGCGATGCTGACCAGCAGGTAGATGACGTACGCGACGACTGTGAGATCCATGTCCCCACCCCTTGTTGAACACGTTCAAAACGTTGTCGTGACCGACTGTAGACCTGCTTTTGAACATGTTCAAGTCAGGGTGGGGACCACCGCCGCTCCGGGCTACGGCTGTGCGGTGCGCGCGAGTTCGGGGCGCTTGCCGTAATCCGTGAAGCCGATGACGTTGCCCCACGGGTCGGCGATCTCCACGGTCCAGCCGGTCGCCCCAGGGAAGGGCGCGTCCAGGGGCTGGATGCCGGACGCGGCGAGCGCGTCGGCCGCGGCCCGCGCGTCCCGCACCTCCAGCCACACCCGGGGTGTGGCCCACGGCGGCTGGCGGTGGCTCAGCTCCTCGTCCAGGTGCAGCAGCAGGCCGGGCGTCTCCTTGCCCACCTTCAGCAGCGCGATCCCGGCCTCGTCGAGCCGGAAGGCCACGGGGAACCCGGCCCGCTCGTAGAAGCCCACCGCCTCGCCGAGACTCCCGACGGGCAGCACCACATTGTCGAAACCGAGCAGCTCGTACGACTCGTCATCTGACATGGCGTCAGGCTAAAACGTCATCCGTACTTCCCCCGGCAACCCGACCCGCCCGTCACCGGCATGGCGCAGGGTCCGACGGGGTGGGCGGGGCACGCCGAAGGCCCCGCTCCCGGAAGGGAACGGGGCCTTCGGCCCGGCCTCTAAGGTCAGATGCGGCGCGTGATCAGCGCGCGCTTGACTTCCTGGATGGCCTTGGTGACCTCGATACCGCGCGGGCAGGCGTCCGTGCAGTTGAACGTCGTGCGGCAGCGCCACACGCCGTCCTTGTCGTTGAGGATCTCCAGGCGCTGCTCGCCCGCCTCGTCACGCGAGTCGAAGATGAAGCGGTGCGCGTTGACGATGGCGGCCGGACCGAAGTACTGGCCGTCGTTCCAGAACACCGGGCACGACGACGTGCACGCGGCGCACAGGATGCACTTCGTCGTGTCGTCGAACCGCTCGCGGTCCTCGGCGGACTGCAGACGCTCGCGCGTCGGCTCGTTCGTGTCCTTCGTGATGAGGAAGGGCATCACGTCGCGGTACGCCTGGAAGAACGGGTCCATGTCGACCACGAGGTCCTTCAGCACCGTCAGGCCCTTTATGGCCTCGACCGTGATCGGCTTCCCGGGGTTGATGTCCTTGATCAGGGTCTTGCAGGCGAGGCGGTTCTTGCCGTTGATCCGCATGGCGTCCGAGCCGCAGATGCCGTGCGCGCAGGACCGGCGGAACGTCAGCGTGCCGTCGAGGTCCCACTTGATCTTGTGGAGGGCGTCGAGGACACGCTCCTTCGGGTCGATCTCCAGCTGGAAGTCTTCCCAGGTCGCCTCGGCCGAGATCTCCGGGTTGTACCGGCGGATCCGGAAGGTGGCGGTGATGTAGGGGGAGTCGGCGAAGCCCGCCTCGGGCTGGCCGGCGCTGTCCGCCTTGTCGAGGGTCGGGGTAGCCATCAGTACTTACGCTCCATCGGCTGGTAGCGGGTCTGGACGACCGGCTTGTAGTCGAGACGGATGGACTCGGTGCCGTCGTCGCCGACCTCGCGGTACGCCATGGTGTGGCGCATGAAGTTGACGTCGTCGCGGTTCGGGTAGTCCTCGCGGTAGTGGCCGCCGCGGGACTCCTTGCGGGCGAGCGCGGAGACGGCCATCACCTCGGCCAGGTCGAGCAGGTTGCCCAGCTCGACCGCCTCGAGGAGGTCCGTGTTGTACCGCTTGCCCTTGTCCTGGATCGACACGTTCCGGTAGCGCTCGCGCAGCTCGGCGATCTTCTCGACCGCGGTCTTGATCGTCTGCTCCGTGCGGAACACCATCACGTTGGCGTCCATGCACTCCTGGAGCTCCCGGCGGATGTCGGAGACCCGCTCGTTGCCCGTGGAGCCGCGCAGCCGCTCCACCTGGGCGGCGACCAGCGACGCCGGGTCCTCGGGCAGCTCGACGTAGTCGGCCGTGGCCGAGTACTCGGCGGCGGCGATACCGGCCCGCTTGCCGAAGACGTTGATGTCGAGCAGCGAGTTGGTGCCCAGGCGGTTGGCGCCGTGCACCGACACGCAGGCGACCTCGCCTGCGGCGTACAGACCCGGGACGACCGTGGTGTTGTCCGCGAGGACCTCACCCCGGACGTTCGTCGGGATGCCGCCCATGGCGTAGTGCGCGGTGGGCTGGATCGGGATCGGGTCCGTGTAGGGCTCGATGCCGAGGTACGTACGGGCGAACTCCGTGATGTCCGGGAGCTTGGCGTCGAGCTGCTCCGGCGGCAGGTGCGTGAGGTCGAGGTAGACGTGGTCGCCCTCGGGGCCGCAGCCGCGGCCCTCACGGATCTCCGTGTAGATGGAGCGCGAGACGACGTCACGGGACGCGAGGTCCTTCATGACCGGCGCGTACTTCTCCATGAAGCGCTCGCCGTCCTTGTTGCGGAGGATGCCGCCCTCACCGCGGGCGCCCTCCGTCAGCAGGATGCCCATGCGCCAGATGCCGGTCGGGTGGAACTGGAAGAACTCCATGTCCTCCAGCGGCAGCCCGCGGCGGTACACGGCGGCCTGGCCGTCACCGGTCAGGGTGTGCGCGTTGGACGTCACCTTGAAGAACTTGCCGGTGCCGCCGGACGCGTAGATCACGGCCTTCGCCTGGAAGACGTGGATCTCGCCGGTCGCCAGCTCGTACGCGACCACGCCCGCCGAGCGCTTGACGCCGTCGACCTCGGTGATCAGCTGGTCCAGGACGTAGAACTCGTTGTAGAACTCCACGCCCTCCTTGACGCAGTTCTGGTACAGCGTCTGGAGGATCATGTGGCCGGTGCGGTCCGCGGCGTAGCAGGACCGGCGGACCGGGGCCTCGCCGTGGTTGCGCGAGTGACCGCCGAAGCGGCGCTGGTCGATGGTGCCGTCCGGGGTGCGGTTGAACGGCAGGCCCATCTTCTCCAGGTCGAGGACGGAGTCGATGGCCTCCTTCGCCAGGATCTCGGCGGCGTCCTGGTCGACCAGGTAGTCACCGCCCTTGACCGTGTCGAAGGTGTGCCACTCCCAGTTGTCCTCCTCCACGTTGGCCAGCGCGGCGGCCATGCCGCCCTGCGCGGCGCCCGTGTGGGAGCGGGTCGGGTAGAGCTTCGTCAGGACGGCGGTGCGGCTGCGCTTCGTCGCCTCGATGGCGGCGCGCATGCCGGCGCCGCCGGCGCCGACGATGACGGTGTCGTACTTGTGGATCTTCATGATTCTCGCAGCCCCGTGCCTAGCGGATGTTCGGGTCGAAGGTGAAGATCACCAGCGTGCCCAGCAGGATGGTGAACACCGTGGCGGTGTAGAGCAGGCCCTTGAGCCACAGCCGGGACGTCGTGCGCTCGGCGTAGTCGTTGATGACCGTGCGCAGGCCGTTGGCGCCGTGCAGCATGGCGAGCCACAGCATGGCCAGGTCCCAGGCCTGCCACCAGGGGGACGCCCAGCGGCCCGCCACGAAGGCGAAGCCGATCTTGGAGACGCCGCCGTCGAGGACGAGCTGGATGAGCAGGTGGCCGAGGACCAGGACGACCAGGACGATGCCGGACAGGCGCATGAAGAGCCAGCCGTACATCTCGAAGTTGCCGCGGGTCGACTTCGGGGTCTTCCTGGTCCGCTTGCGCGGGGCCTCGATCAGGGGAGCCGGGTTGTCGACGCCGTACAGCGAAGCACCCGCGCCCTCGACGGGGCCGATACCGGAGGTGGTGGTCTCAGTGGACATCGGCGTCAGCTCCCGAATACTTCGCGGAATGCGTGACCGAGGACCGGGTAGAGAGCCCCGGCCATCAGCACGACCCAGATACCGACGACGGACCAGAGCATCTGCTTCTGGTAGCGCGGGCCCTTCGACCAGAAGTCGACGGCGATGACACGCAGGCCGTTCAGCGCGTGGAAGAGGATGGCGGCCACGAGGCCGTACTCCAGCAGCGCGACGATCGGGGTCTTGTACGTGGACACGACCTTGTCGTAGTCCTCGGGGGAGACACGGACGAGAGCGGTGTCCAGGACGTGTACGAACAGGAAGAAGAAGATGAGGACGCCGGTGACTCGATGAGCCACCCAGGACCACATTCCTTCCCGGCCGCGGTACAGCGTTCCAGCCGGCACGGAAGAACCCTCCGGGAGCGGGGATTGGGGCCGCGCCGGCTTCTGTGTCGGACGGGCCCGGCCGGGTACGGTCCACCGGCCCCGGCCATCGTAGCGACGAGTTGTCGGAACGCTTACAGCGGGCCCGTCTGTGTGATCAAACAGGCAATCAAACAGGCACGTACGGGCTATCAGGTCGGCCCGAACCGGCTGTTTCCGGGCATACGGTGCCCGCGCCGGGGGCCTCTTCGAACAGGTGCACAAGGCGCGCGATCCGGCCACGGGCGAGTCGCCTGAGCTCCTCGGCCGCCAGGACGCGCTCCTCCTCGGGGTCGTTGGCGAGCCGGGAGCGGATCCCGGCGAGCACCCGGTCGAGGGCCTCGTCCGGGGCGAGGTCGTCCAGACAGATCACGAAGATGTGCCCGAAGCGGCTCTCGTACGCGGCGTGGGCGGCGCCGAGCGCGGTGTGCGCGGCGGAGTACGCGCCTTCCGGGAGTGCCGTGAGGGACTCCCCGGCCAGCGCCTCGGCGAGGTCGGCGGGCGTCAGGTCGTACGCCGCCTCGTCGGCCGCGGCGAGCAGCGCGCCCAGGTCGGGGTAGGGGCGGTGCTCGGTGAGCCGTCTGGCCCAGCGCACGCTGCGGCAGCAGGTGAGGAGCGCGTGCTCGACGGTGCCGGCGGGCGCCGCGTTGAACCGCTCCGGGCGGGCCGGGGACGGGACCGCGCCCTTCTGCTCCGGCAGGGCGACCGGGCCGGGGAGGCGTGGGAGACGGTGCGAAGGCAGCGTGGGTCCTCGGCGGTGGGATCCGGTGGCGTCCTCGGGACGTCACGTGTGGTTCGGCGGGGGCGACAGAAGTGCTGCCACGTTATCGATGCCGGTCAGGACCTGTCCGGGCGATGCCCCAATTTCACCCGCACGAGAGAGTTTCAGCACATCGAGTGGACGGTGGGGAGGCGGAGACGTTGGCTTGGGTTCACCGTGGAGGAGTAGCAGGAGGTGTACGAGAGAGCCGTACGGGGTGCTGCACGAGGAAAGGCGTAGGAGGCGGTGGGTGACGTGGAGTGGACCCTGGGAGCCGAGGCGTGGGGCGTGACGCGGTGAGCGGGAGCAGGCGGCGGGCCCACGGCCGGCCCCGGACGAGCCGGACCGGCCCCCTGGGGAAGAACGGCGCGCTGGCCGCCGCGGGCGTGCTGGTGGCGGGCGCCACCGCGGCGACCGTCGCTTTCTGGCCGTCCGGCGAGGGCCGGCCGGCGGGGGCGGCGGCCCCCACCGAGAGCGGTTCGGTGTCCCCGGCCGCGACCTCCCCCTCCCCGTCCCGCTCCTACGCCCTGTCACAGACCCCCCGCACGATCCCCGCCGTCCGTGAGCACACCCCCGCCCGCGGTCCCGGCTGGCGCCCGGCGGCGAGCGGACGCGTGGTGGTGGACGACGGCGGCCTCGAGGACGAGGGACGGCTGCTCGCCGGGGAACTCAAGCTGTCGTACGCGGGCGAGACCAAGCCCCGGTCCGGCGACGTCCAGCTGAGCCTGAACGGCGCGGGCGACAAGGGCGCCAACCCGGAGTCGTACACGCTGACCGTGAAGAACGGGCAGGTCACCGTGGCCGCGCCCACCGAGACCGGAGTCTTCTACGGCACCCGCACCCTCAAGCAGGAGGTGCACGGCGGCGGCACGGCTCCCGAGGGCGTGGTGCGCGACGAGCCAGCGAAGCCGGTGCGCGGGTTCATGCTCGACACGGCCCGCAAGCACTTCACGGCGCGCTGGATCGAGGACCGGATACGCGAACTCGGCGACCTCAAGTACAACCAGCTGGGCCTGCACTTCTCCGACGACCAGGGCTTCCGCATCGAGTCGGACTCGCATCCGGAGATCGTGTCGAAGGAGCACCTCACCAAGGCCGAGGTCCGCAGCATCCTGGCGCTGGCGGCGAGCCGCCACATCACCGTCGTCCCCGAGATCGACTCGCCAGGGCACCTGGGCGCGGTGATCGCCGCCCACCCCGGCCTCCAGCTGCGCAACGCGCAGGGCACGGCCACCCGCGGCGCGATCGACATCTCCGAGCAGGCGTCCGCGGACGTCGTCGACGACCTGCTGAACGAGTACGCCGGCCTCTTCCCCGGCGCCTACTGGCACCTCGGCGCCGACGAGTACCAGGCACTGACGGTGTCCAACCCGGCGGCCTCCTTCCCGCAGCTCGCCACCGCCGCCGCGAACACCTTCGGATCCGGCGCGAGCATCGCCGACCTGGCGACCGGCTGGCTCAACGACCGCGCCGAGCTGATGCGCGGACACGACCGGACCGTGCGCGCCTGGAACGACGGCTTCTTCCGCGGCGGCAAGGTCCAGGCGGACGACGACATCCAGGTCGCGTACTGGACCGGCAAGGAGATCGGCGCGCGGCCGCCGGTCGAGTACCTGAGCGAAGGCCGCAAGGTGATCAACTACAACGACGAGTTCCTCTACTACGTGCTCGGCGAGCCGCAGACCTTCGTCTACCCGACGGGCAAGCGCATCTACGAGCAGTGGACCCCGCTCGTCCTGCGCGGCACCTCACCGGTGCCCGCCAAGTACGACGACCAGATCCTCGGCGGGACCTTCGCCGTCTGGTGCGACCTGTCGCAGTCGCAGACGCAGGAACAGGTGGCGGCCGGGATCCGGATGCCGCTCGCGGCGATGGTCCAGAAGACGTGGGACCCCGGCAGACCGCCGTTGTCCTGGGCGGACTTCCAGAAGCTGGCGGACGGGCTGCGCTGACGGAGAGTGGACGCGGGCGCTTCCCGGACCGTATCTTCCGCGTGCCGGAGCAAGCCCTGGGGAGAGGTGCGCGCGGCTTCCTGTGAACCGCGCCCCGCGGACGTCGTCGACGTGGCGGCTGCCGGGCTCGCCGTCGCCGTCGTGCCGCGGCTGACGCGCATGCAGGACCTGAAGGCCGCCCGGCAGGGCCCGGCGTCGGCCGGCGTCTGACGGCGCCCCTCGGCCACGCCCCGGCTCCGGCTCCGGCCACGGCTGCTGGCCGAAAACCTCCTCTCCCGGCTGCCCGGCAGGGCCCGCGCGGTACCGCTGTGACACTCCCGGGCCGTCGCACGCAGTAAGGGGAAATGCGGGCTCCGTGAGACACAGGCGCCCTGTCGAGGGACTTCGACGGATTTCGAGGAGGCGTTGATGAGCCTGGTGGACCTGGTCGCTCAGGCCGACGAGCGGGGCCTGGCCGCGAGCGGACTGGCTTGTTTGGATCGCTGCGTGCCGCTGCTGGGCGGTGACGACGAGGTCCTGCGCCCGCTCTGGGCGAGCCTCGTGGACGGCGAGGCGTGGGAGGAGCGGCTGGCCGGGGTCCGCGCGAAGCTGGACTCCGGCGTGCCGGAAGGGGGCACGGCCGACGAGGACGAGGCCGCCCTGCTCACCCGCCGCATGCTCGACGCCGTACCCGCGGCGCCCTCCGGCACCGCCCTGCGCGAGTGGGCCGACGCCTGTTCGGAGGCGGCCCTCCGGGTCCACCGGCTCCTGGACGCCGCCGACGACGGCCCGTCCCCGGTGTCGGCCCGCCGCGAGGGCCGAACGGACGGCATGTCACCGCTGGTCGCGGCCGAGCTGAGACGCCAGATCACCGTCCTGGAACTCCTCGCGGACCACGGCGCCGGCGGACTGCGGCCCGCCCTCGACGCGTCGACGGAAGGGCGGCGCGTGCTGCGCGCGGTGGTGTCCCGGCGAGCCCGCGGCCGGGTGTAAACGCCGATCGGCGCAAGGGTCCTGTGACCGTCCCGGGGCGGACGTGGGGACGGTGGGGCGGTCCTGCGCCGGTGTCGCCGCAACCGCCCGGACGGAGTGACGAATCCCGCCGCGTACGCGCTCTTGGGAGTGTGACAGCACAGCAGGCAACCAGGCCCTCAGCCGCCACGAAGCCCGTGCGATGGGCGGCGGACGCGGTCGCGGCGATGCGTGAAGGCGCACGGCTGCGGCTCGACTACTCGGCGCAGAGCCTCTGGCGCGTCGACCGGATGATCGAGGAGATACGGCGGGACGGGGCGCCCTACGCCGCCGTGCAGAGCGTGCTGCGCGGATTCGGCGCGTACGCGGGTGAGGTCCTCGTCCGGGAGACCGGCGCGGAGTGGTGGGAGAGCGGCGGCGACCACTGGGTCCGCACCCCCGACGGGCGGCTGTGGGACCCGGTCGACGAGGCCCGGCGCTGCTACACGGGCGACGGCTCGCTGCGGCTGCTGTGCCGGGACGCGACAGCGCGGACGGGACCCCGGTAGGACGGGGCCCCGGCCGCGGAGGGCCGCCGGGCGGTGGCGTCGCGGCGTTACGGCGTGAGCACCTGGCCCAGTCGTGCCGCCGTCGCCGTGCCCAGCTGGGTCAGCCCGTAGTACGCGGACCGGGCCGGTGCGGCGGACCCGCCGGGGACCGGCACGTACAGCAGGGTGCCGTTGCCGGTGTCCTCGCCCTCGGCGCCGACGGTCAGGTCGGCGTAGCCGTCGCCGGTGACGTCGGTCAGCGAGAGCGCGGAGCCCAGCTTGTCGTCGGTCTCCGTGGAACCGGGGACGCCTTCGGTGTCCTGCGAGACGGCCAGCGACCCGGTGCCGGTCAGGCCCGTGGACGTGCCCTTGAGCAGCCACACCGAGCCCGCGTTGGACCGGTTGGCGCCGTCGCGGGTGACGTCCTCGTTCGGGGCGCCGGTGAGGACGTCCGCGTAGCCGTCGGCGTCGGCGTCGCCCACCGAGACCGAGGTGCCGAAGGCGTCGCCGGACTCGGAGGCGCCCTCCACCCCGGAGGTGGACTGGTGGACCGTCGTCAGCCCGGTGCCGGTGAAGCCGGTGGACGTGCCGGGGACCACCGTGACCTGGCCGCCGGAGTTGCCGCCGGACTCGCCCGCGTAGGGCTGGCCGACGACGATGTCGTCGTAGCCGTTGCCGTTCACGTCGCCCGCGGCGACGGAGCGGCCGCCCTTGACGGTGAGCGTGGACACCTTCGACAGACCGAGCGTCCTGGAGCCCTTGAACCAGGTGATCTTGCCGGCGCCGGACGCGTCACGGTAGTTGAGGGCGACGTCCGCGTAGCCGTCCCGGTTGAAGTCGCCGGAGGCCGCGTCGGCGTAGGCGAGGGCGCCGCTGACGGTGGTGATGTCGCCGGCGACCTCGTGGCCGTCGCCGAAGCGGGCCGCCCAGTTGCCGCCGGTGCCGGTGGCCGCCGTGAAGACGTCCGCCTTGCCGTCGGCGTTGAAGTCGCCGACCGCGACCGTCGCCCCGAACCTGGCGCCGTTCGGGTTGTAGTCGTCGCCCAGCGCCATGGTGTCGGCGCCCGTGTCGAACGCGGGCCCGTACAGGATCGTCACCGCGCCGCGGTCCGTGTGCGTGGTGTCGTCCTCGCCGGGCGCACCGACCGCGAGGTCGGCGACGCCGTCGCCGTTGATGTCGCCCCAGGCGGTCGCGGACCCCCACAGGTCGCCGGACTCGGCGGCGCCGGGAACACCGGCACTGCCCTGGTTGAGCTTCCGCTTCGAGGCGGCGACGGGCCCGCCGGTGCCGCCGGGCACCAGCGTGAGCCAGCCGCTGCCCTGCTTGGGCGTGGCGGCGACCAGGTCGCTGACGCCGTCGCCGGTGTAGTCGGCCGTGGGCGCCGCGGAGTTCCGGCCGGCACCGGAGGCGTACCGGCGGATCTCGGCGAGCTTGCCGTAGAGGTTCTTGCCGGGGGACGTGGTCGTCTCGACGTCCTTGTGGCCCGCGACGGTCTTCACCGTGACCCGGGCGCCTGCCGCGTACTTGCCGGTGTCGGCGTCGGCGGTCAGCGTGACCGAGCCGCTCGGATCGCCGTCGTACTGGCCGAGCTTCCAGGCGGCGAGGCGCGCCACCGACTCCACGGCGGCCCGGGAAGGTCTGCCGGCGGGCTTCACCGGCGTGGCGGCCGCATCGCCCTCGAAGTCACCGAGGACGGCGACGCCCGTCGACCGGCCGTTGAAGCCGTAGGTGTGCTCACCGCGCACCGGCAGGTCGATACCGCCCGCGCGGCCCTCGAAGATCCGGCCGCACTTGTCGACGAGGAAGTTGTAGCCGAGGTCGTTGCGCTTGGCGACCTGGATGTCGTACGCCATGAGGCCGCGCACCAGGGACGCCGACTGGGCGCAGCTGTAGTCGTTCGTGCCGCCCGTGTGGTGGACGAAGACCGCGTCGATCCCGTCGATGTACTCCGGCGCGTCCGCCACGGCCGACTCGTTCGCGCCCCACTTGGCGCGCGGGACGACGGGCGGCTGGACGACGGTCGAGGCGAGCGGGGAGGGGGCGGGGGACGGGGTCGCGGTCGGAGACGCGGAGGCGGTGGCCGATGCGGCGGCGGATGCGGACGTGGTGGCCGACGCGGACGCGCTCGCGGGGGCGGACGGTGCGGCGGAGTCCGCCGGTGACGCGGTGGCGGGGTCGGTCGGGTTCTCGGCGAAGGCGGCGTTGTCCAGCATGCCGGTGTCGACCGTGCCGGTGGTCCCGCTCGCCCGGTTCGTCCCGGCGGCGCTTCCTCCACCGGTCCCGGCGCTCACGGCCTCGGCGGCGGTCACGCCCGGGTCCACCAGATTGACCTGGAGCCCCTTGGGCAGCCCGGCACGCGAGGAGCCGTCGGCGGCGACGATCCGGGCCTGGACCCCGTCGCTCGCGCCGACCCACAGCGGCCGGGACGTGCCACGCGCGTCCTGCGCTCCCGGCTCGGCGCTGTCGACGGGACGGAAGCCCACGTCGAGGCTCTGCCAGCCGCTCCACTTCCCGGTCTCGCTGCTGCGGGTGCGCACCTGAGCGGATCCGTCGAGCTCGGCGGCGGCGCCGGTCCACGAGACACCGACCAGCGAGAAGGGGTCGGTGCCGGTCCTCGGCAGTTCGCGCGCCCCGGCTCCGCCGTTCGTCGGCGTGAGGCCGTGCACCGACACGGGACGCTTGCCGCGCGCGGCGTCCGCGGCCGGGCCGCCGCTCGGGTTCGCGACGGCGTACGACACGACCCCCGCTCCACCCAGTACGACGGCGCCGAGCGTCAGCCACGTCCTCCGCTTCAGGCTCAGCGGCTTGTACGCATGGGTCTTACGGCGACTCAAATGCCCCACCCCTAGAAGAACCTCACAAAAAGACCACCCGTCACGCAGGTGGCTCTCTATTTCAGCGCACAGTGACGGGCAAACCGCACCGCCGGAAGGTGTGCGGTACATCACTCTTGACCGGCGGAGGCGTGTCACGGCCTTCGGAGGGGTGTCCGTAAGGCATCGCACAGACGTCCGGAGAGTGACGTTCCGCGGCCCGGATCCGCTGGGTCCCGAGAGACGCGCGCCGGACGCGCAGGGGATACGAGGGGGGCTCGTGGCGAAGCGGAGCGAGGTCGAGGCGCGGATGCGGTGGCAGGCGGCGGAGTTCGTGCGGCGGGTCACGGCGCGCAACCGGCTGCCCCTGGACTACTCGGTGGACAGCCTCCGGGTGGTCGACTTCATCGTGGACGGCGTCAGGAAGGGCGGGACCGAGCGCAGGCGGGTGCACGACGTGCTGTTCGGGCTCGGCGTCTACACCGGGGAGGTGTTCGTCCGGCGGGCCGGTGGCGTGTGGGTCGAGTTCGACGCCGGGCAGCGGGAGCTGTTCGGGCAGCCGGTCGGGGTGCGGATGCCCGACGGACGGGTGTGGAACCCGCTCGGGAAGGTCGTGAAGCGGTTCGACGAGGGCACGGCCGAATCCGTGCGCACGCTGTACCTCCAGGTGCACGGCCGGGCGAGCCGGGCCGCCGGCTGCGACAGGCGGTCCGCGTAGGGGAGTGCCGCGGGGTCCGGGCTGCGGGGGCGCGGCGCGGGCGACGGGGCTTCTGACGGGCTGTGACATTTCTGTGGGGCCCGACGCTGATGACCGTGGGGGCGTGGACACGGCCGGCCGTGCACATGGCGCGGATGCGTGACGACTCGGTGCGAACGAGGACAGTGTTGGGCCAGGGAGGGGAGCCCTGCCGCGTGCAGGCGTACGACGGGGAGCTGGGCGTGGCCGTCGGGCGGGCCCAGGAGGGGGACGAGGCCGCGTTCGCGGTCGCGTACCGCATCGTGCAGCCCGGGCTGCTCGGGTACCTGCGCGGGCTCGTCGGGGAGGACGCGGAGGACGTGGCGTCCGACGCGTGGCTGGAGATCGCGCGGGACCTGGGGCGTTTCCGGGGGGACGGGGCGGGCTTCCGCGGCTGGACGGCGACCATCGCCCGGCACCGGGCGCTGGACCATCTGCGCCGGCAGCGGGTACGGCCCCGGGCGACCGCGCTCGAACAGGATCTGCTGGAACTGCCCGGCGTCCACAGCACGCACGACCAGGCACTGGAGTCCCTGTCCACCGAGTACGCCCTGGAACTGGTCGCCGGGCTGCCCCGCGACCAGGCCGAGGCCGTACTCCTGCGGGTGGTCGTGGGGCTCGACGGTCCCGCCGCCGCGCGCGTCCTAGGCAAACGGCCCGGCGCCGTCCGCACCGCCGCGCACCGGGGTCTCAGGCGCCTCGCCCGGCAGCTCGGGGCCGAAGGTGTGACGCCTGAGGGCCCCCGGACGCTGGGGGAGTCGGGATGAGCGCCGGGAGGACGGGCGCCAGGACGACGACGGCCGGGGACGGATGCGGACATGGGTGAACGGCAGAGCGACGGGAGGGCTCCCGGCCGCCGGGCCGTACCTCCGGGCGGCGCGCGGCCGGGCGCCGAGGAGTCGGGTCCGGCGGGCGCGGAGCCCGCGGCGCCCGCGGGGTCCGCGGAGGCGTCCGTCGAGGTTCTGCTCGCCGCCGTACGGAGCCGGCCGGTCGATCCGCAGGGGGAGCGGCGTGCCGTCGCGGCGTTCCGCGCCGCCCGGGAGCAGGGGGCGCACGTCGGGCAGGGCCGGCGCCGGGACGACTGGCGGCCGCGGGAGCAGCGGCGGGCGCGTCGGTCGCTGCGGACGGTGCTCGTGACGCTGTGTGCCGGCCTCGCGCTGGGCGGGGTCGCGGTCGCGGCCATCGGTCCGGCCGGTCTGTCGCCTGGCGACGGCGCAGAGCAGCGGGGGAGGGCCGAACCGTCCCACAGCACCGCGGGCCCCTCGCGGGGGCGGCCCGGGGCGACTCCCGCACCCGGCGGCCCGAGCCCGTCCGGGCGGTCGCCGGGCGCCCGGGACGCGGAGGCGCACTGCCGTGCGTACGCGGCCGTCGCGGGCCGGGGCCGGGCCCTCGGCTCGGCCGCCTGGCAGCGGCTGGTCGCCGAGGCGGGCGGGGAGGACGACGTCGAGGCGTACTGCGCGGAGCGGTTGGGCGGGGCGGAGGCGAGTGTGGACGGCGACCCTCCGGGGCGTGGTGGCGCGGCCCGGGAGAAGGGCCGGCCGACGCATGCGGGCCGTCCGACGCGGGCGGCCGAGCCTGTCGGGCCGGGGTCGGCTGCCCGGCCCACGGCGTCGAAGAGCAACGGGAACGGGAGCGGTAACGGTAGGCGGGGCTAGGTTCTGGTCGGTCGCGCTCCGCACAGGGGTGGCCGCTCCCGCCGCGGGGCTCCGCCCCGGACCCCGCTCCTCAAAACGCCGAGGGGCTGATTCTTGCCCCGCGTCCCGGGTGCCGGCGGGGCGATTCTTGCCCCGCGTATCGGGTGCCGGAGGAGGGGAATCCTGCCCCGCTTCTCGGGTGCCGGTGGCCGCTCCCGCCGCGGGGCTCCGCCCCGGACCCCGCTCCTCAAACGCCGGAGGGGCTGATTCTTGCCCCGCGTCCCGGGTGCCGGCGGGGCGATTCTTGCCCCGCGTATCGGGTGCCGGAGGAGGGGAATCCTGCCCCGCATCTCGGGCGCGAAGGTGCGCATCCTGCCCCGTGGGCTGCGGTGTGCCGGCACTCGGCCGTGTGCCGATGGCAACGGCCGGGGCCGCCACCCCCCACAGGAGAGGCCCCGGCCGTCGCGCGGCACGGGCCGCGCGGCCCGTACTTCCTACAGCGCCGTGAGTGCGCTTTCTGTCACACCTCACCGCGTCACGAGTTAGTTGCATGTTCTACGGTCATGGACGAGGAGCGGTTTCACGCCGTAACGTGCCTTTCGCGCCGGACTGTGAACCGGCGCCACATCCACGAAGGGCCCACGACCGCGACCTTCGACAGAGGGACACAACGGCGAGAACCCGGTCCGCGAGAGCGGCGCCGGCCTAGGCGCAAGAGGGGCGCGGTGCTGGGGGACGACGCGGAGCTGACCGCCGCGGTGCTTGCGGCACAGGACGGGGACGAGACCGCGTTCCGGACTGTGTACCGCGCTGTGCACCCGCGGCTGCTCGGGTACGTACGGACGCTGGTCGGCGACCCGGACGCCGAGGACGTGACCTCCGAGGCCTGGCTGCAGATCGCCCGTGACCTCGAGCGGTTCAGCGGTGACGCCGACCGGTTCCGCGGCTGGGCCGCCCGTATCGCCCGCAACCGCGCCCTCGACCACATACGCATGCGCGGCCGCCGCCCCGCGATAGGCGGCGACGAGACCGAGCTGACCGGACAGGCGGCCGAGTCCGACACCGCGGGTGAGGCGATCGAGGCCCTGGCCACCGACAGCACCCTCTCCCTCATCGCCCGCCTCCCGCAGGACCAGGCCGAGGCCGTCGTGCTGCGTGTCGTCGTCGGACTCGACGCCAAGACCGCGGCCGAGACCCTGGGCAAGCGCCCCGGCGCCGTCCGCACCGCGGCGCACCGCGGCCTGAAGCGGCTCGCGGAGCTGCTCGGCGCGGATGCGGAATCCGCGGGCGCCCTCGGTGCCCTACCCCCGCAAAGAGAGCCGCGTACCCGCGCGGTGACGTCCGCCGGTGTGACGCATACGCGTGCGCGGACGCAGAAGGACATGTGATGGCCGACGAGCAGTACAGGTGGCTGGACCGTGAGGCCGCGGAGCGTCTGCTGCGCGGGGAGCCGCTGGAGACCGTCGACGCCGAGACCCGCGAGCAGGCGGACCGGCTGGCCGAAACGCTGCTGGCGCTGGCCGCCGCACCCCCGCTGAACAGCGCCGAACTCCCCGGCGAGGCAGCGGCGTTGGCCGCCTTCCGCGCGGCCCGCGCCGGGGCGGACGACGAGTCCGCGCTGCCCGGGGGCGAGCACCCTACGCGCGGCGCCGCCCGCTTTTCCGGCGCCGGCCTGGTGCGCCTCGGGCGGCCCGCGCCGGCCGGGCGGCGGACCTCCTGGGGCCGCCCCCTGCGGCTGGGACTGGCGGCCGCGCTGGCCGCCGGGATGATCGGCGGGGTCGCCGTCGCGGCGGGAACCGGAGTGCTGCCCACGCCGTTCGGCGATCACGAGCCCGCACCGGCCGCCACGGTCTCCGCGGCGTCGACACCCCGGCAGCCGCTCGTCTCCCCGTCACCCGGCGTCACCGGGGGCCGGTCCGGCGTGCCGTCACCCGACGGGTCCACTGAGGGCTCGTCCCCGGGCGGCACCGGACGCGACGAGGCGCGGGGCGGCGGCGCAGTGAGCGGGCAGCCGGACGCCGAGGACACGGGCACGTCCGGCCGCTCCGACGACCGGCGGGGCAGCGTGCTGGCGTCCTGCCGCGACCTGCGCAGGGGCCGGCAGCTCGACGTGGACCGAAGGCGTGTCCTGGAGGACGCGGCCCGCGGTTCCGGTCGCGTCAAGAAGTACTGCGAGGGCGTCCTCGGGGACGCGGAGGGCCGTTCCGGTGCCGACGAGGAGAGCGGCGGCACGAAGGACAAGGACAAGGGGGACAAGGACGAGGGGGACAAGGGCGGCCGGGGCGACGACGCCAAGCACCACCTGGTCCCGGGCGGTGGCGGCCACCAGGGGAACGCCGACGCCACACCGCCCGCGGCCTTCGCCCCCTCCGCGTCGGCGATGAAGTCGGCGAAGCACGTCAGGACCGGGGGGGCCCCGGCGGCTTCCGCCGCGTCCAGCCTCTCACCCGTGTACGGCGCGCTGTCGGTTCCGGCACGCTCCTGAGCTGGGAGAACCCAGGGAGCCTGCCACCGTGCACCCCTCTGACCTGCGGTTTCGTAATTCGTTGAAATTTTTCCCGCGTGGGTGTGACGTTTTCGGCCGCCGGGGCGCAGTAATGAGTGAGCCGACTGGTCATCGGCCCTCGCATCGAGCCGGGGTTCCCCCCGTACCCACGGCTCGGTGCACCGAGGCGCGGGCGGGACACGTTCCCCCGGTTCCGCCCGCGCCCCACTCCTCCTCGCCGTGGCGGGGCCCGCGCGTCACCAGTAGACGACGACCTTGTCCCCCGAGCGGACCTGCGCGAACAGCACCGAGATCTTCGCCTCGTCCCGTACGTTGACGCAGCCGTGCGAGCCCCCGGCGTAGCCCCGGGCCGCGAAGTCGGACGAGTAGTGGACCGCCTGGCCCCCGCTGAAGAACAGCGCGTACGGCATCGGCGAGTCGTAGAGCGTCGACACGTGGTGGCGGGACTTGAAGTAGACGGTGAACACCCCCTCGCGCGTGGGTGTGTACTGCGCGCCGAAGCGCACCGCCATCGTCGAGACCGTCCTGCCGTCGATCATCCAGCGCAGGGTCCGGCTGGTCTTGCTGATGCACAGCACCCGCCCGGTCATGCAGCGCGGGTCCGGTTTCGCGGCGGGCTGCCCGCCGAAGGCGTACAGCTCCCACTTCGTCGGCTCGTGCGTCATCCGGACCAGCCGCCGCCAGGTGGCGGTGTCCGTCTCGCCGGTCCTCGGCAGCCCGCGCTTGCCCTGGAAGCCCCTGACCGCCGTGACCGTCGGGGTGTCGTACGTCCCGGTGGGCCCTTCGAACAGCCAGGCGAGCTGCCGGAGTCTGGCCTGCACCTCGCGGACGTCCGTGCCCCGGTCGCCCGAGGACCAGAGCACCCGTGCGGCGGCCGGCGCCGTGCCGGGCTTCCGCGTGCCGGGCGTCCCGGTGTCGTCGCCGTCCTCCTTCGGCGTGCCGTCCTGCTGCCGGCCCTTGGCGTCGGGCGTGCCCGTGACGTCGATCCGCACGAGCGGCTGCCGACCGTCCCCGGCCCCGTCGGCCGCCGCCTTGCAGCCGGTGACGGCGGCGAGCGCCACGAGCGCGGCGACGCCCCTCCTCATGCCCGTCCTTCGCATTCCGGCCCCTGTCGTCTCGGAGTTCCGCGCCGGCTCGGCTGTGTCACCTGAGATGCTCCCCTCACGTGTCCGGTTGCGAACCAGCCGCCATTGTTGACGGCCGGAGCGTGCGCCATAGTCGGGACAGGCACGCAGGGACCCCGAACGGGCCCGAACGGGTCTGTGAGCAAGGTCCCAGCGCGGTCCTCTCCACCGGGCGCACGGCCGCCGCTACAGTCCGTCGCGAGGGTCGTCTGTACTAGCGAGTAACCAAGCATGCGGAGGCACACACCATGGCGCGCGAGTCGGAGTCCGGACTGCCCATCGAGCCGGTCTACGGACCGGACGCCCTTGCGGACTGGGATCCCGCGGAGAAGCTGGGCGCGCCCGGACAGTACCCGTTCACGCGTGGCGTGTACCCCTCGATGTACACCGGCCGGCCGTGGACGATGCGCCAGTACGCCGGTTTCGGTACGGCCGTGGAGTCCAACGCCCGCTACCAGCAGCTGATCGCGAACGGCACCATGGGCCTGTCCGTAGCCTTCGACCTGCCGACCCAGATGGGCCACGACTCCGACGCGCCGATCGCCTCCGGTGAGGTCGGCAAGGTGGGCGTCGCCATCGACTCCGTCGACGACATGCGCATCCTGTTCGGCGGCATCCCGCTGGACAAGGTCTCCACGTCGATGACGATCAACGCCCCCGCCGCACTGCTGCTGCTGATGTACCAGCTCGTCGGCGAGGAGCAGGGCGTCCCCGCGGACCGGCTGACGGGCACGATCCAGAACGACGTGCTGAAGGAGTACATCGCCCGCGGCACGTACATCTTCCCGCCGAAGCCCTCCCTGCGCCTGATCGCCGACATCTTCAAGTACTGCAAGGCCGAGATCCCGAAGTGGAACACGATCTCGATCTCCGGCTACCACATGGCCGAGGCCGGTGCCTCCCCCGCGCAGGAGATCGCCTTCACGCTCGCGGACGGCATCGAGTACGTGCGCACGGCGGTCGCGGCCGGTATGGACGTCGACGACTTCGCCCCGCGCCTGTCCTTCTTCTTCGTCGCCCGCACGACGATCCTGGAGGAGGTCGCCAAGTTCCGTGCCGCCCGCCGTATCTGGGCGAGGGTGATGCGCGAGGAGTTCGGCGCGAAGAACCCCAAGTCGCTGATGCTGCGCTTCCACACGCAGACCGCCGGGGTGCAGCTGACGGCGCAGCAGCCCGAGGTGAACCTGGTCCGGGTCGCCGTCCAGGGGCTGGGCGCGGTGCTCGGCGGTACGCAGTCCCTGCACACGAACTCCTTCGACGAGGCCATCGCGCTGCCCACGGACAAGAGCGCCCGCCTGGCCCTGCGGACCCAGCAGGTGCTGGCGTACGAGACCGACGTCACCGCCACCGTCGACCCGTTCGCCGGCTCGTACGTGGTCGAGAAGATGACGGACGACGTGGAGGCCGCCGCCGTCGAGCTGATGGCGAAGGTCGAGGAGATGGGCGGCGCGGTCAACGCGATCGAGCGCGGCTTCCAGAAGGGCGAGATCGAGCGCTCGGCCTACCGCATCGCCCTGGAGACGGACTCGGGCGAGCGCGTGGTCGTGGGCGTCAACCGCTACCAGCTCGACGCGGAGGAGCCCTACGAGCCGCTGCGCGTCGACCCGGCCATCGAGGCGCAGCAGGCGGAACGGCTCGCCACCCTGCGCGCCGAGCGCGACCAGGCGGTGGTCGACGCGGCCCTCGCGGACCTGAAGAAGGCGGCCGAGGGCACGGACAACGTCCTGTACCCGATGAAGGACGCGCTGCGCGCCCGGGCGACCGTGGGCGAGGTGTGCAACGCCCTCCGGGAGGTCTGGGGGACGTACGTGCCGACCGACGCTTTCTGACCGGACCGCAGCGCGAAAAGCCCCGAGCGGAGTGCCGTACGCGTGTGCGACACTCCGCTCATGCTTGGCGTCATCGACCTCCCCACCTACCTCGTGGGCCTCGTCCTGATCGTGCTGCTCCCCGGGCCGAACTCGCTCTACGTGCTCTCGGTGGCCGCCCGCCGCGGTGTGCGCGCCGGGTACCGGGCCGCCGCCGGTGTCTGGTGCGGGGACGCCGTGCTGATGACGCTGTCCGCCGCGGGAGTCGCCTCGCTGCTCCAGGCGAACGCGGTGCTGTTCGGGATCGTGAAGTACGCCGGGGCGGGTTATCTGACCTGGCTCGCGGTCGGGATGCTGCGGGCCGCGTGGACGATGTGGCGGACCCGGCGGGAGCGGGCCGGGGCCGAGAGCACACCGGCGGCGCCGGTCGCCGGGGAGCGGCCCTTCCGGCGGGCGCTCGTCGTCAGCCTCTTCAACCCCAAGGCGATCCTCTTCTTCGTCGCCTTCTTCGTGCAGTTCGTGGACCCGGACTACGCCTACCCGGCGCTCTCCTTCGTCGTGCTCGGCGTCTTCGCCCAGCTCGCGAGCTTCCTCTACCTCACCGCGCTGATCTTCGGCGGTACGAAGCTGGCGGCCGCCTTCCGCCGCCGCCGGGTCCTGTCCGCGGGGGCCACCTCGGCGGCGGGCGCGCTGTTCCTCGGTTTCGCGGTGAAGCTGTCGCTGGCGAGCTCGGTGTAGGACGCGGCCCCGCCGAGCCCTGCTCGTAGTCCTGGAAGAGCTCGGCGCCCGCGGCGGCCGGGAGGGGGAAGTCCGCCGTGCGCGCCGCGCCTGGTGGTCGCGGGGATCGAGGCGCGGTACCGGATCGCCTGAGCCCCGGGTGGCGGGGCCCGGGACCTCAGCGGGCGGAGGTGAGCAGCGCCCGCAGCCGGGGCCCCAGCCGGTCCTCCACGCAGCGGTTCAGCAGCCACGCCAGGACGAGCATCGTGAGGACCGTGAGCGGGAGGGTCCCGTACGCCGGGATGTGCAGGGTGCGGTGATAGGCCTCGACGGCGACCCAGCCCAGATGCTCGTGCACCAGGTAGAAGGGGTACGTCAGCGCGCCCGCCACGGTCAGCCAGCGCCAGTTCGCCCGGCTCAGCCAGCCCAGGGCGATCGCGGCGACCGCGAGGAACCCGAGGGTGACGACCAGGACGATGCCGTACGAGGTGCGGTACGAGAAGAAGCCCGGGTTCGGGGCGTGCCACAGCTGCTTCACCGCGTAGTGCTGGCCCACCAGCCAGCTGACGCCGACGATGCCCCAGGCGTACGCGTCCCGCCGGTCGCGGTGGACCAGGTACAGGCCGACGCCGCCGATGAAGAACGGCGCGTACTGCGGCATCAGGACGATGTCCAGCAGGGGCTGGTCCGCGGACTCCGCGATCGCCGCCGCCAGCGTCCAGCCCGCGCAGAACAGGATGACGCGCTGCCGGTTCGCGCCGGGCAGCACGATGCACAGGGCGAACAGCGCGTAGAAGCGGACCTCGGCCCACAGCGTCCAGCAGACCCCCAGCACCCGGTCCACGCCCAGTGGCTGCTGGAGCATCGTCAGGTTCACCAGCGCGTCGCTCGGCGACACCGCCCGGTAGGCGACGACCGGCAGCGCGAACACCGCCGTCACGAGGATCACCGCCGCCCAGTAGGAGGGCAGCAGACGGGAGGCGCGCGAGGCGAAGAACGCGCGCAGCGTGCGGCCCCAGCCGCTCATGCAGATCACGAACCCGCTGATCACGAAGAAGATCTGCACGCCGAGACAGCCGTACGCGAACCACGAGTGCAGGGTGGGGAACTGCAACCTCGGTGAGCTGCCCCACGCCTCGGAGATCTCGCCGTCCCGGCCGCCGTAGTGGTACATGGCGACCATCAGCGCGGCGATCAGCCGCAGCCCGTCGAGCGCGCGCAGGCGGGGCGCGTGCACCCGGGGACCTGTCCGGGGCGGGACGTCGGCGGCCTCGGCGGCCGGTGGCGCGAGGGCCGCCGGCTCCTTCGTGGACGCGGTCATCCGAGCGTCGCCCGTTTGAGGGAACGCGCGCGGCGGGCCACCCGGCGGACGGTCGCGTTGCGCGGAAGGAACGCGAGCTGGGCGGGGACCGCGCCGGGCAGCGCCAGCGAGGTCAGGCGTCGCCGCTTGAAGTAGCGCCAGGTGTGCTGGTCCAGACGACGGGACAGATACCGTTCGGCGGCGGGGCGCAGCCGCGGGTAGATCTTCGGCTGCATGGCGAACCCGACGGCATGGACGAGGCTCGTGAGGTCCGCCGCCTCAGGGCCCGGGCGCTGCGACGCGACCGCCGCCCGGTCCGTCAGTTCGGGCAGCAGCGCGTCCACGACGGTGACGGGGACGCGGTTGCTGTTCTCGTACGGCGTGAGGCGGTCGAGGAGCGTCTCCGTGCCGATACGGGCGACCGGCAGGCCGTACAGCGCGGACGCCGTGAGCAGCGCGGTGGAGAAGCAGCCGACGACCAGCGCGGGACGCATCCGCTGGTACAGCACCTCGGCGAGGACCGGGGTGTCGAGCACCGTCAGGTCGGCGCCCAGTCTCTCCGCCTCCTTCTCCAGGAGACGCGACCAGCGGGCCGGCGCGGTGGGGTGCGGCTTGAACACCACGCGGGTGTGGCCGAGTTCGACGGCGCCCTTCAGCATCCGTACGTGCAGGTCCTCCTCCTCCTCGGCGGAGAGGATGCCGAGCGCCGAGAGGTATTGGCCGAGCAGCAGTGCCGGTTCCTCGACCTGCGGCAACGCGTCGCCGGTGTCCCCGAGTTCGGCGAGCACCTTCGCGAAGGCGTCCGTCGGCACGACCTCGGGGCCGACGCCGAACTCCGTGAGCAGCAGGGGCGTGAGACCCGGCACCAGGTCCAGGTGCAGCAGCCGGGTCACCCGCGTGCCGACCAGCGGGTCGATCTTGGAGCGGGTGGGCCCGTAGCTCATGAGGCCGTCCGCGTACACGGTGACGGGCGCGCCCAGGAAGATCTGCGCCACGGCGAGCGCGGGGTTCACCTGGATCGACTCGACGGCCAGCTCGACGTCGTCGTCCCCGAGCCGCCAGGCGAGCCGCAGATGCCGCTCCCAGAGCGGCACGTCGTCGGGCCGCGGTGCCCAGCCCCCCGGGTGGAAGGGGGAGATGGTCTCGTTCCACGAGATCACCTCGTCGAAGCGGCCGCGCAGCTGCGCGAAGCCCGGCATCTCGTCCACGGCGGGCGTCGTCTCGGGCGTCGCCGCGTTGTTCGACACGAGCAGGATGCGCCGGTCGACGGGCGCGAAACAGTCCGCGTCCAGGGCCGCGGCGAGCGTCGCCGTGCCGTACAGCGTGGACACCATGAAGATCTGCGTGGTCACGCGGCCACCCCCGTGGCCGGAACCGGACGGCGCCGCAGCCGGCGCAGCCGCGTCGCGCGCTGGACGTCCATCGAGTCGAGCGCCTCGTCCAGCACGTCCTGCGGCATGCGCCGCAACGCGACGGCGCTCATCGACTTCAATTTCCGTGCCACGGATGGCTCGAACCTTTCGATGGATCCCAGGTGATGGGAAATGATCGCGCAATAGGTGCGCACGGCCTTGGGCAGCAGAATGTCCGCGTCGCGGTCCGCCGCGGTCTCCGTGACGACCTGGTCGAAGGCGCGGATGAAATCGAGCTGCCGCACGTCCCCGATCTGCGTGAGGGAAGAGGCGACCCCGCGCCGGTAGAACACTCCGAGCAGCCCCACGGTGGCGAATGATTCCGCCTCCCGGTGCAGCTTCCAGATCCACGGCCGGTCCTCCGCCGTCCGCAGTCCGTCGGTGAAGTGCAGCAGCCCGCGGTCGACCAGCCGGCGGTGGTAGATCCCCGCCCAGGCGTAGGCGTAGTCGACGGAGGTGGACCGGTCGGCGGGCAGGATCGCGTCACGGGGACGCAGGACGACCCCGCGCCGGCCGTGCGGGACCCGGTGCACGGTGCGGGCCCGCGCGGTGCACTGGACGTGGTCCGTACGGACGAAGTCGCAGCCCAAGCCCTCGATGGCGGAGAGGAGTTGCTCGTAGTAGCCGGGAGCGAGCCAGTCGTCCCCGTCGAGGAACGTCAGGTATTCGCCGCGCGCCGCGTCGATGCCGGTGTTGCGCGCGGTCGCAAGGCCTCCGTTCTTCTCGTGTCTGACATGCACCGCGCCCGGGAGCTCGCGCTCCGCGCGCGCGAGAATGTCCGGCGTCTCGTCGCGGGAACAGTCGTCGACGAGAATGAATTCGAAGTCGTCGCGTGTGTTGGCACGCAGACTCTTCAGGGTGTCGGGCGCGTATTGCTGCACGTTGAAGAACGGCACGATGACGGAGAGCTTGACCACCCGAGTGACGTTAGGCGGCGGCCCGGCATTCGTCTTGACCGTTGGTGGGATGCAAGGTGAACGACGCGTGGCGAAGCCGTGAACCAGGCTGATTCACAAGGGAATCGGGGCCCCGATCCCCATTCGTCGATGTGCTGTTAACCCTTTGTTGCATTCGGGTTGGGCCGCACCTCTCCCTCACTTCCTAGCGTCGTCGACGTGCCAGCAAGTACCAGGAAGTCCCTGCGGGTCGCCGTCCTCGCGGATTCCGATACCCGGTGGAAATGGGGCTCGCTCACCGCGAACCGCATCTCACCGGCCGAATCGGACATCCGGCTCGACGGCTTCCTGCTGCGCGGCCGTGCCACGCCCACCGCCCGCCAGCTCGAGGAAGTCGGCGTCCGCCCCGACTCGCTCCGGGAGGTCACCGGCGTCGAGTTCCTGCGCGCCATGGGCCGGGAGACGTACGACATCGTCGTGCTCGCCCTCGTCGGCGGCGCCGTCCAGGCGATGCTGCACGGGCTCGGGCGGGCCTGGGACGGCCGGACCCGGCGGCCCGTGGTCGTCACCGGCTACGTCGGCGTCGTCTACGAGAAGCTCGCCGACGGCCTGCTGCTGCGGCACGGCGCGGACCTCGTCCTCGCCAACTCCCGCCAGGACGCGGAGCGTTTCCGCGCCGTGTACGAGGGAGTGGGCGCCGACGCCTCGTCGGTGACGGAGGTGGCGCTGCCCTTCCTCGGCGGCGCCGAGCACCACAAGCACGACCCGTACACGGTCGTCTTCGCCGCCCAGCCCTCCGTGCCGGAGAGCCGCAAGGACCGTACGTACCTGCTGGACCGCCTGATCCGGCACGCACGGCTGCACCCGGACCGGCAGGTCCTGCTGAAGCTGCGCTCCAGGCCGGGCGAACACACCACGCACATCGAGGAGCTGCCCTACCAGAAGCTGGCGGAGAAGGCCGGTCCGCCCGCCAACTTCCGCCTGGTGTACGGGCACATGGGCGAGGTCCTGGACCGCACCGACCTGCTGGTCACCGTCAGCTCCACCGCGGCCCTGGAGTCCCTGCACCGCCGCGTCCCCACCGTCGTCCTGACCGACCTCGGGATCCGCGAGGCGCTCGGCAACCACCACTTCGTGGGCTCCGGCTGCCTGGCCTCCTGGGACCAGCTCGACGCCGGGTACGAGCCGGCACCCGAGCCGGCGTGGGTGGCCCGGCAGGGCGTCGCCGTCGGGGGAGGGGCATACGAGACGGCCTTCGACCCGGCGCGCGCCCGCATCACCGAACTGCTCTCCGCCGCCCGGCTCCCGCGGCTCGCGCCCTTCTACACGCCCGTCACCGCGCCCGGTTACCTGCCCGGCATCCTCGCCCGCCACCACCTCGCCCCCGACGGCAGCCCGCTGCCCGGCGCACCCGCCGCCGACAAGGAGCCCAGCCCCGTACGGCAGATCGTGCGGCGCGCGGCCCGCGGCGCCTACCGCCACGGCGTCCAGCGCGTGGCGCCCGTCATCCGGCGGATGGGGGAGCTGTGAGCACCCCCGTCCCCTCCCAAGGAGTACAGCTGATGTCCCACCCGGAAGCGGGCCAACCGGCGCCCCTGCGCCGTGTGCTCGCGGTGATCCCCGCGCGCGGCGGCTCCAAGGGAGTCCCCGCGAAGAACCTCGCCCCGGTCGGCGGCGTGCCGCTGGTGGCGCGGGCCGTGCGCGAATGCCGCTCGGCCCGGCTCGTCACGGACGTCGTGGTCTCCACCGACGACACCGCGATCGCCGCGGCGGCCCGGTCGGCCGGCGCCGAGGTCGTCCTGCGGCCCGCCGCCATCGCCGGCGACACCGCGACCTCCGAGGCCGCCGTCCTGCACGCCATGGAGGCCCACGAGGCCCTGCACGGCAGCGCGGTCGACGTCGTCCTGCTCGTCCAGTGCACCAGCCCGTTCATCGTCCGCGAGGACATCGACGGCGTCGTCCGCGCGGTCGTCGAGAAGGGCGCGGACACGGCGCTGACCGTGGCCCCCTTCCACGGCTTCGTGTGGCGCGACGGCGACGACGAGCCCGCCGCCGCCCAGGCCCCGGCCGGCCCCGGGCGCACGGCGGCCGCGGGCGGCACGGACACCCTGCTCGCCGGCACCGCCACCAGCGGCGGTTACGGCATCAACCACGACAAGTCCTTCCGCCCGCGCCGCCAGGACCGCCCCCAGGACCTCCTGGAGACCGGCGCCGTCTACGGCATGGACGCGGCCGGCTTCCGCACCGCCGGACACCGCTTCTTCGGCCGTACGGAACTCGTCCGCACCGACCCCGCCCGGGTGCTGGAGATCGACGACCCGCACGACCTCGCCCGCGCCCGGGCCCTCGCCCCGCTCTTCGACGCGGGCCGGCCCGGCGCCCTCCCGACCGCCTCCGACATCGACGCGGTCGTCCTCGACTTCGACGGCACCCAGACCGACGACCGGGTGCTGATCGACACCGACGGACGGGAGTTCGTCTCCGTGCACCGCGGGGACGGCCTCGGTGTCGCAGCCCTGCGCCGCAGCGGCCTGTCGATGCTGATCCTGTCCACGGAACAGAACCCGGTCGTCGCCGCCCGGGCCCGGAAGCTCAAGATCCCGGTCCTGCACGGCATCGACCGGAAAGACCTCGCACTGAAGCAGTGGTGCGAGGAGCAGGGCATCGCGCCGGAGCGCGTGCTCTACGTCGGCAACGACGTCAACGACCTCCCGTGCTTCGCCCTCGTCGGCTGGCCCGTGGCGGTCGCGAGCGCCCACGACGTCGTGCGCGGCGCCGCACGCGCGGTCACCACCGTCCCCGGTGGCGACGGCGCGATCCGAGAGATCGCCAGCTGGATCCTCGGCCCTTCTCTCGACTCCCTCGACAAGTAAGGAACGTCTCCACCATGAGCTCCAACTCCCGCCTCCGCACCTTCGGTTCGAAGACCGCCGGCCCCGGCCACCCCGTCTACATCACCGGCGAGATCGGCATCAACCACAACGGTGACCTGGACAACGCCTTCAGGCTGATCGACGTGGCCGCCGAGGCCGGCTGCGACGCCGTCAAGTTCCAGAAGCGCACCCCGGAGATCTGCACCCCGCGTGACCAGTGGGACATCGAGCGCGACACCCCCTGGGGCCGCATGACCTACATCGACTACCGCCACCGCGTGGAGTTCGGCGAGGACGAGTACCGCCAGATCGACGAGCACTGCAAGAAGCGCGGCATCGACTGGTTCGCCTCCCCGTGGGACACCGAGGCCGTCGCCTTCCTGGAGAAGTTCGACGTGCCCGCCCACAAGGTCGCGTCCGCGTCGCTGACGGACGACGAGCTGCTGCGCGCCCTGCGCTCCACCGGCCGCACGGTCATCCTCTCCACCGGCATGTCGACCCCGAAGCAGATCCGGCACGCCGTCGAGGTCCTCGGCAGCGACAACATCCTGCTCTGCCACGCCACGTCGACGTACCCGGCCAAGGCCGAGGAGCTCAACCTCCGCGTCATCAACACCCTCCAGGCCGAGTACCCGAACGTCCCGATCGGCTACTCCGGCCACGAGACGGGCCTGCAGACCACGCTCGCCGCGGTGGCCCTCGGCGCCACCTTCGTCGAGCGCCACATCACCCTCGACCGCGCCATGTGGGGCTCCGACCAGGCCGCCTCCGTCGAGCCGCAGGGCCTGACCCGCCTCGTCCGCGACATCCGCACCATCGAGGCCTCCCTCGGTGACGGCGTCAAGAAGGTGTACGAGTCCGAGCTCGGCCCGATGAAGAAGCTGCGCCGGGTCTCGGGCGTCGTCGCGGAGGCGGAGATCGCCGCGGCGGCGGGCGAACCGGTCTCGGTCTGATCCCCCTCCCCACTTCCACCCTCACGGAAGCGACGGTCGTACGTCGATGAGCCCCCGCGCCGGTCTTGCCGGCACCCGCCCGAAGAAGCCGGACACCCTCGCGTTCGTCGAGAGCCCGGTGCAACTCCTCAACGTGCTGGAGTGGGCCCACACCCAGGGCCTGCGCACGCAGGAGGGCACTGCTCCGGTACCCGGCGCGGGGCTCACGCTCGTCGTCCTGTCCCCGACCGACCCGATGACCCGGGGACAGCTGCGCCGCATGGCGGAACTGGCCCGCGACGAGGGCTACGAGGTCCGGTGGGAGGAGGCGCGGGGCGGCACGACGGCCCCCTTCCACACGATCGGCGGCCTCGTCCCGCTGCTTCGCAGAGCCCGCCGGATAGTCATGGGAGACCCCTTCTCCCGTTACGTGCAGCTGCTGCTGACCATCACCGGCGCCCGCGACCTGGTGGTCGTGGACGACGGCACGGCGACCATGGAGTTCGTCGCCCAGCTCGGCCGCGGCGAGCGCCTGGTGCGCTGGCACCGGCGGGGCGGCCGGCCCGGCCCGCGCGACGTGCTGTTCGCCCCGGTGTCCGCCTCCGCCCGCCGCCGGCTGACCCCCACCGGCCACCGCTCGGTCGAGGTCTTCTCCTCCATGCCGATCGACTCGGCGCCCGACGGTGTCCGCGTCACGGCCAACGACTTCGCCTGGACCCGGGCGCGCTTCGGCCCCCCGCGCATCACCAGGAGTGCCGACCTGGTGGGCACCTCCCTCGTCGAGACCGGCGTGGTCGACCCGGACCGCTACCTGGACGCGGTCCGCTCCCTCGCCAAGGCGCACGGCGCGACGCGCTACTTCGCCCACCGGCGCGAGAGCCCCGAGAAGCTCCGCCGCCTCGCTGCCGAGACGGGCCTGGAGATCGTCCGGCCCGACCTCCCGCTCGAACTGATCGCCCGCCGGGGCCCCATCGGTCGCACCATCCTGAGCTTCCCCTCGACCGTGGTCCACACGCTGCCGCTGGCCCTGGCCGGCACCGAGGTCCGTGTCGCCGTCTGTGACATCGACCCCACCTGGCTCACCGAGAACGCCTCCCCCCGGGCCCAGGGCTTCCTCTCCGGAGTGACCGGCACGGCCAAGGACGTCCACCGCCTCTCGGCGACAGCCCACCCGAGCCCGGCGTAGACCGGCTGCCGGGGCAGTGACCGCTCGCGTTCACGCTCTGTCCGGTTCCGGTCGCGGATCTGGAGTGTGACTCGGTCTACGCCGGAGGCCGGGGAGGGGCGCGCGCGAAGTGTGGCACCGTGGAGTAAGGGAATGGGCTCGGACACCCCGGGCGTTGTTCCCTGAGTGGGACTCCGCGGGCCAAGGCCCGCGGAGCGGTTCGAGAACCGGCCGCCGGACCCGGCGGCGAGGTCGATGGAGACCGAAGGGCCTGTTCAACGGGCCTGGTTCAAGATCCAACCGCCCGGGAAAGCCGGGCGAGTTTACCCGCCCCGGCCGATACCTATGCGCCGGGCGGCCAGATTTTCTTCCCCTAACGGGTTGAAGTTTTGTTGATCGTGGGTCGGCTGGCCGCCCGATCGCCCTACCCTTCAGAGGGTGAACCAACTGATGTCCCGAGAGTCCGAGGCCGACAAGCCCGGGGAAGCAGTGCTTCCCGGCGCGCTGCCCGAGGCACTGCGCGCCGAGCTCGTGGCCTTCCGCCGCGACCTGCACATGCACCCGGAGCTCGGCAACCAGGAGTTCCGTACGACCGCGGCGGTCAAGGCCCGCCTGGAGCGGGCCGGCCTCGAGCCGCGCGTCCTCAGCGGCGGCACGGGACTCATCTGCGACATCGGTCTCGGCGAGGACGGGCGGCACGGCGCCCGCCCCATGCTCGCCCTGCGCGCCGACCTCGACGCGCTGCCCATCCCGGACACCAAGGCCGACTGCGCCTACCGGTCGACCGTCCCGGACCGCGCCCACGCCTGCGGCCACGACGTGCACACCACCGTCGTGCTCGGCGCCGGCCTGGTCCTCGCCGAGCTTCACCGCACCGGGCGGCTGCCCTGTCCCGTGCGGCTGATCTTCCAGCCCGCCGAGGAGGTCCTGCCCGGCGGCGCGCTCGACGCCATCGAGTCCGGCGCCCTGGAGGGCGTCGGACGGATCATCGCCGTGCACTGCGACCCGAAGGTGGACGCGGGGCGCATCGGCCTGCGGCACGGTCCGATCACGTCCGCGTGCGACCGGCTGGAAGTGGCACTGGACGGCGCCGGCGGCCACACCGCGCGCCCCCACCTCACCACGGACCTCGTGACGGCCGTCGCCCGCGTCGCCACCGACGTCCCGGCGGTGGTCGCCCGCCGCATCGACGCGCGCAGCGGACTCTCCGTGACCTGGGGGCGTATCGAGTCCGGCCACGCGTGCAACGTGATCCCGCAGCACGCCGAGCTGTCCGGGACCGTGCGCTGCCTGGACCTCGAGGCCTGGCGGCAGGCCCCCGACCTGCTGCACGCGGCGATCGACGAGATCGCCACCCTGCACCGGGCGAAGTCCGAGATCAACTACGTCCGCGGCGTCCCCCCGGTCGTCAACGACCCGATCGTCGCCGACCTGCTGCGGGACGCCATGACCGCCCGGCTCGGACCGCACTCCGTCGAGGACACCACGCAGAGCCTGGGCGGCGAGGACTTCTCCTGGTACCTGGAGCAGGTGCCGGGCGCCATGGCCCGCCTCGGGGTGCGCACGCCCGGCGAGCGCGGCGGCCGTGACCTGCACCAGGGCGACTTCGACGCGGACGAGTCGGCGATCAAGGTGGGCGTGGAGCTCTTCACGGCCGCCGCGCTGCTCGACGCGAAGGCGTGAGCGCCGGGCCGGTGACCGACACCGGCCGGTGAGCGGCTGACCGACGCCGGCCGGTGAGCGGCGGGCCGAAGCCGCCTCGACACGCCCGGCCCTCCCCAGTCGCGCCGCCCGCCCTCCCGCAGTACTTTGAGCACGGCTGGAAACAGCCACTCGCGCCGTCACGCAGACTTCACCCCCGCACGCAGAGCGTGGCGGCCGCGAGCGGCGTTGCATCCACAAAGCGCACCATTCGCGCCCATGGTTCACCCGGACGTAACCGGCCATCGGCACGAATGGGTAACGGCCGGGGGGAACCCCGTTCCCTCCACGGTCTACGCGCGTTAATGTGCGCCGAACTCAGCACCCACTGCGGGGCTTTGGAGAAGGGGAACTTCGGATGCGTCGTATTTCCAGCCTGACCCGTGTCGCGGTGGGGGTCGCGTCGCTCGCACTCGCGGCCACGGCCTGCGGCGGTACCAGTGACGAGGGTGACAGCGGCGAGAGCAAGGGGGACAAGGGTCTCGCCATCGCGTACGACATCGGCGGCAAGGGCGACCAGTCCTTCAACGACGCCGCGTTCGCGGGCCTGGAGAAGGCGCAGAAGGAGTTCGGCTACAAGACGGCGGACATCGAGCCCACCGACGGTGAGACGGACGCCGACAAGGAGCAGCGTCTCGCCTCGCTGGCCAAGCAGGGCTACAACCCCGTCATCGGCATCGGCTTCGCCTACGGCCCCGCGATGGAGAAGGTCGCGGCGAAGTACCCGAAGACCAGCTTCGGCATCGTGGACTCCGTGGTCGAGGGCAAGAACGTGGCGTCCCTCGTCTTCTCCGAACAGGAGGCCTCCTACCTCGCCGGTGTCGCCGCCGCGAAGGCCACCAAGACGAACACGGTCGGCTTCGTGGGCGGCGTGGACGTCCCGCTGATCCACAAGTTCGAGGCGGGCTACAAGCAGGGCGTCCAGGACACCAACCCGAAGGTCAAGGTGCTGTCCCAGTACCTCACCCAGACCGCGGAGGAGGGTGGCTTCTCCAGCCCCGACAAGGGCAAGGCAGCCGCCGAGGGCCAGATCGAGAAGAAGGCCGACGTCCTCTACGCCGCGGCCGGCCTGTCCGGCCAGGGCGTGATCGAGGCCGCCGCGAAGAACAAGGTCTGGGCGATCGGCGTCGACTCCGACCAGTACAAGCAGAAGCCGCTGGCCGCCTACAAGGACTACATCCTGACCTCCGCGCTCAAGGACGTCGGCGGTTCGGTGTACGCGCTGGCCAAGTCGGTCCACGACGACAAGCCGCTGACCGGCACGCAGACGTTCGACCTCAAGGTCGACGGCGTCGGTCTCGCCGACAGCAACCCGAAGATGGCCGAGGTCCCCGGCCTCACCGACGCCGTGGCCAAGGCCAAGGAAGGCATCACCGCGGGCACCATCAAGGTCAAGTCCGAGTAGTCGGGTGACGGGCTCCGGCCCGTCGTCGCCCGGACGGGCGAACACCCCCGAAGCGGTACGGAGCGGGGGGGGGGGGGGGGGGGGGGGGGGGTGTTTTCCTCCCCCCCCCCCCCCCCCCCCCCCCCCCCCCCCCCCCACACCGCCCCCCCCCCCCCCCCCCCCCCCCCCCCCCCCCCGCTTCCGTCTGCCCGCCCGACAGGTCACCCACCGCCACCGTCCCTTTGCGGTCGGCAAGCCTTCGGGCGGTGAACAGGTGGCATCGGGCACAGCCGCATAACAAGGTGGACAGAAGGGGTTTTCTAGAAGGTCTACGCGCGTTAATCTGCGGCGAAGCCAGCGCCGAAGACGATCCGCTGGCGCTGTAAGACAGGAGCACAACACATGCGCCGGGTTCCCCGCATCGCGCTCGCAGGCGCTGCGACCGCCTCTCTCGCCCTCGCCCTCTCCGCGTGCGGAGGCACCTCGACCTCCGGCTCCTCGGAGTCGAAGGGCGACAAGGGCCTCGCCATCGCCTACGACGTCGGCGGCAAGGGCGACCAGTCCTTCAACGACGCCGCGTTCGCCGGCCTCAAGAAGGCGCAGAGCGAGTTCGGCTACAAGACCGCCGACCTCGAGCCCACCGACGGCGAGACGGACGCGGACAAGACCCAGCGCCTGGTCTCGCTGGCCAAGCAGGGCTACAACCCGGTCATAGGCATCGGCTACGCCTACGCGCCCGCCGTCAAGGAGGCCGCGGCCAAGTACCCCGACACCACCTTCGGCATCGTCGACGACTCCACCATCGAGGCGAAGAACGTCGCGGACCTGGTCTTCTCCGAGCAGGAGGCCTCCTACCTCGCGGGCGTCGCCGCCGCGAAGGCCACCAAGACGGACACCGTCGGCTTCGTGGGCGGTGTGGACATCCCGCTGATCCACAAGTTCCAGGCCGGCTTCGAGCAGGGCGTCAAGGACACCGCTCCCAAGGTCAAGGTGCTGTCCCAGTACCTCACCCAGACCGCGGACGAGGGCGGCTTCTCCAGCCCCGACAAGGGCAAGACGGCCGCCGAGGGCCAGATCGAGAAGAAGGCGGACGTCGTCTACGCGGCGGCCGGCCTGTCCGGTCAGGGCGTCATCGAGGCCGCTTCCGCCAAGAAGGTGTGGGCGATCGGCGTCGACTCCGACCAGTACAAGCAGGAAGCCCTCGGCAAGTACAAGGGCGCCATCCTGACCTCCGCGACCAAGGACGTCGCGAAGGCGGTCTACAACCTCGCGAAGTCGGTCGAGGACGGCAAGCCCGAGACCGGTATCGTCAGGGGCGATCTGAAGTCCGGCGAGGTGGGCCTCGCCGACTCCAACCCGCAGTACAAGAGCAACACCGCTGTCCAGGACGCCGTCAAGGCAGCCAAGGAGAAGATCATCAGCGGCGAGATCAAGGTCAAGTCCAGCTGACGAGCAGGACCTCAGGAGCAGCTGTGCGGCCCCGGACGAGGTGCGAGCGGGTGCTCCACGCCCCACGCGCCTCTCCGGAGCCGCTCAGTATCCGCGGGGTTACGTCCGCTCGACGGGACACGGGGAGCCTCGCCCCCGTGTCCCGTTGCCGCGGCGCGTCGCCCCTTTCGTTGCCGTAGGGGCGCTACGCGCGTAGACGACCCCCTTTCCCCTCAGGAGAGTGCGCCATCAACGCGTCCAGCAGCCCTCCGGCCGACGCGGTCAACGGTCAGCTGACCGCTGTCGAACTCGCCGGGATCACCAAGCGCTTTCCCGGCGTCGTGGCCAACCACGACATCCACCTCAACGTCCGCAAGGGCACGGTCCACGCCCTCGTCGGTGAGAACGGTGCCGGCAAGTCGACGCTGATGAAGATCCTCTACGGCATGCAGAAGCCGGACGAGGGGACCATCGCCGTCGACGGCACGCAGGTCACCTTCTCGTCGCCCGCCGACGCCATCGCCCGCGGCATCGGCATGGTCCACCAGCACTTCATGCTCGCCGACAACCTCACGGTCCTGGAGAACGTCGTCCTGGGCAGCGAGAAGCTGTACGGCATCGGGGGCAGAGCCCGCCGCAAGATCCTGGAGCTCTCGGAGCGCTACGGCCTCGGCATCCGCCCCGACGTCCTCGTCGAGGAACTCGGCGTCGCCGACCGCCAGCGCGTGGAGATCCTCAAGGTCCTCTACCGGGGCGCCCGCATCCTCATCCTCGACGAGCCCACCGCGGTGCTCGTCCCGCAGGAGGTCGACGCGCTCTTCGCCAACCTGCGCGAGCTCAAGGCCGAGGGCCTGTCGGTCATCTTCATCTCGCACAAGCTGGGCGAGGTCCTCTCGGTCGCCGACGACATCACGGTGATCCGCCGCGGTACGACGGTGGGGACGGCCGTCCCGTCCGAGACCACCCCGCGCCAGCTCGCCGAACTGATGGTGGGCAGCGAACTGCCGACGCCGGAGACCGCGGAGTCCACGGTCACCGACCGTCCGGTCCTGTCCGTGCGGGACCTGCGCCTGGCCGCCCCCGGCGGCAAGGCGCTCCTCGACGACATCAGCTTCACCATCCACGCGGGCGAGGTCCTCGGCCTCGCCGGCGTCGAGGGCAACGGCCAGACCGAGCTCATCGAGACGCTGATCGGGCTCAAGGGCGCCGACTCCGGCACCATCACCCTGGCCGAGGAGGAGATCACCTCCTGGGCCACCCGCAGGCGCCGCGAGCAGGGCATCGGCTACATCCCCGAGGACCGCCACCGGCACGGCCTGCTCCTGGAGGCCCCCCTCTGGGAGAACCGCATCCTCGGCCACGTCACCGAGCGGCCCAACGCGAAGGGTGTCTGGCTGGACCCCAAGGGCGCCCAGGCCGACACCCGCCGGATCGTCGAGGAGTACGACGTCCGCACCCCCGGCATCGACGTGACCGCGGCCTCCCTCTCCGGCGGCAACCAGCAGAAGCTGATCGTCGGCCGCGAGATGAGCCACAAGCCGCGCTTCCTGATCGCCGCCCACCCGACCCGCGGCGTGGACGTCGGCGCGCAGGCCCAGATCTGGGACCAGATCCGCGCGGCCCGCCGGGAAGGCCTCGCCGTCCTGCTGATCTCCGCCGACCTGGACGAGCTGATCGGTCTCTCCGACACGCTCCGGGTGATCTACAACGGCAAGCTGGTCGCGGACGCCGACCCGGCGACCATCACCCCGGAGGAGCTCGGCTCGGCCATGACCGGCGCCGCCTCCGGACACCTCGAGAACGAAGAGCTCGCAGAGCAGCTCGAAGAGCAGGCAGACGCCCCCGAAGACGAGGCCCGCTGATGAAGAAGTTCGACAAGGAGCGCGTGCTCCTCGCGGTGGCCGGACCGGTCATCGCGCTCGTCGTGGCCGTGGCGCTGACCTCGGTCGTGCTGCTCGCCTCGGGGAAGAACCCGATCGAGCCGTACACGCTCATGTTCGAGCAGGCCACGTTCTCCGACATCCAGGTACTGATCCTCAACCAGGCCTCGATGTACTACATCGCGGCGCTCGCGGTGGCCATCGGCTTCCGCATGAACCTGTTCAACATCGGTGTGGACGGGCAGTACCAGCTCGCCGCCATGATGGCCGCGATCGTCGGCGCGCACGTCGCGCTGCCGGCCGCGCTGCAGATCCCGCTGCTGATCCTGACCGCCGTCCTGACCGGCGCCTTCTGGTCCGGCATCGCCGGTGTCCTCAAGGTCACCCGGGGCGTCAGCGAGGTCGTCGCGACGATCATGCTCAACGCGATCGCCACCGCCCTCATCGCCTACCTGTGGCTGCCCGACGTCTTCGGCGTCAAGGTAGGCAACAACAACACCACCGGCGAGATGCACGAGTCGGGCTGGGTGCCCGGCTTCGGCATGGGCGACGCCGGAGAGATCTACGGCATGGTGGTCCTCGCCGTGCTGCTCGGCATCGGCTACTGGATCGTCCTCAACCGCACCCGCTTCGGCTTCGACCTGCGCGCCTCGGGCGCCTCGGAGAGCGCCGCCGCGGCCAGCGGCGTGGACCCCAAGCGCATGGTGCTCACCGCCATGCTGGTCTCCGGCGGCATGGCGGGTCTCGCGGGCCTGCCGATCCTGCTCGGCGCCACGCACACGTTCAGCCTGAACTTCCCGACCGGCATCGGCTTCCTCGGTATCGGCATCGCCCTGCTCGGCCGCAACAGCCCGACGGGCATCGCCTTCGCCGCCCTGCTCTGGGCCTGGCTGGACAAGGCATCGCCCGAGCTCGACTTCCACGGGTACGACAAGGAGATCGCGGTCATCATGCAGGGCCTGATCGTGATCGCGGTCGTCGTCTCGTACGAGGCCGTGCGCGAGTGGGGTCTGCGCCGCCAGCAGCGCCGCGTCGGCGCGGAACTCGCCGCGGGCCACGTCCTCGGCGCCTCCTCTGACCACAACACCGAGAAGGAGGTGGCGGGCCGATGACCACCGCAACCGCTGTCAACCAGCCCTCGCTGCAGCCCGCGGCACCCGGCGGCCGCCGGCTGTCGCTCCCCGTCCTCCTGCTCGTCATCGCGGGCGGCCTGGCGCTGACCTCGATCGTCCGCATCATCACCGGTGCCGACGGCATCACCAACGTCAGCCAGATGTCCACCGCGCTCCAGCTCGCCGTCCCGATCGGCCTGGCCGGCCTCGGCGGTCTGTGGTCCGAGCGCGCGGGCGTCGTCAACATCGGCCTCGAGGGCATGATGATCCTCGGCACCTGGTTCGGCGCCTGGGCCGGCTACCAGTGGGGCCCGTGGACCGGCGTGCTGGTCGGCATCGCCGGCGGCGCGATCGGCGGTCTGCTGCACGCGATCGTGACGATCACCTTCAACGTCAACCACATCGTCTCCGGTGTGGCCATCAACATCCTGGCGCTCGGTGCCACCCGCTACCTCGCCCCGCTCGCCTTCGAGGGCGTCCAGGGAGGTTCGGCGAAGCAGTCCCCTCCCGTCGAGTCGCTCGGCCACTTCACCGTGCCCGGACTCTCCGACTGGCTCACCACCCTCAACGGCAAGGGCTGGTTCTTCGTCTCGGACGTCGCGGGCCTGCTCGGCGGCCTGGTCACCAACGTGTCCTGGCTGACCCTGATCGCCATCGCGCTGATCCCCGCCACCTGGTGGATCCTGTGGCGCACCGCGTTCGGCCTGCGGCTGCGCTCCTGCGGCGAGAACCCGGTCGCGGCCGAGTCGCTCGGCGTCAACGTCTACAAGTACAAGTACCTGGCCGTCATCATCTCCGGCGGTCTGGCCGGTCTCGGCGGCGTGTTCCTGTCGATCGTCGCCAACCCCTTCTACCTGGAGGGGCAGACCAGTGGCCGCGGCTACATCGGTCTCGCCGCGATGATCTTCGGCAACTGGATGCCGGGCGGCCTCGCCCTCGGCGCGGGCCTGTTCGGCTACACCGACAGCCTCAACCTGCGCGGCGGCTCCGCCAACGTCCACGCACTGCTGCTGCTCGGCGCGATCCTGCTGGTCATCGGTGCCGTATGGCTGGCGGTCCGCAAGCAGTACGTACCGGCCGTGATCACCTTCCTCGTCGGCGTCCTGGTCTTCGCCTGGTACGCCGGCACCAACGAGGTGCCGAACCAGGTCGTGTCCGCCACGCCGTACGTCATCACGCTGATCGTGCTGTCGCTGTCCGCGCAGCGGCTGCGGATGCCGAAGGCGGACGGCCTGCCCTACCGGAAGGGACAGGGCAAGTGACGTCCGCCGAGGACGCCCCCGGGACCGGCGCGGAGGCCGGGACGCCGGAACCGGCGGCCGTCGACTGGGACGCCCTGCGGGAGGTCGCCCGGGACGCCATGTCCCGTGCGTACGCCCCCTACTCGGGCTACCCCGTCGGGGTCGCGGCCCTCGTCGACGACGGCCGGACCGTCTCCGGCTGCAACGTCGAGAACGCCTCGTACGGGCTCGGCCTGTGCGCCGAGTGCGGCCTGGTCTCCGACCTCCGGAACAGCGGCGGCGGCCGGCTGACCCACTTCACGTGCGTCGACGGGCGCGGCGAGGTCCTGGTGCCGTGCGGGCGCTGCCGGCAGCTGCTCTTCGAGTTCGGCGGGCCCGGCCTGCTGCTGGAGACCCCGGCGGGCATCCTGCCGCTCTCCGAGATGCTCCCGCAGGCCTTCGGCCCGGAGCACCTCACCAAGTAACTCCTCCGCGGCCCCCCCGGACTGTCCGGAGGGGCCGCTGCTCATCGGAAGGAAAGTCATGGCCATGGACGCCATCTCCGTCATCCGCACCAAGCGGGACCGCGGTGAGTTCAGCGACGAGCAGATCGACTGGGTCATCGACGCGTACACCCGCGGCGAGGTCGCCGACTACCAGATGGCCGCCCTCAACATGGCGATCCTGCTCAACGGCATGAACCGCCGCGAGATCGCCCGCTGGACCGCCGCGATGATCGCCTCGGGCGAGCGCATGGACTTCTCCTCGCTGTCCCGCCCGACCGCCGACAAGCACTCCACCGGCGGCGTCGGCGACAAGATCACGCTGCCGCTGGCACCCCTCGTCGCGGCCTGCGGCGCGGCGGTCCCGCAGCTGTCGGGGCGCGGCCTCGGCCACACCGGCGGCACCCTCGACAAGCTGGAGTCGATCCCCGGCTGGCGGGCGCTGCTCTCCAACGAGGAGATGCTGGCCGTCCTGGACGGCGTGGGTTCGGTCATCTGCGCGGCCGGCGACGGTCTCGCCCCCGCCGACAAGAAGCTGTACGCCCTGCGCGACGTCACGGGCACCGTCGAGGCCATCCCGCTGATCGCCTCCTCGATCATGTCGAAGAAGATCGCCGAGGGCACCGGTTCGCTGGTCCTGGACGTGAAGGTCGGCACCGGCGCCTTCATGAAGACCATCGAGGACGCCCGCGAACTCGCCTCCACGATGGTCGGCCTCGGCACCGACCACGGCGTGAAGACGGTCGCGCTGCTGACCGACATGTCGACCCCGCTCGGTCTGACCGCCGGCAACGCCCTGGAGGTCCGCGAGTCGGTCGAGGTCCTGGCCGGCGGCGGCCCCGCAGACGTCGTCGAGCTCACCCTGGCGCTGGCCCGCGAGATGCTCGACGCGGCGGGCGTGAAGGACGCGGACCCGGCCAAGGCGCTCGCCGACGGCTCCGCGATGGACGCCTGGCGCCGCATGATCGCCGCGCAGGGCGGCGACCCGGACGCGCCCCTGCCGACCTCGCGCGAGCAGCACGTCGTCAAGGCCCCGTCCTCCGGTGTCCTGACCCGCCTCGACGCGTACGACATCGGCGTGGGCGCCTGGCGCCTGGGTGCCGGACGCGCCCGCAAGGAGGACCCGGTCCAGGCCGCCGCCGGTATCGAGCTGCACGCCAAGCCGGGCGACACGGTCACGGCGGGCCAGCCGCTGCTGACCCTGCACACGGACACGCCCGAGCGCTTCGCGTACGCCCTGGAGGCGGTGGAGGGCTCGTACGACATCGCCGCGGCGGGCACCGACTTCACGCCGGCCCCGATCGTGCTGGAGCGGATCGCCTGACCCGGACGTTCCCGGAAGGGGCCGGTGCCCTCGCGCACCGGCCCCCTTCTCGTGCGTGCGGACCCGTCAGCCCAGCAGCGCCGCGACCGCCACCAGCACCGGCACCGACAGGACCGTCGACAGCAGGATCGACTCGCGGGCGAGCACCTCGCCGGTCCCGTAACGGGAGGCGTAGGTGAAGAGGTTCTGCGCGGCGGGCAGCGCCGAGGTGACGACGACGTCGAGCAGTGGCGCACCGGTGAGCCCGAAGACCCCCGCGGCCAGCGCCCAGGCCACCAACGGCTGGCCCAGCGACTTCAGGGCGACGGACAGCAGCACCGGATGGCGGTCGGAACCCCGGCCGGGCAGCGTGCTGCCGCACAGCGAGATGCCGAACGCCAGCAGCACCGCGGGCACCGACATGTTCCCGATCAGCGTGAGCGGGTCGAGGACCGGACCCGGCACTCGCAGGCCGCTCGCCGACACCGCGACCCCGGCGAGGGAGCCGGCCGCGACCGGGTTGCGCAGCGGCGTGACGAGCCGCTGCCACAGCGGGCCCTTCGCGTCCCGTCCCGCCAGGTCCAGCACCGTCAGCGCGACCGGTGTCACGCCGATCAGCTGGAACAGCAGCACGGGCGCCACGAGCGACGCGTCCCCGAGGACGTACACCGCGATCGGGATGCCGAGGTTGCCCGAGTTGACGTAGCTGGAGCACAGGGCGCCGATGGTCGTCCGCCCGACGCCCCAGCGCCGCACGACACCCACCGCGACGAAGACGCCGGCGGCCACGGCCGTGCTCATCGCCGTGACCAGCAGCCGGCTGGAGAAGACCACGGACAGGTCGGCCCCGGCGAGTGTCGTGAACAGCAGCGCCGGGGAGGCCACGTGGAAGGCGAGCTTCGTCAGTACCTCGCGCCCGTTCTCACCGAGGTGGCCGCGGCGGCCGATCACATAGCCGACCGCGATGACGACGGCGATGACGCCGAAGCCCGTCAGCACCCCTCGCACGGCACCCCCCAGAGGCCGAGGAGAGCGTCGGGTATCGCAGGGGGAGTCGATTCACGGAGCACGCGCCCCACCCTCCGGGGCCGCCGGGTCCCCGGTCAACGTGATCCCTGCCGCGGGCGCGCGGCGCCGGCGGGACGGCCTTCGATGAGTTCCGCGCCCGCCGCCGGTCTACTGAAGGTGGATACCACGACACCCGCCGTCATCGCGCTGCCGGGCCCGGTCACCCGTGATCAGGTGCCCCGGCTCTGCGACCGCGTGCGCGCACAGCTGGAGGCGACCGGGACCGGGGTCGTGGTCTGCGACGTGGCGGGGCTCGGGCCGCCGGGCCTGACCACCGTCGACGCCCTGGCCAGAATGGAACTCACCGCCCGGCGGGCCGGCGGGCGGATACGGCTGCGGAACGCCGAGCCGGCGCTGCGCGCGCTACTCGGCCTGGTCGGTCTCCGCTTCGAGTCGGAGCGGCAGCCCGAACAGCGGGAACCAGCGGGCGGTGTCCAGGAAGCAGTGGAACCCGGTGATCCGCCCCTTTGAGATCTCCAGCGCCTGCACCGCCCACGGCACGAAGCCGCCCGACTCCGGGTCCGGCTTGTACTGGGCGAAGCCCGGCAGGCCGTTGACCTCGACCGGCACCAGACGCGAGCCCGCGCAGGGCGCGCCCATCGTCGTCATGAAGCCGGTGATGTCGTCCGTGCCGCGCAGCCACAGGTCGAACGGCGGCATCGTCATGATCGCGTCTTCGTGCAGCAGGGCCGTCAGCGCCGTCATGTCGTACCCCTCGAAGGCGGCGACGTAGCGCTCCAGGAGCTTCTGCTGCTCCTCGTCCAGGGGGTCGGAGGTGGCGGCCTCGGAGCCGTCGGCCGCGGTCTCGGCGAGGGTCGCGCGGGCCCGCTGGAGCGCGCTGTTGACCGAGGCGACCGTGGTGCCGAGCAGCTCGGCGACCTCGCTCGCCCGCCACGCGAGGACCTCGCGCAGGATCAGGACGGCCCGCTGCTTGGGCGGCAGCTGCTGGAGCGTGGCCATGAAGGCGAGGCGCACCGACTCCTTCGCGACCGCCGCCTCGGCCGGGTCGCTGACCGCGGGCAGTACGCGCCCGTCCGGCATCGGCTCCAGCCAGGTGTGGTCGGGACGCGGGTTCAGCGCGGCCTGGGCGAGCGGGGAGGGAGCCGTCAGATCCATGGGGCGAGCCCTTCGGTTGCCCGCGTTCAGCATGTCGAGGCAGACGTTCGTGGCGATCCGGTAGAGCCAGGAGCGCATCGAGGAGCGGCCCTCGAACTTGTCGTAGCTGCGCCAGGCGCGGACCATCGTGTCCTGCACCGCGTCCTCGGCCTCGAAGGAGGAGCCGAGCATCCGGTAGCAGTACCCGGTGAGCTCGACTCGGTGCTTCTCCAGCCGGACGTCCAGGTCCGCCGTCGTCGCCGTACCTTCACTCATCGCCAACCCACCCCTGTGGCTCTGTCCGTCGCACCTTCGCGCGCCAGCACTTCGGAAGCTACCGCAGCCCACTGACAATGGCCCGCGGAGCGGGGAAGTCGCAGGTGGGAAGGGGTGTGTGGGCGCGTCGTCCGCGGGCCCGGGACGTTCAGCAGGCCAGGGCCGGCCCCCGGCGGGCCCTGACGCGGGCCGCGTGGGAGCCGAGCACCGTGACGGACACGACGCCGAGCACCGCGAGCAGACCGATCCCCACCGTGCCGGCCCAGCCGCCCGCGTGGAAGGCGACGGCGCCGAGCGTGCTGCCCGCGCTGGAACCCACGTAGTACGCGGACTGGTAGAGCGCCGAGGCCTGGGCGCGGCCGTGCGTGGCCGTGTGGCTCACCGCGGAGGACGCGACCGCGTGCCCCGCGAAGAAGCCCGCGGTGATCAGGACCAGGCCGAGCAGGACGAGGAACAGGGAGCCGGCCAGGGACAGCAGCAGACCGGACGCGGTCGTGCCGCCCGCCAGGTACAGCGAGCCGCGCCGGCCCAGCCGGGCGACCAGCCGGCCCGCCGTGGACGCCGAGACCGTACCGACGAGGTAGACCAGGAAGACCGAGCCGACGATGCCCTGGGGGAGCGAGAACGGCGCCTCGGTGAGGCGGTAGCCGATGACCGTGTAGACCCCGCCGAAGACCGTCATGAACAGCGCGCCGATCGCGTACAGCCGGCGCAGCAGCGGGTTCGCGAGGTGGCCGCGGACCGTGCGGGCCAGGACGCGGGGCCGCAGGGATCCCGGAGTGAAGTGCCGCGGGGCCGGGAGCAGCAGCCGGAAGGCGACCGCGCAGGCCACCGCGAGCAGGCCGATCACGCCGACGGCGACCCGCCAGCCCCACTCCTGCGCGACCCAGCCGGTGATGACCCGGCCGCTCATCCCGCCGACGCTGTTGCCCGCCACGAACAGACCGATCGCGGTGATCAGCGCCTTGGGCCGGACCTCCTCGGCCAGATACGCGGTCGCCGACGCGGGCAGCCCCGCCAGCGCCGCGCCCTGCACGGCCCGCAGTGCCACCAGCGCGCCGAGCGAGGGCGCGAGGGGGACCAGCAGACCGACGGACACGGCGACCGCCAGGGACGCCGTCATCATCGTCCGCCGCCCGAACCGCTCCGACAGCGCGCTCATCGGCAGCACGAACAGCGCCAGCGCACCGGTCGCGGCCGACACCGTCCAGCTCGCCTCGCTCGCGCTGACGCCGAAGTCGCCGGAGACGAGCGGGAGGAGGGCCTGCGTCGAGTAGAGGAGCGCGAAGGTCGCGACACCGGCGAGGAAGAGAGCGAGGCTCATCCGGCGGTAGCCGGGGCCGCCGGGGGCCATGCGAGCGTCGGGGGCCGTGCGGGAATCGGGTGCGGCGGTCGCGGGTGCGTCGGGAGCGGGGACGGACGGGACGGCGCCCACGGGGGTGGACGCCTCGGTACTGGCGGAAGGCATGCTCCGAAACTAGGCAGCCCGCATTCATCCGTCCAATGCACGGAAACCCCATAATCGTTCCCATGGTGCATCAGCAGAGGTCAGGGGCTCACCTGTCACCGTCCAGTGACACAGAAGACATCGTGGCGGTGCTCGCCCCGCGGCTCGCGTACTTCGCCGGGGTCGCCCGCACCGAGCACGTGACGCGGGCCGCCCAGGAGATGCAGGTGCCGCAGTCGACGCTGTCGCGGGCGATGGTCCGCCTGGAACAGGACCTCGGGGTGGAGCTGTTCGCCCGCCGCGGCCGGACGGTCTCGCTCACCCCGGCCGGCCGTACGTTCCTCGGCTCCGTCGAACGCGCCCTCGCCGAGATCGAGCGCGCCGCCGACGAGGTGCGCGCCGACGCCGACCCCGCCACCGGCAAGGTGGCCTTCGGGTTCCTGCACACCATGGGCTCCGAGACGGTGCCAGGACTCATCCGCGCCTTCCGCGCCGACCACCCGCGCGTCCGCTTCAGCCTCGTCCAGAACTACGGCGAGGCGATGATCGAGCGGCTGCGCTCCGGTGAGCTGGACCTGTGCCTGACGTCGCCGGTGCCGGACGCGCCCGACCTCGTCAGCCGCCGCCTCGACGAGCAGAAGCTGCGGCTCGTGGTGCCCGCCGACCACGCGCTGGCCGCCCGCAGGCGGATCCGTCTCGCCGAGGCGGCCGACGAGACCTTCGTGACCCTCGAATCCGGCTACGGGCTGCGCCGCATCACCGACGACCTCTGCCGGCAGGCGGGGTTCAGGCCGCGTATCGCTTTCGAGGGCGAGGAGGCCGAGACGCTGCGCGGGCTGGTGGCGGCGGGCCTCGGAGTCGCCCTGCTGCCGCCACCGGCCGTGCCCCGCCCGGGAGTTGTCGAACTGACCGTCACCGCGCCGCGCGCGGCCCGCGAGATCGGCGTCGCCTGGCTCGACGGCCACCCGGACACGCCGCCCGTCGCGGCCTTCAAGAAGTTCCTGCTGTCCCGCCGCGGGCACCTCCTGCCGGACTGACGACCCCGCCCGCAGCGCGGCCGCGTGGTCGTACGGGACGCGGCACAGGCGGCCCGCGAACGCCCGCTCCCGGGACCCCTACCGGCGCAGGGACCGGCCGAACCCGGCGGCCAGCGGCATCCGCAGGCCCAGCGGCGGCGGCGCGGCGAACGCGTCCCGCACCGGGCGGGAGAAGCCCCGCGCGAACAGCGCGCCCATGACGAAGTCCTCCGCGAGCGCGCGGACTTCGCTCCGGTGCTGGTGCAGCGAGTGTCCGTCCGAGTGGACCTCGAAGCGGCAGATGTCGCGGTGGGCCTTCTTCGCGCGCGCCGCGAGCCGGAACGACAGCTCCGGGTCCGTGCGTTCGTCGTTCGTGCCGTGCACGATCAGGACCTGCCGGCCGGCCAGGTGCTTCACCGGTTCGGGCGGCGCGGCCACGTCCTCCTCCGGCAGCCAAGGGGCTATCGCCAGCACGGAGTTGACGGCCGGGTGCCCGGCCGCGCGCAGCGCCGCGCGGGCGCCCATGTCCACTCCGGCGAGGCAGACGGGGACGTCGCCGTAGCGGCGTACGACCTCGTCGGCCGCCCAGGACGCGTCGTGCGCCAGGTGCGCCTCGGTGCCGTTCCAGCCGCGGTAGCGGTAGTGCACCACGTGCGTGGCCAGGCCCTCGGTGCGTGCCGCCTGCGTGAGGCGGCGCCCCAGCGCCCGTACGGTCGCCGCCGCCAGGGGGGACGGCTTCCGGTCGGAGGTCTCGTCGCCGCCGGGGAGCAGCAGCACCACCCCGCCCACCGCCGTCGGTTCCGGGCCGAGCGCCCGCCCCAGCCGGGCCCTGCGAACCGGCGTCGCTTGCTGTGCCATGACAGAACAGTGTCAGAAGCAAGGGTGTACGCCATCCGTCCAGGGGGTCACCGTTGGGTATCGACGGATCGTCGCGCCGAGAGATCTACGCGCGTAGGCATTAGAGTGCGGAAATGACGAGCCAGCACCCGAACACCCCGAGCTCGGAGCAGATCCGCCGGGCGCCCAAGGTCCTGCTGCACGACCACCTCGACGGGGGCCTGCGCCCCGGCACGATCGTCGACCTGGCCCGGGAGACGGGCTACGCCGGTCTCCCCGAGTCCGACCCCGGCAAACTCGGCAACTGGTTCCGCGAGGCCGCCGACTCCGGGTCCCTGGAGCGGTACCTGGAGACCTTCGCGCACACCTGCGCCGTCATGCAGACCCGTGAGGCGCTGGTCCGGATCGCCGCCGAGTGCGCCGAGGACCTCGCCGAGGACGGTGTCGTCTACGCCGAGGTCCGGTACGCGCCCGAACAGCACCTGGAGGCCGGGCTCACCCTCGAAGAGGTCGTCGAGGCCGTGAACGAGGGCTTCCGGGAGGGTGAGAAGCGGGCCCGGGAGAACGGGCACCGGATCCGGGTGGGCGCCCTGCTGACCGCCATGCGGCACGCGGCCCGCGCCCTGGAGATCGCCGAACTGGCCAACCGCTACCGCGACCTGGGCGTCGTCGGCTTCGACATCGCCGGCGCGGAGGCCGGGTTCCCGCCCACCCGGCACCTCGACGCGTTCGAGTACCTCAAGCGCGAGAACAACCACGAGAACATCCAACAGGGCCCCTATGGGGGTCCTTTTCGTTGTTTCCGCAGGTCAGAAGCCTGTTACGCCTAGCTCTGACTCTCAGCACGTCTACGCGTTGACCCCGGTTGAAACTGGTCTCTACTGGGTGTCGTGCTGGCTGCGTGCTGGCAGTCATGACGGTCCCTGAAGGCCCTCGGGCGTAGTACCCCCGGCGAGCCTTGTGCTACCTTCCCCACGTCACAGCAAGCAACTAACCCCCAGAGGGGTTCACCGGGCGGCTACCCGGTGCCTCTGAGGGTCAGTGCCCGCCCGGCGGCTACCGGACGGGGAACACCTAGAGAAGTGGGTCTCTAAGTGCAGGTCCAGCGTACAAGGCACACCTGTGCCTACGTGCAGATCCCTAACGGGATCGCTCGTCATGACTCCCTCAGCCTTGAGGCTGTAGGACTCCTCACCCGTCTCCTGTCGCTCCCGGACGCCAACGGCGCCACGGTCGAGCGCATCACTGCCAAGGTCCCCAACGGACGCCGCACGGTCAGCAACGCCATGAACGAGTTGATCACACACGGCTACGTGAAGCGGGCCAAGGTGCAGGACCCCGAGACGGGCCGATGGGTAACCCTCACCACGGTCACGGACAACCCGACTGACCACATGCCGACGGTCGGTCTCCCGACTGGTCAGGCTGTCGGCGGCTCTCCCAAGGGAGAAAAGAACCCGAAGGGAAATGACCTCCTCCCTGACTCCGTCGAGCGGCCTTCTGGCTGCGAGGACGAGAGCAAGCAGGGTGGGGAGGGTTCTCCCGACCAGATCGACACCAAGACTTCCGGCCCCGCTGATGCGGTGACCGGTCGAGCCGTGGCCTGCCTCAAGCGCCTGGAGCGCATTGAGCCCGCTCTCAAGCTCTCGATGCGGGATTGCATGCGCCTGGCTCCGCTGGCCGCTCAGTGGCTCTCTGAGGGCTTCCACGAGATGGAAGTGATCAAGACCCTGACTCGCGCTCTTCCCGAGTCCATCGAATCCGCGGTTGCCCTGGTCTCGTACCGCCTCAAGAACCACCAGCCCCAGAAGGCCGCCCCGGTGCTGTCGACGCCTGCCGTCGCACCTGTGGAGCGGGCCAAGTGCCCTGAGTGTGAAGTGATCTTTCCTCTCGGCCACCCCGGCGGCATCTGCCGCAACTGCCGCTGACTGCGGCTGACAACTCCCCCAACCCACTCTGAAAGGACGAGTGTGTCTGCTTCCGCAACCCCCTGGTACATCAAGGGCATCCTCTACGTAGCACTGCCGGCGGCGTGCATCGCGGCTCTCTACCTCTCAATCCCCGGAGAGGTCGACTTGGCGCGGACGGCGGGATGGTCGGAGAGGTACGCGCCTGCCATGCCCGTCTGCCTCTCGGTGTACGCACTCTCTGCGGGTGCCATCGCCACGTACCGCAGGAAGATGAAGCTTCCCGGACAGGTGACAGCTCTCATCGGCTCCGTCATGGCGCTGCTGCTGGCCATGAGCGCACAGAGCATCTCCCACCTGATAGAGCAGAACTACATGGAAGGGTCCGCTCTCCTGGTGGTGGCTGTCTCCTGCGTCCCCCCTCTCACCATTGCGCACCTGGTGCACATGGCTGAGACCCCCACTCAGGTCAAGTCTGCGGCTGAGGAGCTGGAAGAGCTGAGGGACCTCACTCAGAGCCTCATGACGGCCCTGGTTGCTTCTGAGAGCCGCGCTCTGCTCTCTCACACCGGTCAGGTTCTCGTGGAGGTGGAGAGGCTCTCTCAGACCGTGGAAGAGCTGACGGAGGAGGCTGAGGAACTCTCTGAGGAACTTGAGGACTCCCTCAAGGAAGAGCGGCCATCCAAGCCGCGCAGGAAGGCTCTCGCCCTGACGCGAGAGACCATCGAGCAGACCCGGCAGAGGATCGAAGCAACGGAGGGCCGCAAGCCGACCGTGGAGAAGGTCTGTGAGGCCCTCGGGATCTCTCAGGCGTCCTACTACCGGTACCGAGCGGCGTAGCCCTCAGCAACGACGAGAGCCCCTGTCAGGGATACGGACAGGGGCTCTCAGGTATTGAGTGTACGTGACCAGCTCAGAGGGTCCTAGCGGCCAACCAGCCCGAGGAAGGCTGTCCAAGCCTGGTTCGTCACGACGAGAGAGGGCCCCTCAGGGTCCTTCGAGTCCCGGACTGGAACGCTGCCAGTCGTGGCCTCGGAGGGAGCCCACTCCACGCAGTTTCCACCCTCAGGGTTGCTGTAGCTCGATTTGACCCACTTGAGGGTCTGCGGCGGATTCGGGGTCACAGCTTCTCCATGTACTCAGTGATGAGACTTGCGCTCTGGGGGGCTGGGAGTGCTTCGCCCATCAGGTCAGTGTAGGTGCGCACGGCAGCCCTGACATGCTCGGGCTCCTCAATGATGCCCGTCGTACGGTAAGCCTCAACACAGACAGCCGTCACGTGATTTGGCAGCGTGAGAAACGTGGTGGCGCAGTCGATGAGGAGATGCGCCTCAGCGTCCAGGGGCAGGACACGCAGCCGGGTTGTGGGCTGACGCCCGTGGTTGAGCAGGGCGGCAAGTTGCTCCCGCATGACTTCAGCACTGCCAACCCTGCGCATCAGTACAGACTCGCACAGCACCACTCGGAGGTCTGGCGGCACCGGTGTATGCAGTACAGCTTGCCGAGCAAGACGTTTGCCGACGTCGGAGGCGATCTCTTCCGGGGTGGCCCTGGGCGCCCCCTTGAGGAAGAGTGCGCGAGCGTAACCCGCCGTCTGTAGGAGTCCCGGCACGATGGTTGGGGACCACTCCCACACGGCCTCTGCCTGCCGTTCCAAAGCCATTCGGCGTCGGTACAGCGCCGGGAAGTCCGCAGCAACGATCTCCTCGTACAGGGCCTTGAACTTCCCCTCCGTGCTGAAGACCTGATCGAGCAGTGCCGGCAGCTCTGGCGGGATGGGTGAGTCGGTGGACTCCAGACGGCTGATCGTCGACTTGGACGTTCGTGTTCGCTGCCCTAACTCCGTCTGGGACAGGCCACTTTCGTGCAACTCCCGTGCGCTCTTGAGTTCCTCAGCAAACCGGCGCCGAGGGTTCTCACTGCTGTCAGAAACGCTCACGTCACCTTCCCATGCGCTTGGTCACTCGCTTTCAACGTGCCTTCCCCCAGGTCACAGGCTTTGGCATATGCCAGACCGCCCAAACCCCAGGTCGGGACGTGAAACTCTTCCACGCTCTTCGCGTTGGGTCCAGGGTGTTGCACAGACAGTGACGTAAGACGGAACCAGAGGCCCCCCATGCCCAAGACCAACGAGCCCCCAACGGACCGCGACCATCTGACTGTTGTTATGCCAGGCGGCCCGACCACCAACCGCTACCAGGACGCCTATGAGGAGCTGCGGGAGCTGCTTCGGCGGATCGACGTGGCGCCTTCTCAGATGCGGGTGGACTGGGGTGATGAAAACGGAGAAGCGTTCATCGTTCTGGGCGCTCTCAGCCTGGTGGATGTATGGAGGATCAACCGCGCCCTCAAGAGGAGCCGCGAGCCGCTGAACGTCCTTGCGGACCGGCCGCATCGTCCGCTGATCGGAGAGACGGTGCTCGACACGGACAAGGGTGAAATGGGAGTGGTCGCGGGCTACTTCCTGCGTCCGCTCGAAACCGGTGAGCCGTGGGGGGCTGAGCCGGAAGCTCTCCGAAGGCCGGACCGTGACGAACTCATCGGTGCCCGCTTGGAGCAGATGAAGCAACGAGCCACCCCAACAGCCCCGCCGGAACTCGAACCTGTCGACATGAACCGGACCGTCCAGTGATCGACTTCTTAGCCCGCTTCACGGGCCCTCTGCTGATCATCACCATCGCCGGATCATGCGGCTTCGTGCTGGGTGTGGCCCTAGGGCCCCTGCGCTAACAAAGACTCCGTCCCTGCTGGACGTACCGAATAGAGGCTCCCCCCGTGACTCTGTCGGAATCCCAGTAGGGGCGGTTCAACCCCCGCCCCGGTGGATCACTTCACCCCTAGGACAGGTCAAGTGTTGCCGGGGCGGGTCTGCAATGCACCACAACTCTGAACAAAGAGGAGTGAGCATGTCTGCACCTGTCATGGAGGCTCAGAAGGCCAGGACGCTGGTTGATCCCGCGTTCTTCGGGCGGCTGAGCCGTCGCGTGGCCTCGGTCAACAAGCTGGACCAGGAGACGGCCGAGCGGATCACCGATCAGGCGTTGGCCTACCTCGCCGCAAGCGCGTTGAAGGCTCCCGGCGTCGGGGACTTCGGCCCCAGCCCGGCCGTGGACAAGGGGGTGCACGCCTTCCTGGAGTACACCCGTCCGTACGACGACTTCTTCGCGTCCCGTGGCTGGCCGAAGAAGCACCACAACCCGGCAGACGAGCCGGGGCGTGTGTACGAGCCGGCATCCGTGGTGATCCCTCGGACCCTGCGGGGCATCGAGGCGGCGGGGTTCGAGGTCGACCCGGCCCTCTGGAAGACCGACACCGTGGAGTGCAACGACCTGCCGTGCGGTGACCACGGATAGTTCGTGCTCTCGTAGGTGACAGCAGCCCCCGCCCTTTAGAGTGGCGGGGGCTGGCTGCGTTAGGAGCGAAGATGGCAAGGGAAATCAGCGACACAGGCCGTGTATCGGTCTTTCGTCTTCTGCACTCATGGAATCCCCGGCGAGTGGGCATCGTGGCCTATACGTCAACCGGCAACTTCGGGGATAACGCCGTATTGGGGTACATCCCCTTCCCACACATTCCTGATCTCTCCCTCATGGACATCGCTGCACGGCACGAACCACAGCGTCTGTGGGGTGGTAATGGCGGAATGGAGTTCGCTCAGGCTTGTTGGCTGATCTGCACCGGCTCTTCGAGTCGCCTGATCCCTAAGCGCCCGTTTCTTGACCTCCCGAACGCGTCTTGGGTGCTTGAAGTGGACAAAACCGTGGTGTTGGGCAAAACCATGTACGGCCATGACGCTCTGAGGGTGGGCAGATTTCGCTTCGAGAGCGAAGAATTGATGCAGAAGGCCCGGTCTCTGTTGGAAAAGGGGGATGTGCCTGAGATGAGCGAGGAAGACGTCCCCGCACACAGCTCCTAGGGCAACCGGCAACGCAAAAGAGCCCCCCTCCTTCGCGGGAGGGGGGCTCTGTCGTCTCTGGAGACCTTCCGGAGGCGGGTATACCAACCGCCTCCATAGATTACGTACATGTCCTCTGGCGGGAAACAGGACACGAGAGCCCCAAAATGTGAGGCAGAAGACAATGATGTTGTTACCTCACCCAAGTGATGCACCATTGCGAGCCCGGCTTGAGGGGGTTCTGAGGCACCGCGGGGAGGGTGCCGGCGGGCCTGAGGGAGCTGAAGCGAGGATCAGCGGATTAGGGCTTGTGCACTTGTGAAACATTGAAACCCGTACACGATGGAAGGAAGGTGCCCCCGGCGGTCCACGTGCTTCATTTTCGTTATATTACCCCCGTATGTATGCATCACATGGTGTGCGACATCATTAATAACCTTGTGCGCTTGTGAATGATAATGATGCATAGGTGAAGTGGTGCATAGATACGAGCGCCATTCCTGCGTGAATTCAGGTGCATTCTTTGTGCGCTTGTGAAGCCTGGACTCACCCGAGGGTGACGCATTCGAGCGCTCGGCGCTGACCAATTGTGTGATGTGGGTCACGGACATAGCTCAGTAATGCGGACACAATACGCAACTCATAATGTCCACTATGTCGGACTCGTATACCTAGCAAGGGTATATACGAAACAACCTTGAATATCACGGATGCATAACATGCATGCCTGTTGTGTCCACCTATGAGGGATGTAAAGGTAAAGGCATTGCAAATAAGTTGCGTGCTGTGAGGTACTCGAATCACGGTGAGTTTGCCCCTTTTCATCCATGTTTCTATGCATTGCCGGCGGGGCGGAAAAAACACCCTCTGACCTGCGGTTATGTGGCCTCTACGTGTGCGCGTGCGCGCTCCCTGTCACCGGGGGTGCGCATTAGTTGCCTGCTGTGATTACGTACTCCCAGCACCGCACCACAAGGGGGCGGGGCCGGAAGGGAGGGAAGCGAAATGAACGCACGGTCCCCACCACTCAGCGCGGGTGAGTCCACAACGACTCACCACACGGGCCCGGTATCGGCCCTGAGAGCGCGAATGGCGGCCTAACGGTCGACCCAAGCGGATACCTACTCAGACGCGTATGGCGGCGGCCAGGCGGTCACGTAGCCACCTTGTTAACTGAATACATAGGCACACGCACCCGAAGTGAATAAGGGTGTGCTTCCAAGATGCACGAGCGGCCCTGAGGGTGACGCGATGACTGGTCTAGAGCGCGAAAGCGTCGGATGTGCCGAGGAGCCGGGATTGATCATCCGGACAATGACTAGATCCATGCGAGACAGAATGCGGTGGCCACGAAACAAACCGAGTCTGTCTCTGTGAGTGCCAGCAACGTTGTGGACGTCGTGAGCATCGCTCCTCCCCCTTCTGTGACCGGGAGTTGAGCCGCGCGATACGAGCAACGTGAGGGTGCGAGTAAGACACACACAGAGGCATACGACGCGCGTCGCGCAGTAGCCGCAGTAAGACGCATGCGACAACCGATATTGCCTACGGCAGACACACCCAACACGACGTGTCCAGTGCGCTATGGGTCACGGTGACTGATACTCACCGACCCTCTGAGCGTGTCTCTGAGCGTCTGAGAGTGCGTCTGCCTAGGGGAGTGCCGGTTGTCCTTTGATTGGCGCTTGCAAGGGCCCATGTGGGCCGCAGTACAACCCCTAAGGGGAAGCAATGCCAGTAGCGATAAGCACCGTGCGGAGAGATGCGGGGCTCCTGACTCCTCAAGAGTTCTCGTTTCACCGGGAGTACCTCGCACACGACGTATTCGAGGTGAGCCTCACGGATGCCGCCGGGCCTTTCAGGGTTCCGGTTCGTGGTTGGGCGAACATGGTTAGCGTCGTGGCAGCGTTCACGAGCACCATTGCACATCAGGGCATGTGCACTAGGGCAAAGGCGGATATCTACAGGACCGGATACGCGCTCGTTAACGGCGTGAACATCCGGGTCACTCCGCTTGCGTAAGTCGTAGGGGAGTCGGGTGCACAGTGGATTAGGGATACTCTTCTGTGCACCCTCTCACCCATTGCGAACGTACGTAATGGCGCAAGAGAGGAAAAGCGAATGAAGCTTTGCGAGTACGACCTGTGCCTTGGGACAGGTGTGCCGGCTGCTTGGGTGATGCGGGAATCGCATTGCCCGACGGATGACATCAAGGACGCGGTCATGTACACGCTGTATGCGTGTGAGAGCTGCGCGGGGTACCTGGACGCGAACGTGTGGGTCAACGTTCGCAAGGTCGAGCCGGTCGACTACAGCGGGACCACCGCGAACATGGTTGCCCGCATCGGAAGCAGCACGACCACACACGGCATCCGAGGAGAGTTCCGGTACGACCGTGGGAGCGACAACCGCACCACGTGCGGACGTGCGGGAATCACGGGCACGGACTCCCTCATGTCCGGCAGTCCCTTGGAGATCACGTGCAAAGCGTGCATCGCTGCGGGGCCGCGCTGGATTGCTTACCTGCACGTGGACGAGCCCGGACGAAATGAAACGTTCGTGGTCACCGCTGTACGGACGCTGGACGATGCGGTATCCGCACTCAAGTCCTGGGGAAGGGCACGGGACACGGACTCGGTGAGTGCGAGCCTGTACCCGTTCACCCCGGAAAACTGGACGGACGCAATGGAGTTCCGGACGGACGGGTGCCCCTTCGACTACCCGTCCCGGATCATCGAGCGTGGCGCACGCGGAGGTTTCCGGGTGGTGGAGGCGTGAGCGAGCGGGACTTGCGGGTGTTCACGCACTGCGGGGGATGCAACTGTGATCATCCGGGGCAACTAGTGGTGCTCTACGAGACCGACACGGAAAAGCCTCTGTGCTTCCTGTGCATGCGGGCTCTGACCGTCCCGTACCAAGTGCTGGACTGGATCAATAAGGACGGGAAACTCCAGTTCGGCAGCAAAGGCCGATAGCCGTAGTTGGCAGTTATGGCACACGGGTTTAGGGATACGTCCGTGTGCCTCACTGTTCACTGCGTATTCGAGCGCATGTGGCAAACCCTGGGAGGCAATGTGAATGCATGGCAGCGGTTCGGGCCTAAGGCACGGCGGTACCTGGGGACGGCTCTCCCCGCTCAGTACATCCGCCGGGGAGACATGGTCACCGGGTGGGAAATGGCGCCCTGGATGGTCATTGAGTCGGCACCCGTGCCCCACCCGACTCATGAGGGATGGTTCGTCTACACAGCGGCAACGGCTCACGGGGTTGGTAGCTACGTCCTCACGGACGGAGAAACCCTGAGTGTCGGACGCGTCCCGCTCACGAACACGGACCGGGACGCGTATGCGTCCATCCTCGGAACGTGGGAAGCGCCGTGCGGGTGCGTGGTCAACAAGGGTGAGCACTGCGAGGAATGCGGCCCGTACAACGGTGCGTCGCCTCTGTGCATGAACCGTTGGGAGTACACACAGCGCACGCGCTGAAACGGCCCGGCTCACAGGGAGTAGCTCCCGCCGGCACAGCGTCACAACCACAGTAGGACAGTCGGGCACGGAGGTTTAGGGATACGTCTCCGTGCCTTTCTCATGCCCGCTCACAGGAGCGGAGAGAAGGGAACACGAAATGCAGGATTCGGAAACGCGCAAGGTTGTCCTGGCCAAGATCATGCGCCGTAAGGCGTTCGTCCTCGGAAGGTCCAGCCATCTGCGCGAGCAGCACATTGCGCAGATGGACAACGGGGAGATTCGTACGGTGTGGTTCCGGAATCCGGAACTGTACGACGTCACGGTAACGAGTCAGAAGCTTTGGGGCTCGTTCGAGGACGCGGTTGACATCGTGCGCGCCATGGAAGCTCGGTTCATCACTGCGGAACTCCCGGAGGTCACGGCGTAATGCGTATTCGACTTGGCATGCTCGCACTCGCGGTTCTCTCCATTCTCGCGGGTGCAGTCAAGGCAGAGGCTCACACGGGCCACCACACCCCCCACATGCCCTACCGGGCCCGTGTGCTGGCCGGAACGGTGCACTACGCGCCGTGCGTCGAGCTGCGGCGCACTCATGAGGGGCGGTTGTGGTTTCGGGACATGGTCAGTGACACGTGGGATGACGGAAAGCGTCGCACGGTCGCTCAGCAGATCGGCTATGTGCGTGAGGGTTGCCGCGAGATGACTCGCTAGCGATTGACCGTAGAGGGCATGGGAAGGTCACCCGGAATTCCGGGCGGAGATCACCCATGCCCTACTCGGCCAGTCTCTAGAGACAAGCTCAGAGGCAGGAATGAAAGGCCAGAGGTGTTCACTCTCAAGACGATGAAGGCCGCATTGCGCGGAATGTACGCGGGGGACGACCTGTGCATCAAGTTCCTTGATGGGGAGGTGATCATCACGGGCACTGTGGTCAGTATCGGTAGCCGTATCTCGGCCCGCACGGAAAAGGGCCGACTGCACGAGGACATTCACGCGAACTGCGTGCTGTCCATGGAAGTGAAGTAAGAAAGGCAATCATGAGCAACAAGTGGCGCGATGGCGGATACGACGGAATCCGCTACCTGGGGAAGCAGTCGACCGGGGACTATCGGGGATACGTCGTGAGGACACAGGGGGACAGGGACGGACTCCCGGAGAAGTGGTCTGTCTACGCGTGGAATCCGGTGGTTGAAGAGACCCTGTGGGTTGCTGCTGCGGGTACACGTGAGGCCGCGCAAAGGGCACTGGAGAACGTCACCCCGGACGGCCACAAGTGCGAAGTGTTCGTGAACCAGTGGCTCGGCCACTGCCCGGAGCGCGCAAGCGTCGTCACCTACACAGACGAGGGCGGTAAGGCGGTGCGCGGGTTGCTCCTGTGCACCGTCCACATGCGGCGCACGTTCACCGACCAGACACGCGTAGCCGTGGCCGAATGGGAGGCCGCTAACGGGCCTCTCAGTCACGAGGACGGGCCGATTGTGGGAGAGCGTCTGTCGCCTCCCATGGCTCCCGTCAAGCGGTCCGACTACCTGTCTCGACCGGTCATCTGGGGGGACGCATGGGGCAGTTACGTCCTCGGAATGAAGGTGGCTCAGGAGGTGACTGCGGGCAGCAGCACGGAGGACGGGCAATTCGCCATAGATGCCGACCTGGTGGTGTTCCACGGGACCGGAGCGTTCGAGGTCAAGTCCGTCGACATCATCGAAATCCCGTATGCAGGGACGCACTACCGCTTCAACTGCAATGGCGGAGCAACCTACTTGGCCCAGCTTGATGAGGCCGTACCGGTTCTGTACCTGCCGCTGTAACCGACGCTAGACGCTGAGCTTGGGGCACGGGGAAATAGGGATACCTCTCCGTGCCCTTTGCTCTGTCTCTACCGAAGGGAAACCGCATGGTCCACATGCAATGTGGAGGCTGTGACGGGCTAGTCCAGGTCACCGTAAAGCAGTGGAGGGAAGAGAACACGGTTCCCTGCCCGCACTGCCCTGACGGTGGCGTTGACCTGGTTCACGCACGTCGACACGCAGACGACCCGCTAAGAGAGGAACTCACACAATGACCGAGCACACCCCCGAACTTCCGGAGATCTCCCCTGTGCTGAAGCAGGGGGCGAATGACCGGAACATCAAAGCCGCTCAGCGGGCAATTGCGGTTGCCCGCTTCAACGGGTGGACGCTCCTCGGGACGTACAACGGCAGTGACACCCGGTCCCTGTGGCGCTGTGAACTCAAGGGCTGCGGACAGGAGATCGAAAAGTTCTACAGCCACATCCGGGGACGCAAGGACAAGGAAGGCAACTGGAAGCCCAGCCCGCGTCACAAGGGCTGCCTTCCCCCTGCGGAGCGGGAAACGGCGCTCAGGGAATGGCGGGAACGTAACAACCTGATCTAGTCGGGTGAGCTTGGGACGCGGTGAGTCGGGATACCTTCCCGCGTCCCTTACTCGGCCTACTCGAAAGGGGAAACAATGCAGGTTACCGAAGCTTCTGCCACACACGTGGCAGTCGGTGTGTTCGGGGACCCTCTGAACATGCGCGTTTCGCTGTACTGGCGCGCAAACGAGAGAGGGTTCCTGGTAGTCCTCAAGAGTGAGGACATGACGGAAGAGTACGGCGCTTGGCTGGCACAGACCGAAGAGCCGTTGCCGAGCGCGACTCTGCCAAACCTTCTCCTCGACCGTCTTGTGTGGAGGTGCCTCAGCCCTTACCGGAGGGTGGGGCATGACTGGATAACGGACCCCGTTTCCTGTGCAGCCCACTTCTCCACCGAGTGGGGTTGGGACTGGATAACCGAGAGGTTCGCTCAGCCCGAGCGCAAGGCGGACGAGACGTGAGCCGGGTGGGGGTCTGGCCCCTGGTGGTAGAGGACGTCAAGGCCCGTGCCAGGACAGCAGCCGGCAACGCACGTGAGGGCTCGTGGCTGCCCGCGTTCCTCGACTTGTGCGAGGAGCTGGGGGAGGAAGCCAGCTACTACGCGTGCCCTGAGCATGCCGCTCGTGCCCTGGTGGCTGTCGCGGCTCCCGCCTTCCTGAGTGCGCTGGGGAAGGTGCGCGTTCGTGGCTGAAGCAACGGTGATCAACGTGGACCGATTCGAGCGCGGTAAAGCGCTCGTGACCCTGCCTAATGGCGGGGCCAGGATCGGCCGCGAGGATGGCGCGTACTGGATCGAATGTACGGAATGGGACGGCAGCAACGTTTGGCCGCTCCCCCGCAAAAGCGGCTTCGGCTCTTACAAAGCGGCTGCAACGTGGATGGCCCGAACCATGGGTCACAACGGGGCACTCGACATTCAGGAACAGAAGGAGTTCTGACGTGAATAAGGCGTACAGCTTCCTGGACAACCGCAGGGGAATCCTGCTGGCAGCTCTCGGCAAGTACGAGCGGGACATGCGAGAGGCGGAAAAGGAAGCGCGAGAGGCGTACGCGGCGGGACAGGCGGACCCGTCGATGAAGGCAGCGCAAGACGCTTCCTGGATGACAAATCGGGGGTACCTGCACGCGGCGGACATGTTCCGGCAGAGTGCGGATAGCGCTGTGACCGCGCTTGAGGAAATGACGGACGTTCTCTTGGGCGATTAGCCCATAGGGGTCTGAGCCTCTTTGGTGAGGGCTGGAATAGGGATACGTCCAGCCCGATCCATGGACGCTCACGCTTCCGAGTGTGAACGTGCAGTAACAATCGGAACGGAAGGAAGGTAATGGACGAGAAGGCTCGTTACGAGCCGATGGCTTATGGGCCCATCGGCTCAGCAGTCAAGGCCGCTATGCCCCACACGGAGGCGGACCCCGTGGGGGTCCATGCGGCGGTGCTGGCCCTGTTCTCGGCGGCCCTTAACGGCAACGTATTGCAGCCGAATGGGCGGCCCTCGGTAGTCTGGACGGCTCTTGCTGGTCGGTCGCGGGTGGGGCGCAAGGGATACGCGCTCTCAACCGCTGAGGCGATTTTGCGGGATTCCGTTGGGGACTTCCTCGCCCTCCGTCGACAGGGCGGCATTTCGTCGGGCGCATCCTTGGTGCAGACGCTTTACGAGAACGAACAGGACTCGCTTACGTCTGAGGGTGGTCTCGACGGGAGAACCGTCATAGTTGATGAGGAGTGGTCGACCACTCTGAAACTGACCAACAGGGATGCCAAGTATTCGGGAGTGCTCCGGACCGCTTGGGACGGAAAGCGTGTTTCCAACGTCACCAAAAAGGACGGGAAGCGGGTAGAGGTGACGGTCGAAACCCCTGCCCTGGGGTTTCATGTCCACATCCAGCCTGCCGCTTGGGCCAAGTACGTCAGTCTGACGGAGGCACAGGGAGGCTCGTTCAACCGTATTCTCCCGGTCTCGGTCGAGCGCTCCAAGCTCATCCGCACGGCTAAGAGTCGACGTAACCCGCTCAGTGAGATCAGGGTGAGTGCAGCTCTGCGGCTGGCTTATGAGTGGGCTCGCAAAGAAGTACGTGAGATGGAGTTGAGCGACGCAGCCGCAGAACGCTTTGACGACATACGGGCCGAGTATGAAGACACCATGGATGAACTCCCCGAGGACATCTCGTGTTTCATCGAGCGGGCTGACGAACAGGTCATACGGGTTGCGTGCGTTCTCACTGCGGCCGAGCGTAAGACTGTGATCAGCGTCAAAGCACTTGAGGCGGCACGTGCGTTCGTCGAGTTCTCCATTGCTTCGGTCAAGCAACTGATCTCTCAGAGCAGCGTCCAGAAGGCCCGTACGATCCTGCCGCTGGACGTGAAGATCAGGGAGAAGCTGACGATGCATGGCCCCATGACCTCTACGCAGCTCTACCGGGCCCTCAGCTCTCGCTACACGGCAAGTCAGATCTTCGATGCCGTTGACGAGATGCCCGATGCTGTCGCGGAAGAGGTCAAGTCCAAGCGTCCAGGCCTCAACCCGTTGGTCTTCCGGCTCGTTGAGGTTCCGGAGGAGTCAGCCCCCGAGCCCGAGCCCGAGCCCGTGAGGGTTCCCGCCCAGCGGGCACCGGCACGTAAGCGAGCCACGGCTAAGAAGACTGCGACACCTACGAAGAAGGTTCCCGCGGCTTCTCCGCCGGCAACACGTAAGGCGGTGAAGAAGGCGGCCACCCCGAAGAAGGTCGTAGCGGCCTCTCCGCCGGCACCCCGGCAGCGGACCACACGCAGCCGGACGGCTGAGAGGGTGAGCGCGTGAAGCACCGGGTGCACCTGCGGCCGGAAGGTCGCTTCCAGTGCACCCGGTGCCGTGCTGCCTTCGTCACCGACGAGTCCGCCCGAGCCTCCAAGTTCGAGTGTCCCGCCGTGCCAGTGGCACACGGACACGCATACGAGAGAGAGCACGTCCTATACCCCTTTTCGTACAACAGGGGGGACGGGTACGGGCCGGACCGTCTATGTGACGTCGTGGGCTGCCTGATGTGTGTTGGTCACGCCTGCGATTGCGACGTGTGCACCAACCGATTGGACGTGCCCTCTCTGAGGGTGCTGAACGACAGCCAGGAACAGGGGAACCGGAAGCGTTCCCCGAATTGGGAGGAAGAGGAAAAGGTGTCAGACCTCAAGAAGATGCTTGCTCACGTCAAGCCGGGCGACTACGTGACCGCCAGTGGGCGGGACACCCGAGGGCACGAGGTGACCAGGGAAGGGACGTTGCTGGACGCGCCCAAGGAGGTCAAGGCCACGTACAACGGGGCCAAGGTTCCGGCGGTTCGTGTGTGCGTCGGGGAGAAGGGCACTGATCCGGCGACGCGGTCGACCTGGACCACGCTCTTCCCGGAGCACAGCTCCATCCGACTGGCCGAGGCTCCGAAGGCGGGGGACTGGACCAACGGAGAGATCCGGGACATCCCCGCTGTCCGCTCCGCCAGGGTCAGCGTCAACGCACGGCTCCTGTTCGGAGGCAAGGGCGGGAAGCGGTCCACCGAACCGACACAGAAAACCCTTGCAGGGATCACGTACACCGGGCAGGGTCGGTACGAAATCTGGTCCGTGGAGACGGAAGAGGCCCTGTTCACGGGCTCCCTTCAGTCTCAGATCTGGTGGTCTCCCGCTCCCGAGGAGACCGAGCACCAGGACCAGGAGGCCGAGGAGAGTGAGCCCCAGGAGGAGGACCAGGAGGAGGGCGGCCAGGCGGTGACCGACCTGGGCAAGCCTGTTCGCCACGTCGCCACGGGGGAAGTGGTCGGCTACTGGACCCCGGACAGGTTCACCCCTGTCGAGGAGCTTCAGAGGTAGCGCACGTCACAGGAAGGACGCACCACCATGAGTGATTCTCCGTGGCCCAATCTGGAATCACCGGAAGTCGTCTGCGGAACCTTCGCGTTTCCTGGTGACGCTGAGCGCTGCATGAAGCGGCTTGCCAAGCTCATAGCGGCATCCAAGAAGGTTAAGCGTTACGGCGTGTTCTGCGAGCAATACGGAAACGTCTATCGTGTGGTGCTTCGTGACCGCCTGGCCGCTGCGAAGGTGCGGGAAGTCAGGAAGGAGAAGAGGGAAGCGAAGCGTTCACGGACACAGGAGGACAGCTTATGTCCGGCACTGCCTTGAGCGCTGCTGACACAGGGGACCGTAAGCGTGCGGTCCCCTCTTCTATGCCCCAAACCCGCCCGTCAACACCCCGTCTCGTGCAGGGCCGTTACTCGCCTCTGTGCCGTAAGTGGTCGGAAGGGAAGTGGAGAGAGTGAAACGGACTTGAGTAGGACGCGTGCATGTGACAGCCTCCTGTGACAGAAACGCGCTCCAAAACGCTGAAAAGTATGAAGGTGTGTGTCGTTGGGGATACAACGACAACCACCCCCCGAAGGACGTACGAACCGAAGCAAGGAAGGCACAACCCATGGCTCAGAAGGTTCAGGTTCTCCTCATCGACGACATCGACGGGGGAGAGGCGGACGAGACTGTGACATTCGGGCTGGATGGCAAGTCGTACGAGATCGACTTGAGCGAGCCGAACGCGGCCAAGCTGCGTGAGTTCCTCGCCCCGTACCTCAGTGGGGGTCGGCGCAAGGCTGGCAGCTCCGCCGGCAACCGCGGGCGTGCGGCCAGGCCGACGACGACGAGCACGGTTGAGCCGTCGTCCGAGACGATCCGGAAGTGGGCTGCGTCCAACGGCTTCGAGGTGAGCAACCGGGGCCGTGTCCCGGCCTCCATCAAGGAAGCGTACGCGGCAGCCAACAAGTAGCCACCAGCACCACGAGAGAGCGGCCCATCCCCGGAAGGGGGTGGGCCGCTTTTCGTATGGGGGTCTCATGCAAGACATAGCCGTACAGGACGTGACCGCGCGCTTCGGGCGCGCATACTCCAGGATTCTCCGCGAAATGGTGGATGAGCTGAAGCGGTCCACGAACCTTGGACGTCCGGCTAAGCGCATAGCCAACGGCAGAATCGACGGCATGCGTCGGGCGCTTATAGCGCTCCTCATGCTGGATCACTTCATGGCTGAAGAGTTCGCCGCAGCCACCATCCTTCAGCACGTCGAGCAGGTCATTACGGAAGAGGTGTCATGAGCGCATATACGACGGTGGAACTCCTGGAAGAGGGAGAGGAGATTGACGCGGGGGACCCGACGGAAGAACCGCTGATCCTCACCGTTAGTTACGTGGACGTGGAAGACAAGGACGTACGGATCTGGGTTAAGGAACTCTCCTTCCCGCTGGCCGCCAAGGTTGGCGAACAGGTGACGTACGCCCATGAGTGAGGGAGAAGAGATGCCGAAGAAGAGGTACCGGGTTTCGCTGCATGCACATGCGGCGGCAACGGTCTACGTGGAAGCCTGCGACGTCACCGAGGCAAGCATGCTGGCTCAGGAAGCCGTGAAGGCAGGCAAGGCGAAGATCCACCCCATCACACAATGGACGCCCACCAGCGTGGGCCGTGCGTCCGAGTAGAACGAAAAAAAAAAGCCCCCCTCCCGTCACCGGGAGGGGGGCTTTTTTGTGTTTCTCTCTAACCCCAGGTGGACCCCTCCACCTAGTTCTTGTGCGGGTTACTTACCCGCGTTGCCGTTCAGCTCATCGGCAAAGGGACTGTCCTCGTACAGGGCTCGGAGAGTCTTGGTGTCCTCGTGCGAGGCAGTTAGCACACCGACTCCGAGCAGTGCAGCGGAAGCCGAAACGACGGCTTCCCACGGCACACGAGGCCAGATGAGGACGAGCGCCGGCACCAGGGCCGCGAGGACGGAATAGATGCGTACGCCGTGCTTAGAAATGAAGTCGAGCATAGGGCCTCCTCTTAGCTAAAAAGCTTCTTCCAGGTCTGCGGACCGGGGTAACCGTCCGCATCCGAACCGGTCCAGCCCTGAGCCACCTGGAAAGCCTTGACCGCAGCACGGTCAACGGCAGTCCACTGAGGGCCTGGACCCTGCTTGTAGAACTGGCCGTAACCCTTCTTCACGAGCTGCTTGCCAAGCTGAGTAACGTACGAGTTCTTCGCGCCAGGGCGGAAGTAGTAGGCGCCAGGGAAAGCAGGAGCAGTCTTGCTCGGAGTAGTCGGCTTGGTGGGAGTAGTCGGCTTGGTTGGAGTCGACGCCTTAGGGGCCGCAGCAAACAGAGCCTTCACGTCAATCGCACCAGGGTCCCAGTGGTCATTACCAGGGATATTGCAGTGTCCGAAGTGGCCACCCTTGGTCAGCCATACGTCCCGAGTTCGCTTAACGTCAGAGTCCCCGTACTTCTCGGCAAGGGCACCCATTGGGAAGACGTCAGGAACGCCGTGAGAGCGGATTGCAGCCATCAGCTTCCGGAAGTTGGGCCCTGGCTTCCAGTAGCCCGTAAAGGGCTTTCCAGCGCGAGCCAGTACCTCAATCTGGATGCAGGCCTTACCGACCCGGTTGGTACGGGTGTCCCCGTCGTTCTTGAGCGCTCGGGCCGACTCGTTGAGCGGGCCGAACTGCCCGATCCGGTCAGTGCTTGGGTCATACAGAATGTGGGGTTCGGCGCCGATCTTGATCAGGTAGTCAGCGACACTCTTGAATGCCTCGTCACCATCACCCGACTCGGTGGTGTGCCAGACGGCACGGGCGGGAGAGTCGGGCTTGCCCATCGTTCCACCGATAGAGCCGTCTCCCAGACGCTCAGCGCCAGTGATCCAAGTAGTTGCCATTAATCCTCCTGGGGGTTAGCCGTCAGCCGCGCTGCGAAAGACGGACGGGGTCGAGAGAAGTGAGCAGAGCGATAAGCCGAGCGTTGTCACGCTCGATATGCGTCAGTCGCTCCTTGATTTCCTTAAGGTCGTTCTCAAGGCGGTTGGCCCTAGCGGTTTGGGCTTCTGCCTCTTCCTTCCAGACTCGTGCGGTGTTCGTTCGGAACGCTGCGAGGATCACAACCGCAGCCGCAATGAACGTCGCCAGAGGCCCCGAGAAGTTGAAGAACTGAGAGAGGGTCATTGGGCCTCCAGGAGGCATGCAAAAGGCGGCCCGGAGTACCGAGCCGCCTTCGTCTGGGAGTTAGCGCTTAGGGGTTAGCGATGGTCGTGACTGTTCCGTTCGAGCCTCGCCACTTGAGAGCGCCGCCCTCGGCGTAGAGGACTCCTCCGCCGGTCGCGTTGGTGGTTGGGGCAGTGGCAGCGTTCTTGATGCCGACTACACCGGACCCGCCGCCTATATCAGCCGTTGCAGAGCCGATCTGGAGGTTGCTCGTGAATGCGGCGAGAGCCCGGTGGATGGTGGCACCTGGAGCAGTCACCTCGAAACGAGTGACTCCGTCAGCATCCTTGATGAGGACCACCTGATTACCGGTACCCGTGAAGGCAACGATCTCCAGGGCAACGGTCGTTGCCTCATTCTGCTGGATGTACTGCCGGCCAGAGTGCACGGCACCGTTGACAGTCGCGGTCTCGGCCACGAAGTTCTGTACGGCGGTCGCACCTGCCGTCAGCTCAGCCGGACCAGGACCGGAATGGGTAGCCGCGTACGTGTAGCCGCTCACACCCTTCTTTGCCGAGTCAGCCGTAATGATGCCCTCGGAGTACGCGGGCAGACCGTATCCGTAAACGATGGCGTCCGACCGGCGACGCTTGCGGATATAGACCCCGTCGCCCTCGGTCGAACCGTTGTCGGAGGTGTTAGCCTCCACTGCCCAAATAAAGGTCGCATCGTAGGCAATTACAATGCCCGTGTGGTCCTGGCCCGAAGTGCCGTACATGACCTGAGCGCCAATTGCGGGGAACCAGGACCAGCGTCCGGCATTGGTGAACCAGGTGACCGCAGCGGAGCAGTCGGCCGTACGAGGGAAGAGGTTAGCCACCCCGGCTCGCATTGCAACCCACGACGTGAAAGTTGCACACCAGCTCTGGCCCTGTGCCCAGGTGAGACCTGGCACCTCATTTGCGTAACGGACAATGTTGTTCCATCCGCCTTCTGCGTAGCCCTCTCGGACTCCAACCTGACTCTTGGCCACAGCGATTACCTGCGGCATCTGGGGATTAGCCATGAGGCCTCCTATTAGCTGTTGAGGAGAGCGGTAAGCACTCCCGCCATGTAGGAGTGACCTGCATCAGAGGGAAGGGCCGCATCAGTTCCGGCAGTGCCCGGAGCAGCAGGGTTGCCCCAGTACCCCAGGGAGTTGAAGAAGTTCCATGAGTTCCGGCCGAGATTCCAGAAATCCACTACCGCGGCTTCAAATGTGTTCGCCAGGGCGTAAGTGCGGTCAGCGAAGTCCTGGAAGCGGTAGCCCTGTGCGTCTGCCTGTCCGATGTGAGGCAGAACAAAGACCACGTCGGTAGCTCCGAGGCTGGAGCCTCCGTCTCGGACGTTCGAGATGTGCTGTCGCACCTGGGAAGCCCAGGTGTCGACGGCAACCCCGTCAATCACGTCCTGAGGGCTGATGCCGTAGATCAGGAGATCCGCCGGGTAGCTAGATCCGCCGTTCCAACCGACCTTCCCCGCAGGGAGGTACTGAGAGGCGTTGGCGTTCTTCTTACCGAAGTTGTTGACCACAACTCCGCTGGTGTTCTCGCCAGATACGCCGCAGACAGACAGGTACTTGCCTGCCGTACCCGTGTGCTTCACCCGAACCGTGTGGGTGCCGGCGGACAGACCAGTGACAGTCGTCTTCAGCACCGTCAGGCCCGTGGTAGCCGACTCGGTGACAGCCACATCGGTCCCGCCATCAATCGAGTACGCCCAGGGGGAGCGGTTCCCGTCAGCACCAAGGGTGTAGATGGTCACGGAGGTACCTCGTACCGTCCACGTCATCGAGCTGCCATTGGTCGAGGTGTAGAGGTAGCCCCAGCCCGGTCCTACAGGGTGACCGCCGATGGCCCATGTACCGGTCTGGGCAACCAGGCCACCGCTGGTGGTCCACTGGTTGACTGCTGCTGTGTCGTTGCCTGCAATGCCGTTGGCGCTGAAGAGCGCGGAGACGAAGCCAGAGCCACCGTCGCCGTTGGCGGTCTGAAGACTGGTCGTGAGGACGCCTGGCCACGACTTGGTGACCAGGTTGGAGGCGTAGAAGCCGACAGACGCACTTCCGCCGATGACTGCGACGTTCGCCTTGCCTGAACCGGCCTTGGCAGCGTCCCGCTTCGGGCGCCAGAACTCACCCCAGCTCCGGGGCACCCACACGCCACGTCCGTTGGCCTTGCCATTGGAGGTGACGAGCCATCCCGCTTCGCTGAGCTTGATGAAGGACGCATCTGCGTACGCTCGATCCCCGTGAGGATCAGTGGTCAGGTTGTCCACGTGCGCCTTGAGGCGACTGCCAACGTCAACGGGCGTGATGGCAACTCGACCCCCGCCGAAGTCGACGTACAGCAGCTCTGAGCCCTCCGGGCCCATAAACGCGGGGATCATGCCCTGATCGTCTGCAACGAGCTGACCGAGGGCGTTCCCGTTCATGTCGAGCATGTCCGTGAGCTGAGTTGCGTTGCTTCCAGGACCGTCCCAGACAGTTCCCATTGCGCCCGGAACTCGTCCGCCGTTCACGTCCTCGGCAACGTCAGAGGCGGTACCGCCAAACTGGTTTCTAGCCATGTGATACCGCCTTATTCCTTAAATTCATTGGCCTCGATAGTCCCGGAGATAGAGAAGGTTGAACGAGCCGGGAACGACTTGAATCCGTCCAAACCTTCACTCGCCGTAGACGAGTTAGGCCAGTGCAGAAACAGGATGTTCGATCCCGGATGCGTAGTGGCTGTCACGCTAACGATGTTCGGCAGGCCGCCCGAGTTGTACGGATTCGAAAGATAGCCGTGCAACGTCTGGATGGCCTTGGAGTTGGAATTCACCGGAAGAGTCACCGCGGCTCTCCAGTTATCTCCCGTAACCCCAATTCCCTGATCCTCGAAGTCATTGACGATGGTCACGGAGAACCAGACGGTATTGGGGGCCACCCAACGCCAACGACCGCGCCGGTTGGCGGTAGGGATGCCGGTCTTCACGTAGAGGGTGCTGGGGGTGTAAGTGAGGCTCTTACCGAAGTGCCTCGTGGACACGAACCCGTCACGTCCGTTGAACGTCTCTGACTGCCCGCCTCCGCCGTTGTTGTCCATGTCGACGGAGAACGCGCCCCGAGGAAGCAGGTTGGCGCTTTCACGGCCATTCCAAGGGAAGGCCACAGAAGGCGGAATGACGTACGGTGCACGACGAGAAACACTGATGGTGCCGTTGTTGGCCGGCACGTCTACCGAGTAGAGCGGCATTTCCCAGACCGCACCGGACTGGCGCGTTGGCTGGGGCTCAACTGGTGTGGCTGCCGGAGCACCCTGGACGAGCGCGAGGTTCACGGCTGCCTGAGCCATGTCGGCTCGAATGACTATGAGATCCTTGCGGCCCTGGCTCGTTGCGTTGTCGGCAACGGTGAACTGCTTGGACCCCGTGAGCTTGTAGTAGAACCCACCGACCCAAGCGCTACCCGCGCCCACAGTGACGTTGCGGGAGCTGGTTGTTGCCGTGAACGGAAGATCGGTAGCGGTATAGGTGTTGTTCTTCAGCGGGAAGTCAACACGATCAGAGGTCCACGCAAGGGCCATCTGTTGCCACTGCGTCTGAGAGACGGCCTTAGAGCCACCGTTGGCGTTATCCGCCTCAAACGGAAAACTGAGTTCTGCCATAGGGGCTCACATCCTCGCTTCGAGTCGACGCAACTTCTTTTGCATGTCCGATACGGTCTTGTAGAGGTTCAGGGGCTCACCTGTTCCTTGCTGGCCGATCTTGGGGGCCACGTCCTGAGTGTTTCCGGCGTCATCAACAGAGATGACGACCTCTCGGACAACGTCCGTGTATTCGGTGCCATCAACGGCAACCGTGACCTTGTCGCCAACGAAGTAGTGCTTGCCGAATGCGCACTCAGCCGTATCAATGGGGTAGATCTGGAAATTGCCGTTCGGGGCTCCTTCGGCAAAGACGTTGTCGGCAGCGTCCTCAAGCGATGTCTTGGCATCCTCAACGTCATCAGCCGTCATCGTTGCATCCGACTTGATTGGCTCCCCGGTGTTCAAATCCACCTTGAGCTGGATATCTCGGCGGTCTACGAATTGCTCAATCTGGATACCCCATTCGGCTTCCGCGGCTGCGTCCACCTTCTGGTAGTAGTAGCGCTCAGACCTCTCGCCGGCACACCCGATGATTGCGCGGGTGACCTTTGGTGCACTGAGGGTCCAGATGTACTCTCGGAGGTTCCCAAGGTCAGGGCTGAACCGAACAGTCTTGGAGAGGTTGCGGGGCTTGAACACCTCAAAGTCGACCTGCTGTGTCTCGGCGTTGTAAATAAACCGGTAGGCGACACCCTTTGCGGCGAACCATTCCTCGATCTTCGTGCCGATAACGTCCATCTGGAGCCAGTCAGCTACCTTGGACCAGGGGAAGGCGGGTGTCCCCGTCGGCTCGTCTCCGAAGTTGATTCCGTTGACCTGCCGGTCTGCTCGTGCTCCGGGACCGAGGGCCTTGTTCAGCTCCTCCCAAATGGTCTGTTCCATCGGTTTGTGAGGAGTTACGAGCCGCTGGTAGCGGGCAGCCTGGTACTGATTCGCCACGGCCTTGGAGGGGTCCGGGAATGCGAGTCTGCGGTAGGCCAAGGTGTTGTGACACTTGCCAGCGATATACAGCGAACCAGGCCCCGTGTGCTGGAGCTTGGTCCAATACTTCTGGTAAGTGTCAACAGGGCCACTCAGGACGGGCTTATCGACTCCGTCTTGCCAGATAGCGACACCGCCACCCTTTTTGATGAGGTCAGACTGACGAGTGCCGTCCTTTATAAGGAGCTGCCAAGCTCCCTCTTGTGCGAGACGCACGGTGAAGTCAAGACTCAGCCACTCGTCAATCTCACCTATCCGCTTCAAGTCCCTGTCGAACACTTCCACGCGGTATCCCACATGGCCCCCCTATACGAATGATGCGTAACGGGGATAGAAGGACAGGACCACCGCGGCCTTGCCTACACCGGTTACGACGGAAACTGATGCACTGGTGTCACCGGGCTCGACCGACCAGAACTGAGGGTTGGTATCGAGAAGGCTCCAGTAATTCGCGCCCAAGTCATCCATGACGGTCTTGTGACCAGGGCGGGTGTCGACGGTCAGAACCCGGCCAGCGGCCACGATGTCTGACCCGTCACCGAGCGGAGAAGCCTTTACGAGGTCTCCGTAAGGGCTTGCCAGGGAGAAGGACCGGATAGGGCCGTGAAGCTCCCACACGGGCCACGCTTCAACGTCTCCCGGATTGGTGATGATCAGGCCCCCAGAACCCCCTAGGACACCCGCAGAAACCCGCAGAGGGAAGAGTGACTGAGCAGGATTCAGGAAGGCTTCGCCGTTACCGAAGTCCCATCGAGTCGTCTCGGGCCTCTCCGGGTAGAAGAACGGGTCCATGGCAGTGAACGTGAGACCGTACTTCGCCCAGGTGAACCCGGCGGTATCGGTGGCCTCCGACCCCTCCATGCCACCCTTGTAGTAGCAGTTAAGAAGTCGCGTTTGGTTGTTGCCCTCGGTGAACTTCAGGACACAGTAACCGCGCTTGGGGTTGAGCGATTGAAAGAGCTTACGCTTCAGCCCGTTAATGGTCTGTCGGTCAATCCCATAGAGGTATACGGGAATCATGATCTCTCGTGCCGACGTGCGAGAAGACCTGTAGATAGATCCGTCAAGGTTGGGGGAGTCATCGGAGAACAGGGCAAAGGGTGGCATGTCCAGGCCGGTAGCTCCCGGCTGCATGATGATGGACGGCCACCCTCGCTTAGAGAACCCGGTCAGGGAGATTTCCTCTCCCTGACCGTTGTTCCCTATGACTGCCACGTTCGTACGGTTCCACCGGACAGGCGCCGGCGGAGTCGGCCGAACGGGCACCTGAACTACCGTTCTCGCCCTTACCGGAATAGGCATTCAGCCTCCTTAAAGGGTCGTGTAAAGCGCCTCCGCAGTCTGGAGAGCCCTGAGAACGGCCTGAGGCGTCGGTTCGGTTCGCGCCTCGTGGACGTGGATTTCGTACTTCCGGCCGTTGAGGAGTCCCTCTGTGTCCTCGTTGTTGAAGACACGCTCACCACCGCCAAAGGCCACCAGTTCACGGCCCTTCTCACCAACCAGGGCAAGCCCAGGAGAGGCGGAAAGGGTGCCGGTTGCGTAACCCTTGTTTCCGGCAAGAACGCTCTGCCAGTTGGAGCCGTAGCGATTCCTGGCATAGTTCAAGCCCGCGTAGATGTTGGCGAGAGGGTTCGTAGACGTCCCGTAAGAGAACGGCCCTGTGTTCCTGAACATCCCGGCATACGCCTTGAACGTGGGTCCGATAACCTGCATGAGGCCCACTGAAGGGTGTCCGGCCTTCCAGTTGGAATCCCACTTGTTGACGATGTTGGGGTTGCCCCCGGATTCCATCTGGATTCGGTGGAGGACGGTTCCTAGCGCTGAAGCAGGGAGGCCGAGCATTCCGAGCGCCTGAGAGGCGACGAGTCGCCACTTCTCGGCACCGGAGCCCTTTCCTGGCCCGCCCATGCTTTGGCTCATGTCCGGGAGACTGGCACTAACCTTCGAGCCGTTCTTGAAGTCGAACAGGCCCTTCGTGTTAGGCATGGACTCCTGGGCGTTATCCATGAAGCCGTCAAAGACGCGGTCTGCGTACCCGAGCGGGGAATCCTTGATCTCCTTTACGGTCTCAATCATCCCAATGAGGTTGTTGTAGGACCCGGAGACCACACTACCGATATCCGAGAACGCCTCAGATATCGTGTCTACCGGATTAGTTACCGTGTCCCAGATCGCGCCGAGGGAATCCTTTACGCCGCCAAAGAGGTTGTCCCAGACGGCTGTAAGGGTCTTCATTGAGAAGACGTCACCGAGATAGTCCTTGCCTCGGTCGACAATGTTTCCATTGCCCTTCCAGACGTCATCCCAGAAATATTCTCCGAGGGTTGGAGACAAGGCGCCACCGAGGATGCCTGCGACCTGACCAACGACAGTTGGCACCTTCTTGGCGAAGGTGTAAATATCCTTGGTCATCCAGTCGTACATGCCACGGAACTTCTCGGCACCCGCAGACCCGCCGATGCCGGCGGACACGTCACCCGTACGCAGAATGCCGCCCTGAGTGCTTCCCCCAAGGGGATCGGACGTGCCGTCGAGCTTCATTGTCTTGAGCATTGCCGTACCGATGGGTGCAATGTTCTGAAGCTCGATCAGCTCCTTGAGCTGGTCAAGGTCGAACTTACCCCCACCGCCAGAAGTACCCCGAGCGTGACGGGACAGCTTTCCCCGTACGGCAAGAGCATTCCAAGCGTTGATCTTCTCCTCGCCAATGTGGTTGGTGACCTCCGGACGGAGGACGGCCTCACCAGGAGTGAGAAGGGTCGGGATCTTGTCCGCCCACGGCTGATAGCCCGGCATGACTCCCGCAAAGGAGACGTCCGAGCCGTGCATGACACCACCACGAGCCCGCCTCTTCTTGCCTCCCGAAGAGGAGCCACCACCACCGGGCGACTTCTTGCCGATACGGCCAAGAGCGTCGTCCAGGCCATCGCCCTCGTCCTTGGCGTTCTTGAGCGCCTTTTCGAGATCCTTGACCTTCTGTGTGATGTCCTTGAGGGACCGGTTGTTGAGCAGTCCAATGCGTCCCGCGAGGGAGCCGGCACCAGTGCCCTGACCGACCTTCTTATAGGTGTCATCGGCAGCGTCCGTGAGCTTTTTGAACTCGCGGATAACATCCGTCAGCCTGCGCTTGTTCAGGTTGGCAGTACGGCCAGCAGTGGACGACGACATAGCGCCATCACCAATGGCAGCAGCAGCCCGCTTGGCAGCGTCCCGTAGATCGTCGACCGATCCGGTTACACCCTTTACGGTTTTGCCGTTCAGGTTGCCTATGCGGGTGTTGTCGGAGGTGATCTCCTTGCCCGCGTCCTGCGCTGCCGTCTTGAGCTGGTTGACCTCGGCCGTGACCTTGTTCAGGTTGGCAGCGTCAAGGGTGTTCACCTTGTCGTGGGTCTTGCCCAGCTCAGAAACGACGTCCTGAGCCGCCTTGTGAACCTTCTCTACTTCCTGCCTGAGCTGGTTGAGAGAGGTGTTGTTGGCCTGCTGTGCCTGCGTCTGGATCTGGTTGACCGCAGTCTGAGCCTGGTTGGCCGCACCCTGCACGGAGTTGTTGCCGTTGCCGGCCAGCGCAGCAGTGATCTGCCGCATGCTCTCCCGGTTGGTCTCGCGCAGCTCGTCACGGAGCCGAGCGGCTTCGTCTCGGGCTTCACGTAGCTGGTCCTCAAGGGCCCGGAGCTGACGCTGTCCGTCCTGCTCTCGGGAGTCACGGCCCATGAAGCCGTCCAGGAGGCGCCTGCCGGGCGTACGGCTGTCGCCGTTCCGGTTGGTGGTGCGCTGCTGTCGGTAAGCCTCACGGCCCGCCTGGCGAGCATCACGGCGGGAAGCCCCGTTACCCCGAGCCTCGTTGCGAGCGTCCCGAGCTGCACGGCGCTGACTGCGAACGTCCCGAGTGCCTTCGGTAGCACGGACACCACCGCGGACGACTGCGGCAGCGGGCTCGAAGAGCCTGCCGACCAGGCCCACGGCCTTGCCCAGCACCTTGGAGAGCAGACCCACAGCGAGGATGAGCGGACCCCACTTGATCAGGAAGTCCGTGATGGGGCCTGCGAGATTGGCAAGCCCAGAATCCTCAATCCACGTGGCTGCCTTGTCAATGACACTAATGAAGTGAGACGTCCCGTCGAGGAACTTCCCTAGGAAGTCGTCAACCTTAGGGGCCCACTTCTTGGCCATGCCCTGAACCTGGTCAACAAGTCCGCCCTCAGTGTGATACCCGGAAACGGTAAGTTCGCCGTTTTCATCACGGGTGTACGTCGGGACCTTCTTGCCCATGATCTTCTCGCCAAGGCCCGTGTACTCGTACTGCCCGCCCTTGCCCTCCTTGACGAAGAGGTTGCCCAATTCGAAAGAGGCTCGCTCCTTCATCTGCTGGAGTCGGCCCGTAATGGTCTCGCTCGTCATGGTGGCCGCAGAGCCAATGGAGCCGTCGCCCTTCTGGTTCCCCTTGTACTTCTCAGGGTTCCAGTAATTGAGCATGGCGTTCATGATCTCGGAACCCGAAACACCACCGCCCTTAGCGGCAGGTGTACCGACGACCTTCCACATCTCCTGGGCGTTATCGAACCCGAGGAGCTGGGCAAGCTCGGAAGCAGGCATACCCGAAGCCGCCGCAAGCTGCTTGACGTTCTTCGTAGGCGCCCGGTCCATATCCATGATCATGTCCATCGCGTACATAGCGCGCTGGAACTGAGTAGGGTTCAGGTTTCCGGCTCGGGCCATCGAGTCACCGATAGCCATGATGAGATCAGTCGTCTTCCCGGCGGCCGAGTTGGCAGCGTTAGTGCGTGTCCCTGCGTCCTTGCTGTACCACTTCTTATCCGCACCAGCCACAGAGCGGATGAGCTTCATTTGGTACTCGTGCATGACGTCGATGGAGAACGGGGTATCAATCGCGTAGTTCTGGATAGCCGACATCTGCTGAGCAGAGACAGACTTGGAGACACCCGCAGAGGAGAGGCCAAGCTGACCGAGGAGACGCTTGTCCGCGCTCTCAACACCGATAGCCGTGAGGGCTGCACCTGCGGTTGCCAGAGGGGCCAGGAATCGAGTGGTGAGGATGTTTCCGGCCTCATGAATCGACATGCCCACCTGGTCAAACCAAGTGCCCATCCGCTTCAGACTGGTGCCAGTCCGCGTGAAGTAGGACTGAGTGGTGGTGTTCGTGCTGTTGATGTTCCGGTTGATATCCCGGATACCATCCCGCAACTGGACCATGCGTCGCTGCTGGTCGGCAATCCCATCCTGAAGGACGGCCCGCTGAGCTGCTGCTTGCTCCCGGAGAGCAGAGACCTGAGCCTGTATTGCAGTCCGCTGAGCCTGCACCTGCGCTTGGAGCGCCATGCGCTGATTTGCGGTCTGCTGCTGCATCTGCGTGCGGTGCATGGCCGTCTGCTGCTGCATCTGTGCTATCTGGAGACGTGTAGCCTCGCGCAGTTCAGCCACCTGGACCCGGTTTGACTCACGAAGGGCTTGGATGCGCAAGCGCTCCTGCGTCTCCGCGAACCGGGTCTTCTCCCTCTCGATACGCGCATGCTCGGCCTGAGTTGCCTTGAGAGCGCGTCGACGGTCCTTCTCAAGCCTCTCGGCTGCCGCCTGCCGCTGCCTGGCGGCCTGCTCCTCCAGGCGCACGGTTTCACGGAGGGCCGTCTTCGTTTCCTGAGAGGTCTTCCTGAGAGCCTTTGCCTTCTTCTGCTCAAGCTCACGGAAGGCACGGAAACGGGCTGCGGCTTCCTCGCCGAACTCTTTAGTAATCTGGCGCTCGATGCGCGCAAGATCCTTGGCAGAGTCCTTCTTGGCCTTCTTCGTCTTCTCGTTGGCCTTCTTGGCCTGCTTCTCTGCCTCGGCAGGCAGGCCGGCAAGCCCCTCCTTCACTCCCTTGGAAATCTCCTTGGAAGCAGACAAGCCAATCTTGGCCATCTCGCCGGAAACCTTCCTGCGAAGCTCCTCCACGTCTTTCTGGAGAATCTTCGGGATGATTTCGACGTAGCCAGTACCGACCTTGATAGGGCCGCGTCCTTCAGCCATGGAACCCCCTTAGAGGCTGTTGAGCCGTCCAAAGAAGCTCGTGAGTTCTTGTGCGTCACTGAACTCGGACTTTGGTTCGGCCTGAGGCTCCGGTTCGCCGGGCCGTGTAATCGGTGGAGGAAGCTCAAGGTCGCGGGAATCTTCTTCAGCAGCGTTTGCCTTGAGGAACAGGAAGTTGGAAAGCTCAAGCGCGTCAGAGATACGCGCGAGCATGTATGTGTTTTCTGGCCACGAAGAGCGTTCATCCATGGCCATGAGGAGCGTGGAGCGTCCGGGCTTCCTCATCAGTGAGTTGATGAGTACGCCGATACGGCGGATTGATAGCCGTCCATGCCACAGGTCTAGGAAGTCGACCCCGAAGAACTCAAGCAAGTCGGCTTCTAGTTCATCGGGGAACTCCTGGATGACACGGACGACTGCCATCAGTTTCCCGCGTCGTCGTCCCGCCCCTGGGCTTCAGCCATCTTCTTGGCGAACTCGCCAAAGTCCTCAATGTCCGGACGAGTGGAGAGGTAGGCCGCCCACTGGTCCTCACCGAGGATGAGCTGAGTAGCAACCAGCTCGTCATCCGTCATCAGAACCTCAAGTGGGAAGTTCTTGGGGTGAGGGATCTTGAAGGTGAGGCCGCGGTGGTCGAACTCGGCAAACGTCTTCGTGGCCTCAGCCTTAGCCGCAACAAGCTTCTTGGTGCCGTTCTTCTTCGCGCCAGTCTTCTTCTCAGTGGACATACGGACTCCTTGGGTGGGGTGAGAGAGAGTGCCGGGGACGTAACCCCGCCCCGGCTCAGGGCGTCACTTACGGGGCATTGACAATGTCGTCGTTCGTAAGGACATAGCCAAGCGAACCGTCACTGTCGAGCGCCTCAATGGTCAGCTCGAACTTTCCGTTTTCTGTACGCGAAAGCTGGATAGCTCCCCGGTCGGAAATCATCGCTCGTGGGATAACCACACGGCTGCGGATGGCATTCTGATTCCAGTCAACGACCAGAGACAGTTCCTTGAGATCCGGAGTGGACGACAGGTCGAGCTTGTAAACGCCCGTACCGACAGGGGTCGGGTCGGTCGACATGACCTCAACCCACTCAGCACCCCAGAACAGTTCCGTAGTGATCTCGTTGGTTTCCTGGAGCGTCGCCTTCACAGAGAAGGACGCCGAAGTAACGTTGTAGAGAACGGGAGTTGCCGACTGCCACGCGTTGACGGGCTGCGTCTCGATGGCAGGGGTGAGAGTCACACCGCCCTCGTCCACGTAGCCGAGCGCCTTGTAACCCGCTGGAGCGGTGCCGGCGGTGCCCAGATCGACAGGCACAACGAGGCTCTCACTGGCAGGAGCAACGTAGATGGAGCCGTTCGGGGCGAACCGGATCTTCTTTGGATCATTGGCCATGAGGCCTCCTGAGGGCATAAAAAAAGCCCCCAGAAGGGGGCCGAACAGTTAGGGGAAGAGCTGCCGGCGGGGAGGTAAGATGGGCCGCACGGCAGACGAGCCGGGCGGACGGCCGCGAGGAGGGTTGACCTCCCCGAGGAACGTCCGGGCTCCACAGGGCAGGGTGGTGGCTAACGGCCACCCGAGGTGACTCGCGGGATCAGTGCCACAGAAAACAGACCGCCAAGGGCCCCGGTCCTCGGTAAGGGTGAAACGGTGGTGTAAGAGACCACCAGCGCCTGAGGTGACTCAGGCGGCTAGGTAAACCCCACCTGGAGCAAGGTCAAGAGGGGCCGTCATGACGACCCTGCGCAGACGCTTGAGGGCTGCCCGCCCGAGTCTGCGGGTAGACCGCACGAGGCCAGCGGTAACGCTGGTCCTAGATGGATGGCCGTCGCCCTGGTCACCGTGAGGTGTCTGGGGACACAGAACCCGGCGTACGGCCCGCGCTCGTCTGCCTCACACCTCCGTGTAGAACACGGCCACTTGGCCGCAATACACGTGTTCACGGGAGGACTCGTCAGGGTCGTACTTGGGGGAGTCGATCTCCTCCACGTCCAAGACGAGAGCACCGCCAACCGCAGTGTTCGGGAGATCCTCCAAGAACCTCTCTCGCACGAGAAGCGCGAGATCGACGGCTTCCTTACGGTCCATGGAGTAAGCGGCATACTCCACGTCGATCCGGTCCATGCTGTCTCGCACAACGCGGAAACCGCCCATGTGCTCTATGTAAACAGCAGTTTCGCCAGTGACGTGATTCGTGAGGTCTCCCAGTACCGATCCGTTAGGGATCTCCTGAACGGAGTCAAGGTAGGTCACCAGGAACTCAATGGGATCGAGCCTCATTCGTCGATCCTCGCTTTCAGTAGGGCCCCCTTAAGCCAACGCCGACCAGCGACCTTGCGACCCCGAGGGGTCGTGAAGCCCCGCTCTTGAAGCATGGCGTGTCGGGCACGCGGGTTGGCTTCGGTGAAAACACCGCCGTACCAGCCATCCCGGTCCATGGCGACAGCAGAACCGATCTGCTTCCGGATGGAGTTCCACGCAGTCCGGTTGCTGGGGCGTCGGGGAGCGTCGCCCTTGGCGTACGCGTCGATGCGCTTGACTGCAAGCTGTAGGGCTTCGCGGGTGCCGTAAGAGGCGTACACCTCCTTCTCCCAACCCCGGTGCAGAACGAGCTTCGTTCGATGGCTAGCGCTCACTTGATGGCCCTCCAGATGGAGAGCTTCAGGTGCCGGCGGGAGGTGTACCCCCACCGCTCGGGCTCTCCGTCAACCTCGTAGGTGTGGCCGTCGAGCTTTACCCTGTCGCCAGAGGAGACAACGGCTGTGTAGGGGAGGAAGGCAGTGAGGCGCTCCTGAGACTGGTCACGAGCGGGGGAGAAGGATTCATAGGTCTTGTCGGGCTGGACGTTCGCCAGGCCGGACCAGACCATGACGGCCTGGTCCCAGTCCGGACGGGATGTGTACGCGTTCTTGGCGGTCACATCCGTACGCCAGACCTCTACGGGATCAGAGAACAAGCGGCCCCCTCAGATCGAGTACGGGGCCTTCCCTGCGGAGGACCATGGAGCCAGCGGCGCCACGGCGCCAACGTCCCTGTCTGAGGCTGGTCCTGGTGGCGGTCGAGAGGGTCTGTGCGGAGGACGCTCCGGAGAACGTCACCTCGACCTCACCGACGCGTTCCGACTCCACACCGGGGGAGAGGGCAAGCCAACGGATCACCTCTGAACAGGCGATGGCCTTGAGCGAAGCGGGGATGTCCTCATAGCCCCAAGAGGCTGTGAGGGTCACCGCGGATTCGCCCCAGCCCGTCTCAAGGACGAGCTGTCGGCCGTTGAACGTCCAGCCTGTGACCGCCTGGCCGTCCTGGAGCACGGCGGCAACGGTGAGGAAGGTCTGATACCGCGTGGGGATGGGGAGGACACAGCCACCCTCCGGATAGAGGGTGATGCTCTGGCCGCTCCGCTTGTCCAGGTCTCGGCCGCAGTAGTCCTCGATCAGTCCCGTGACGTCTGTTAGGAAGGCTGTCACACGGGTGGTTTCATCTGCGGCGACGGGCCGCCCAAGACGGGCGGCCACATCGTCAACGGTAGCCAGAGGCAACGGAGGCCCCCTTACGCGTTGTGCGTCGAGATCAGCGTCTCAACGTTCTGCGCTACAACGAGCTGCTCCGGGCGAATCACCTTCGCGTCGTAGATGACGCGGGACTTGATGGCGTTGGTGAACTTCGCCTCAGGCTGGTAAGACTGCATCTCCGCGAACGGGACGATGAGCGAAACCGCAGCAGTCGAGCCCATGAACATGTCCACCGAAGAGAAGTCGGTGTGCCGGTTCTTGACGAGCTTCTCGTTCGGCCGGGTGTGGGAGCCAAGCGTGTTGGCGACACGGACCGGGACACCGAGAATCGAGCCGATGACACCAGTAGGAATCACGGCACCCCCGCCGAAGTGCGAGGCGTCAATGAACTTCGGGTCACGCAGAAGCGCAGACCGGAGCTTCGGGGAAATGAACAGGAAGCGGTCCTGAGGAGCGCCCTTGATGTCGAGCTTCTCAAGCATCTCGATCACGAAGTCATAGACGCTGATGTCGATCCCGGCAGTGAAGTCCGCCTCAACGACGCCGTCAATCTTGCCGTGCAGTGCAGGCAGACCGGAAACGGTGGCGTTACGGTCCTCGGTGCCGTTCAGGTCCTTGCCGGCTACGGCCGCAAGAATGGTCTTCGCAATGAGCGAATCCATGGTGTTGGCCAGAGTGCGAGCACGCTGCTTGACCAGGTTCGACATGAGGTCAATACCGGTCTTGGTCTGGAGCTGGTGCAGGTTGTCAAGCTCCAGGTGGAAGCTCGAACCCTTCGCCACGGTCATCTTGATGTACTCAAGCGCCGCGTGGTCCGCCGTACCGATGGAACCGTAAGCCTTCACGATTCCCTTGTCCGTCACGGTGTCAACGAAGTGCGGGATTCGCACAACGTCGCCCTCACGCCGGAACTCGCCCTCATACTGGCGATTCACGATCTCCGGGGAACCGAGAACAAGATTGTCGTCCAGATCCTCAAGGAGCTGGGAAACCCAAATCTCGGGAATGAAATGGCCGCCTGCGGCCTGAAGTGCACCGGCACCAGCGTTGTTACCGGCCTGAGTCGTAAAAGTCAATGTGGTACCTCTTTAGGTCAGAGGTCCCCCTTCATCAGTGCATCGAGCTTGCCCGCCTTACGGGCAGCAGAAATTTCCTGGGGGGACATTCGAGAAAGGGCGTCACGGCCGATCTGTCCGGCTGCGTAGGAACCGGAATCGCCCTGACGGCCAAGGCCAATCCCCTGGGCAAATTCGGGGGCATTGGACGGCTTGGGAAGGGACTCCACGAATGCCTTGATGGCCTCGGTGTTCACTCCTCCGTCAGCACCGAGAAAGGCACTGGTGTTGAGGAATTCCGAGCTGGGCAGGGTCACGCCGGCAGTCGCCGCCTGAACCCGAAGCTCTGCGTCGACCAGTCGAGTACCGACCTCGGAGAAGGCCGCATTGCGCGCCTCGTCCTTGGCCTTCTCAATGGCCTTCTCCGCGTCCGTCATGGACGCTTCCTTGAGCTTCTGAAGCTCCGCGCTGGTGTCGTTCCAACGCTTCTCGTTGGTGCGAGAAAGGTTCTTCCACTTCTCTACTTCGGCCTGAAGCGTTTCCGCGTCAGGGGTTGCAGGAGGAGTTACCGGAGGAACCGGAGGGGTCGCAGGAGTCTGCGGGGTGTTCTGATCTTTCGTGGTGTCGTCCATTGGGAGCCTTCCATTTCGGTGGCATCAAAAAAGGCCCCCATTTCGGGAGCCGTCCTTTGGTGAGATTGGGTTAGGCAGCCTTGCGGGCTGCGTTCCCCGAGTTGCCCTGTGGAGCCTTACGAGCTTGCTTCTCGTTGGCCTTGGGATCGTTGGGCTGTTCCGGCTGAGGTGCCGGGTACTTCTCTGCCAATTCCATTGCGTCCTTGGCGTCTTGCTCCCGCATGGAGCGGAAGCGCTCGATCTGCTGCGGGGTGTAGCCCGCGTCAAGAAGGAGCTGATCTCTGGGGGCGCCTAGCAACTGGCGCTTCAAGAGAGCGTCCATGTGCTGTGCTTCGGTCCGGTTTTCAGGGTCACGCCAGATGACTTCAGCCCCGTGGGCATCGGCGCGTTTATCGCCCATAACCCTGAATGCCATCCTCATAATGCGTTCCCAGGCTTCACCGAAGTGGAGCATCCGTTCCCGCGTCTTGGCGATCAGTCCAGCCTCAGCAGAGGTGATGGACTCGCCAGACGGAGCCGTACCGCCGTTCAACAGGAAGTAGTGGAACGGGATACGAGAGATGGAGGCCATATGCTGAACCAGCATGTTGACCAAGTTCACGTAGTTCTTGAGGTCTGCCGCTTCGAACTGGCCGAACTTCACGTCAGGCGACTCGGCCTGAAGGAGCTTGTCAACGGCAACCTTGTAAGGCTCGACAGGGCGCCCCTGTTCGTCCTCCTGGATCTCCAGGCCAGTCACGTACCTCTGTGGCCAAGCCGCGTACTCACTGGCAACGAGGGCGTCAGCCACGGTCTTATTGATCGCGTCAGCCAGGGGGATGATGACCCCGAGATCGGAGATCTGCGGTCCGGTGAGACGGGACCGGTTCGGGATCGGGATAACGGGAGGCTCACCGAGTGGGTTGAGCGTCTCCTTGTAGTCACCCCAAGCCCCTGTGAGGCCCGTGCCTGTGTAGACCCGACCGTTCCACCAGAGGGTGACGAACTCGCGTCCCCAGTCGTCTGTGTAGAACTTGGCCGCAGCCTCGATGTCCCATCGGGAACCTGGCTTGTACTGGACCACCACGTTCTCAGCACTCTCAATGCTGATGGTGGGCTGGCCGGCAGCGTCCGCCCACACGATGGCGTACGAGACTCCGTGAACCATGGCGTCCAGGTGGGCCGCGTTCGACTCGGCGTCCAGGTGGTTCCGCTGCCAGATCTCGCGGGCGTCCTTGTCCCCTCCGGGCTCGTCAGTCATCTGGAACCCGTCGATGAACATTCGCTCATTGACGCTGTCCACGATGAGCCCACAGAAGTTGTCGGACCAGCCGTCGAAAAGGCGGCCAAACTCGCTCTGATACTTGGCCTGAGCGAACACCATCTTCTGATGCTTGCCGTCGTAATAGTCCGAGCAGAAGCGCAGATACGTCCTGCGTCTGAGGAGCTTTGCGTGTAGCCAGTCGACCCACCCTGAAGGGTTATTGGGTGGAGACCCCACTTCAATATCGGCCAATGGCTACCACCCCACTACTCTGGACCTCCGGATCTGCATGCGGCCATCAGCGATGGCGTCAGCTCTCGCCTCCAGGGCGAGCACGGCGCATACGGCAAGGTCAATCTTCCTTTTGGATCTCGGGCTGTCCTTCTGAATGAGGAGGCCCTGAGGTACTTCACGGGTCACGGCATTGAGAACATGGCGCGTAAGCCTGTGGTCTCCGTCGTGTTTGAGATCGCCCACCATTGCGGCAGTACGGAAGCGCTCGACGGCAGCCGTCATCCTCGTTGGTTTGTTGGTCCAGAACTCGAAGACGTAGTCCTCACCGTGCTCGATAGACCATCGGCCTAGAGCCTCTTGCCAGTAAGGCGGGTCTCCGTAGAACCACTCAACGCGGTAAGTGCGGAAGGCACTGTGAACCGCAGCCTCTACGGAGAGAACGTCGACTTCCCAGTCATCTGGAGCGTGCTCGGGACGCTCCCAGACACCGAGGACAAACAGCTTGGCGTCTCGCAAACGGATACCAACGAGCCCCGTTGCGTCACCGCGGATCGACCCGTCAAAGCCGATGGCTATCTGATCGCCAGGCTTGATCGGGTCCAGGTCGTCAAAGCACTCGTCCCACTCGGTCTTACTCATCCAGCCGTCTGAGGACTCAGCGATCTGGTTGAAGAAAAAGCGGCAGTACGTTGAATCGGGTGTGGTGCGGTCGTAGAGGATCGTCCTCGTAAGGCCCTCAATGTCGGCCCACGAAGCGTCTCCGTAAGCCTCTATGAGGGAGGCCCGAACCGCTGCCTCATCCCGGATGTCATCAAGGACTATGGAGCCCTCAAGGCAGTCGTACAGCCAATACCCCTGAGCGACCATGTCTGACTCATGGATGATCTGAGCAACACTGTCCTCATTAGGGTTGTACGCATTCGTAGTACAGACCCAACGGGACCCGGCTTTGGTGGTCTTCTCGATGTTGCGCTTGAGCGTCTGGTAGAAGTCAGGGCCACCGTTCGAGCCAACCCAGTGGTGGACCTCATCCATGAGGCAGAAGGTTGGGCGGTTTCCCTCGTTGGTCCTGCCGGCGGTGGCCTTCGGCTTGATGCTTCCAGGCTTGCCAGACTTGAACTGGACCACCATCTTGCCAATGTCCAGCCCGTAAATCGCTTCGGCTGGAGACTCCGAAAGCATGCCTCGGATCATGTCCATGGTCTGTTCCGTCTGGTCGAGCGCCGTAGCGCCAACCTGGACAACGGGGAGGGGCACAGCCTTACCGACCGGGAGGCCGAAGGCGTCGAAGTGGCTGAACCGGCAGGGGCCGAGAAACTCCACAATTGCGAGAGCGGCAAGGAGGGGCGTCTTCCCCCAACCCTTTGCCCGCCTTAGCGTGGCCGCCGCGTACTGCCAAGTTCCATCCGGATTGATGGCATAGAACCAGAGAACAAAGCGAAGCTGTTCGGGGGTGAACTTCCACGACTCACCCGCCGTGTCACCGTCAGGCTGAACAATGAACTTCTGAGCCCATCGGATGATGCCGTAACCGAGCGTCTCGTGAGGCTTTGGGACCCCTGCGGGCAGGTTGCCTGTCTGCAAGGATCACCGCCTATCTAGGAGCCGTTCAGCAGCTTGTAAAGCTCCTCATCCATGTCGACCTCCGGAGGAGCCTCAGCAGGCACCGCGGATTCGTTCTCATCGGTCTTGTCGAAAGTCATTCGCAGACGGGCGCGGTCCTCGACCGTCGCGCCCCACTTGGCAACCCGCTGCCGGATCTCCCCGGCAAGCTTCAGGTCACCCTTGAAAAGGCCGTCAACGAGCTTTGCCGTCAGCTCCAGCTCAGCCCAGTCGGTCTCAGTCCAAGCGGCTGTCTGTGGGGCAGTGCTCCACGTCTTCCAAAAGCGCTTAGCTCCTGGGGTCGTGATGCCGAGTCCCTTGGGCAGCTCACGGCCTGGCTGAGGTTCCGCCGGCAAGCTCTGTGCGTGCTCGTGGTGGTTGCGCCTCTGCGCGTTCTCCTTGGGGGCGGGTCCTCGCGTCACCGCAGCCTCACCCCCGACACGTTCACGTCGTACAAGTCCGCCAGGTCCTCAAGCTCGAAGAGCGCGTCCTGACGCCAACCGGCCTTGCGCTGAGCCCTGTTGGGCTGATCAGCAGCTCGGAGCCGGGGGCCGTCGGGCTCCTCCTGGACGTCGTGCATCGGTGCATCACTCCTACTGAGGTAACAACAACAAAGGCCCCTCCTCGGGGGCCTGGTGGTGGTCTAGCTAGCAGGGCTCGAACCTGCGGCCTTCCGCTCCCAAAGCGGACGCGCTACCAACTGCGCCATAGCCAGATGACGGGGCGCCGGACTTGCACCGGCCCCCCTCCTGTTCCCCAAGGTGACTAGCCTTGGCTACTAGGGAGGGGCTCACTCGTGAGCTTTCCCCTTGCCCTATCGTTGAGCCGGTCAGGGCGCTATTTTCGGGCCAAGCTGAGCCGGTTGGATTCGAACCAACATCGTCCGGTTTTGGAGACCGGTGCTCTTCCAATTGAGCTACGTCCCATTGCACGGGAGCCGCTGTCTCACAGCGCCAGGGGAGTGTGTGCCCCTCATATGTCCCGTGCTCCGTACCCACTCCCCGAGTCGAACCGGGAAACTCCTGTTCCTAAGACAGGCGGCTTTGCCAGTTTGCCTAAGCGGGCGTTGTGAACCTGGAAGGACTCGAACCTTCGGCACTCGGGGTGTAGGCCCGATGCTCTGCCGCTGAGCTACAGATTCATAAGGCGCGTTACGGGATTTGAACCCGCGTTGCCTCCCGGAAGGGGAGGAGTCCTAAGCCACTAGACGAAACGCGCGTTCCCTCCGTCCCCTGATCAGGGGGAGTTTCAGGAACAGGGGAGCTACCCCACTTTCATGAGGGCGGGGCGCTATCAGCCCACTTTGCTTTCTCATCCTTTAGCATCAGGAACCCTCTCGCTGACATGGCTGGACTCGAACCAGCAACCTGAGCATTAACAGTGCTCTGCTCTGCCATTGAGCTACACGTCATTGAACCGGCAGGCCGAACGGAAGAACCGCCATCCCTGTTGTTCCGGTCTTGCGCCCCCTACCGGATTCGAACCGGCAACCACCGGCTCGACAGGCCAGCGCTCTATCCGTTGAGCTAAGGAAGCGATGCCGGGGAGTAACGCTTTCCGGCTAGCGGACGGGAAGAGTTTAGACATAGGAGTAGGACCGTCAATCACTCCTAGTCGACCCCACCGGACTCGAACCGGTGACCTCCGGGATTTCACACCGGCGCTCTTACACTTGACTGAGCTAGGGGCCGTTCCTTGAATCAGGGCGTTCTCACGTCCGTGTTGATCGCTAGCTTGAACTCGGCAAGCGTGAGCGTCGCCGGCACCGGGGAGTCGTCTGCCGCTCGCGCGGACACCTTCAGCCCCAGGGGTGTCCCTCGGGACACGAACATCTGCCACATATAGGTGCGGTACTGCCCTCCCCGTGTGGGGGAGCTGTCTGACGTCGCTGTGGCGTCGTACCCCGTAGCGCAGTTGAGAGGGTCCCGAACGAAGCGGGCTCGGTACTCAACTGGCTTGCCGTCCGGTGCCCAAAAGACCATCGCACTCAGTACGGCCCAACCGTCGTGGCTAGGCCAGATCAGCCCTGAGCGGCTGTCTGGGAACTTGGAAGCCGCGGGGCCTCCGTGGGTCGGATCGTGCATCTTCCACGGGTCGTACGACTCGGAACCCTTGGTATAGGGGAAGCGAACGAGGTGGTAGCCGTCCTTTTCGTACATGATCCGCTGGGGACTCGTCTGGGATGCGTCCCACTTGAGGGAGCAGACGACGAGGCTCATCCGTTCCGCCTGTCGGTTGCCGTCTTCTCTCGGTGGCAGGGCCGGCAGAGCGTCTGTGCGTTGTCGAGTGCCCAAGTCCCGCCCTTGGCGATGGGGATAACGTGATCAACCTCTAGTCGCTCACGTGAGCCGCAGCGCACACAGGCGAAGCCGTCGCGGGCGAGGGCCCGTGGCCGAGTGTGCTTCTCCCATCCCCTGTCCCGGAGCTGGTTCCTTGCACTCTTCCGAGCCCAAGCCCTCTCCTGAGGGGCATGCTCAACACACTTGCCTGAACGGGCAGTTCGCTTAGTACAGCCTTGAATGAGACAGATGGAAGCAGCTCGTGGCACGGTGACTACCTCCATTCGCTCGACTGTTCGACTGGTGTTGCTACCGGTAAGTACGGTAGAACTTAGGGTGGGCTAACCTGGATACCTGAACGAGAGTTGAGGGTGACCCCGACGGCTTCTAGTCTGGCGCCGGGGTCACCGCCCTCCCGGCTCTCTGACCTGGGCCAGAGGCCAACAGGGAGACTCAACGGGAGGGAATACTTGACCGGTCCACGAGAATCAGGAGTGATTCATTCCGGTACTTAAGCAACTCTGTTGCGTTACTGAGTGTACGAACTGAGTGACTCAAGTGGTCGGTGGACAGTAGTGTTCTTGTCTTTTGCTCTCACTAAGTATGTACGTGTCCTGTAGAGGCATCCGGGACAGGTATGCCCCATACTGAGACCTGGATCACACACCCCGTTAAGGCGGTGTGTGGACGCGGCGTGGGCCGGTACCCTACGTACACTCTCCGCGCGTTGACCCCGCTGGAGGTCACTCAACTGCAAACGACTAGATCGGTGGATGGCATGCCGAGGAAGCGCACACTTCCTGACAATGCTGAGCTTCTTAAGCTCGAAGAGGCTGGATATAACCACGCTGAAATCGGGGCGATGTTCGGCGTCTCTCGGCAGGCTGTCACCAAGTTGTTTAACAATATGGGCGAGTATGCGCGCGGCCCTGTGCAGGCCATTACAGACGCTCTCCCTTGGGATATTGCCCATTACCCCTCCAAGGGGCGACTGAGGGATCAGGACGCCTATATCGGCCTCAGGGCCTTCCTCCGTCAGAGGCTCGGAGCGGAGGTGTCTCGGCGGTCTCAGGTGTCCCTCAGGGCGTTCCTCAACCATGTGGCCAACGGGGAAGTCTTGGAGCTGGACCCGGTCCACGGGGCCCGGTTCGTCCCCAGAGACCCCCTGAGAGACGGATCACTCGTCATCCGGTGGCCTGAGGATGTGCCTCAGGACGGTAGGACGGCTTTGTTCCACTTCAGCCCAGCTCAGGGGACTTCTCCCGCGAGCTAGCCCAGATCACGGCACACGAGGCCCCAGCGGTTGACCCGCTCGGGCCTTCTTTGGTTGTACGGGCACATGCCCGTTTCTGTGTGAGCTTGGTCACACCCACTTTCACATTTGCTTCACGTGACCAACCGCGTACTCTCGGACCACGAACGACCCTGTCGCACAGACGTTCGAAAGCAGCGGTACGGATCGGGGAGCGTGTGTGCTCATGGTGTTGGGGGCGGTGGCGAGTCGCTGGGGAACGCGCGCCGAGCTTCGGCGAGGGATGGGAGAAGCCAAGCCCGTCATGCGAGCAGACGTGTACTGCTCTGACTCGCTTCGCATCAAGCGAGTAGCGACGTTGACGGCTGGTACGTACTTCATCGTCACCGAGTCGGACGTTTTGTTCTCCGAGGACTACGACGCCATGCGACGGCTCGACGTCGAGCTTGGGGCCCCGTGGAGAAATCGGGTTGTGGAAACGGACTACTACGACCACCCTCACAGGTGGTTTCCGTTGTCCAACAGATTCCGGGTACAGCTAGTGCACCCGGAGTTTCGAACCGAGTGGGAGGGCCATTGACAGACAGGTTCGCAAAGGTTGCCACCATGACTCGCTCTGTGAGTCAGGTCGAGCAATATGAGAAGTGCCCGAAGCAGTACGAGCTACGAAGGATTCAGCGGGTCGTTCCTCGCCCGGCCGCCTGGTCTCACCAAGGAACCGCGTTCCATGCGGCCATCGAGGTGTATGAAGGGGGTGGGCGGAAGCTCACCGCGGATCAGGTGGCGAACGTGTACCACGTGGAATACGTGGCAGCCACCAAGCAGGCTCTAGCGGATGAGCCCAACCTGGACCGGTGGATGACCGCCGGCACCGATGGCCAGTCGGACATTGAGGGCCGGTACGAGCTGGGCATGTCTCAGACTCGGGCCTACGTCCTGTGGGCCGAGGAACACAAGCCCGTCATCTGGAAGGACAAGGACGGGCCAGGGATCGAAAAGCACTTGACGGCTGACCTTGGAGGTGTCACTGTCCAGGGCTACGTGGACCTGCTCGTGGACGAGCCTGACAACTCGGTCAAGGTGCGGGACCTCAAGACAGGCAGCACGAAGAGCAAGTTCCAGCTCCAGACGTACGGCGTCCTGGTGCGCAAGGTGCTGGGGGTGAAGGTCAACAGGGCAGATTGGTACATGGCGAAGACTGGTGGGCTCTCAAGGCCCGTGGACCTGACTACGGTCACCGAGGACGACGTTGCCGATCGGTTCGTGAGCATGGACCAGGCCGTCAAGGCTGGAGACTTCCCGGCACGGCCAGGCTTCCTCTGCCGCTTCTGTGACGTCTCCCATGCGTGTTCCGCGCGGCGAGGATGAAAAGCACTTGTAGGGGCAGGAGCCCCCGGCATATGCTGAAAGCAGATGGACGGGCCCCCAACGGGGCTTTTTTTGACCCTCATAAGTTGCCTGCTGTGAAGCAGGCGGCGACACTAGAGACGGAAAGGAAGGTGCGCCGTTGTTCTCTCTGACTCAGTCGGTAAGTATTCGAGGTGCGGCCGGGGAGCCGATCCCCAACACCTTCAAGTCTCTGAAGAGACTAGAGGTCGAGTTCCGCAGGTCGGAGCTATCCCTTGTTGTTGCCGGCCCCGGCACGGGAAAGAGCCTCTTTGCTCTCTTCCTGGCCGTAACGGCTAACGTCCCGGTCCTCTACTTCTCCGCCGACTCCAGTGCAGCAACTCAGGTGGCGCGTGCAACGGCGATGATCACCGGGGAGGACGTCAAAGGGGTCAAGGAGTCGCTCCTTGAGGGTGACTTCTCGGAGTATGAAGGGGCCCTAGGGAAGCGCTGGTGGTCTCGCTTCAACTTCTCGGCTCGACCTTCCCAAAAGGAGATCGAGACGTACCTCCTGTGCTATCTAGAAGTCTACGGATGCACTCCGCACTTGATCGTGGTGGACAACATCACGAATGTGGACACGGGGTCCGTGGGTGACGCGGAGAGCTATACCTTCGGCCTTGAGGGGCTGTGTGAATACCTCTCCGAGATGGCTCGGGAAACGAGTGCTCATGTGCTAGGACTGCACCACGTCACGGGTGAGCATTCGGACGGGTTGAGCCCAATCCCGCTGAGCGGTGTAAAGGGCAAGGTGCACAGGGTGCCGTCACTCATCATCACACTTCACAAAGAAGTTGACGGCATGAATAGCCGCATCATCAATGCGTCACCGGTCAAGAACCGCGAGGGATTTGAGGACTCCTCTGGGGGGACCTACGCAAGCTTCCGGCTCAACCGCTCAAATCTGCGGTTGGAGGAGCTTGACGAGGAGCTTCCCATGTCTCTTGCTGGCTAATAAGTTGCCTACTGTGAACGAAGGGCGTACGGTCAAAATGGAAAGCACGGCAGCGGTGAAGGAAGTTCGGGGCGGGTTCACGGCGGAGCGAGAGTTCGGCTTCGCGCTGGCCGCTCGCTTCAAAGATCTCGACCTGACTGGGGTGGACACCGAGGGCGTTGCCCTGGTGGTGGAGATCGACAACGTGAGGCGTCTGAACCTCTACCAGCTTTCCCGAGTTCTGATCGGTGCGGCCAAGGGGGGCGTCAAGACGGCCGTAATCGAGTTCCCTGGTCGGAAGATGGCAACGGCGATCCCGTTGTTCAATCTCTTCGCCCTGGTGGACGAGAACGCCCGTCTCAAGGAAATGCGCAAGCTGGAGGCAGCCATAAGGGCTGGGGTGTAATGGCCGAACCTCGCAAGGGGTTTCGGGAGTGCGCGAAGTGCGGGAAGAACAGATCTGAGAGGTTCTACACCTCCTCTCGGGGGAAGGTCTGTTCTTCCTGTCGCAAAACCTCCCGCCGGCAGGCAGCACGAAATACGCGCATCCAAGCAACCTACGGGCTATCAGCCGAGGACTACCAACGCCTCTTTGAAGCCCAGGGCGGCAAGTGCGCTATCTGCCGAGAGGCCCGTAAAACCAATCTGGCCGTGGACCACTGTCATAAGACAGAGGCGGTTCGCGGCCTTCTTTGTGCCCGCTGCAACTCGCAGCTCCTAGCGCGGGGGGCTAGGGACCGCCCAGAGGTGCTAAGGCGGGCCGCCGATTACCTAGAGGACTATCCAGCCTGGAAAGTTCTCGGACCTCGCTACACAACCAACAAGGGGAACGGAAATGGCTAAGGCCGCTCGTACCACTATCGAGAAGACCGTCACCGAGAAGAAGAAGGTGCCGGTGGTCACTCTGACCCTCTCCCAGGAGGAGGCAGAAGCGCTGATGGCGCTGACCGGAAACCTCATAGGGGACAGTCACAAGTCCCCGCGGCAGTACACCGATGCCGTCTACTACGCGCTCGATGACGCAGGCGTGAGCACCCTCGGAAATCCGTTCCTCAAGCAGATGTCGGGGAGCCTGCGTTGGCTCAACGAGCCCCGGACCCCGTCCTACCGCTTCTGATCTCCACAGCGCACCCAACACGCATTCCTAAAACTCGAAGGAAGTCACAATGGCTAAGGCCACGCGTACTACGTTCTCCCAGGAAGTCAAGCGAGTGGAGAAGGTTCCGGGTATCACCCTGACCATCACATTCGAGGAAGCGGAAACCCTCATCGCGGTCGGCGCAAAGATCAGCGGAGACAAGGAAACCACCCACCGAAAGCACTACGAGGCCGTTGTTTCGGCGCTCAAGCAGGCAGGGGCCCGTGACTTCACTGCGAACCACCACCCCTTCCAGAACATCCACCCCGGCTCGTACCTCTCCTTCCAAGAGAAGAAGGAGCCGTACCGGTGGGGCATCACGTTCTGATGAGCGACCACACGGGATCTGACCCGTCTTACTCGCGGCAGTGGCGCGGCAACCACCACACGTGGCAGTCCGCTGCCCGGCGGTACGACTTCCCGGTGACCGTAAGGCGAATCGGTGAACAGAAGCAGCCCGCCGAAGCCAGCAATCGCTAGCGTTCTGGCGCACTTTTACGGGCTGGATGTGTCAGCAACGAGGGGACGACAGAAAGTCTGTTGTCCCCTCCATGCTGACGAGAACCCTTCAGCCTCCGTCGATGTTGACGGGAACCGATGGAACTGCTTCGTATGCAACCTCAGCGAAGACAGTTGGGCGGTAATCATGAGGGAGAGGAGTTGTGGCTTCCTTGAAGCCCAAGAATTCGCATGTGCCGAATTCGGCGGAGATAGCCAAGCAGTATCACCAGATGTACCGGGGGAGCCCGGCCGAGGAGTACGTAACGGCTCGGGGCCTCGGAGAGGTAGCAACAAGGTTCGGTCTGGGATACGTCCATTCGGCTCAACCTGGTCATGAGCGGTACTCGGGAAGCCTCTGTCTCCCCTACCTCCGTCCTGCGGGCGGCGAAGACGGAGTGGCCACCTGCCGCTTCAGATGCATTGCCGACGAATGCGTTAAGGATGCTGACGGCTCGTACCTATTCCTGAGTGGACAGAAGGAACGGCACTCGGAGATGCATCCGAAGTCCGGGAAGTACATGAGCCTTCCCGGAGACCCACCGCGGCTGTTCAACACGAACGCCCTGATTGAGCCCAGCAGCGCCCTTGTGGTCGTTGAAGGCGAGTTCGACACGATGGCCTGGGCAGTCGCCGGCATCGCCTGTGTAGGGGCCCCTGGTACTGGCTCCTGGCGTGATTACTGGACTCCTGCCCTCTTCGGATACGAAGTCGTCTACCTCATAGCTGAGGACGGTCCTGGACTCACCTTCATGGACGAGCTAGCGGGCCATCTGCCCAACGGCAAGGTGATCCAGATGCCAAACAATCGGGACTCTAACGCGACGCTCATTGAAGGCGGGCGTGCTGCTCTCTTGGAACGGATCGGGATGTGAAAGTCAACGACAAGGTTGTTATCACGGCGGGAGAATATTCGGGGAAGCGTGGCCGCGTTGCGAGTGTCAAGTCCCCCGAGTCTTGCCAGTACCCCTACTACGTGAAGGTGTACGGCTCCGTCATTCGGTACCTCTGGTTCAAGGCGGACGAAATCAGATCGGACATTGTGAACAGCGATCCCCTCGGAAAAACCGATTCGGTTAACCACCCGAGCCATTACACATGGCTACCGAACGGGCTAGAGGTTATCGACCTCACAGAGCACATGAACTTCAACCGAGGCAACGCCGTGAAGTACGTAGCTCGGGCCGGACGGAAGTCCAAGGCAACGGAGCTGGAAGACCTCAAGAAGGCCCGTTGGTACATCGACCGGGAGATATCCCGAATGGAGAACGTCAAGTGAGCTTCACCCTGACTGACGAGCAGGTTGTTTCCACCCTTCACGCTGTCGTGGCCGAGAGCCCTGAGAAGGTCTACAAGGCTCCGGCCAGCATGCGGGACGGGGCTGGTGGCACGTCCTGCTTCTACGTCCACCAGGACGAGAGCGGCACCGAAGAGCCGGGCTGCGTCATCGGTACCGTCCTTCACCGCCTGGGCGTTCCGCTCGAAGCCCTGAAGAAGGCGGAAGGACTGGCGGCCGGTTCGGCGCTCCGTGCGGCAGGCGTGGAGGGCCTGAGCTACAACGCAGCGGGCTTCCTGCGCTCCGTGCAGTTCTTCCAGGACACGGGCCTTCCCTGGGGCCAGGCCCTCAAGGCAGGCACTAAGCAGTACGAGCAGTTCCACGACGCTCCCGCCCCTCTCCTGGGGGCCGTGTGAAGCGCATCGGCATCGCTCTAGGGGCAGCACTCGCGGCCCTTTCTCTTTCCGCCTGTTCTTCCACGACCGAGGGCTTCAATGACGCTCCGGTCGAGTACAAGAATGACGGCCCTGCACGAATTCACTCCATGCCAGACGGCTTCGCCAACTTCGCGGATAAGTGCGACGGCTTCGGCCACCGCGTGTTCACCACCAGGGGCGGCGAGGCCGGAAAGGCTATCGCCGTCATCGCAGATCCGAAGTGCTTCAAGAAGGGGAACTAATGACCACCGCTGTTGAGACTCGGATCACGGACGAGGCCCTCTCTTCAACGCTGCGTGAAGTCGTGGCAGAGCGACCCGAGTACGTCTATTCGTCCCCCAAGCACATGGGAGACACCGACGAAAGCGGATCGTGCTTCTACGTCCACACCGACGAGGACGGCTCCCCGGTCGGTGCCGGCTGCGCTATCGGGGTGGTGCTTCACCGCCTCGGGGTGCCTCTTGAGGAGCTGCGGAAGAGCGAGGGAAACGCGGCCTACTCGCTGATCCGGAAGCTTGTTCCCGGCGTTGGGAACAAGGTGCTCACGCACCTCAACGACATGCAGATGAACCAGGACCAAGGCGACTCGTGGGGACTGGCTTACGCGAAGGCCACGGGTGAGACCATTTGAAGCGAATAGTCGTCATCTCGGATCTTCAGGTTCCGTACCACGATCCGAAGGCCCTCAACAACCTGATCGGGTTCATCGGGGATTATCAGCCGGATGAGCTATACCAGATCGGTGACCTGAACGATTACGAAACGCCCTCACGCTGGAATGAGGGCACCCGGTACGAGTACCGGCAGCAAGTCAGAAGCGATTCGGACGTCACGAAGAAGCGAGTCCTGGAGCCGATCCGGGCCGTCTATGACGGTCCTTTCGGAATCCTGGAAGGCAACCACGACCTTCGTCCTCGTACTTACCTCAGCGCCAAGGCCCCAGCCCTGGCCGAGTACGCCGATGACTTCCATTTCTCCAAGCTCCTGGAGTTCGACGCCTTCGGCATCGACCTCACTCCGCCGTTCCACAAGGTAGGGCCGGACACGGCCCTTATCCACGGCCATGAGATCAAGGGGCTTTCCTCCATCGCCGGCACGACTGCCTACGGGCATGCCAGCAAGGCAACGACCAACCTCGTGATGGGGCATACCCATCGACTTGGTATCCGTCGCCACGGTCCATCGCATCTTGGGGGAATGCGCTGGGGGTTTGAAGTGGGCCACATGATGGACCCACGCAAGGCTCAGTATTTGGGGCCTGGAGCGGTAGCCAACTGGCAAGCAGGCTTCGGAATCCTGTACGTGGGAGACCACGAGGTTTCGCCGGTTGCCATCGACATTCGACGGGACGCCTCTTTCGTTGTTGAGGGAGTCCGGTACGGAAAGCTTGTAAGGGGCGCCGGGGGGCGCTTCGCAAAAAGGGGGACACCACGTGACTGAGATTGACTGGGCTCACGTGGCAGATATCGCGGACAAGACGGCCCGGTCCATCTCCTCAGCCTGGAGCGTGGTGGAGAAGGACGACGTCAAGCAAGCAATTCTGCTGCATGCCTATGAGCGCCGAACGCTCATTGAGAAGCACTACGAAGACGGCTTCCTGTGGCAGTTCTGCAAGAAGGCAGGCACGCAGTACGCCTCAAAGGAGCGTGATGCGCGCGACGTTGAAGATGGGCGGTACTACTACACCCCCGAGGAAGCAAAACTGGCGCTGGCCACCTTCGTTTACAGCGACGAAGAGCTAGGACAGATGCTCGGCAAGCGGGATGACCTCCTTGCCTGCCGAGTCACTGACAACCTCGTCTCTGCCCGCCTTGACGCAACTATCGCGCTCAACCGGCTTCCCAAGAATCAGCGGGAAATCCTGATGCGCCGATACGTCTTCGGTCTTCCTGCCAAGGACGACACGGAGCGTAGGGCAAGCAACCGCGGGCTCGATGCCCTGGCCCGTCAGATGAACCGAGACCTACGAAAGGTGAGTGCATGACTTCATTCCCAACCGAGACGGCCAGGACCGTCTACGAGCGCACCTATAGCCGAGTCAAGCCCTCGGGAGAGCCCGAGACTTGGGGGGAGACCGTTGCGCGGGTAGTCGACGGCAACCTTGCTCTCGTACCTGAGCGGTACGTGGAGCCCGGCGAGCGAGCCGCGTTGCTCGACCTGATCGGCAACTTTGAAGTCCTGCCGGCGGGACGACACCTCAAGTCCAGCGGGGTCGCTGACTTTGCCCTGAACAACTGTTGGGCAAGCGGCTGGAATCCGGAGGCCCCAGAGGAGCACTTCACGTTCAGCCTGTTGCGGCTGGCCGAGGGCGGAGGCGTGGGAGCTAACTACAGCTCCCGCTACTTCGAGGGCTTCCCCGAGCTGGTCATACCGGTAGACGTCCACATCGTGTGTGACCCGGACCATGCTGACTACCTCGACCTCGTTGAGGCCGGACTGATCAGCACTGAGTACAGCCACGAGTGGGCTGGGGCCTATCAGGTCCAGGACAGCCGTGAGGGCTGGGCTGAGGCCCTCGGGGACCTCATACGTACTGCACACGACCCAACGACGCGTCACGCAGCTCGTGTGTACGACGTGAGCCGAGTACGGGCCAAGGGAACGGCTCTCAAGAGCTTTGGGGGCACGGCCAGCGGCCCCCAGCCCTTCGGCGCGATGCTCAAGGCGGTGGGCCTGGTGCTCAAGGACGGGCACGGCAGGTCGTTGCACGGTATCGACGCCATGCGCATTGATCACGAGGTTGCTCAATGCATCGTCTCTGGGGGTGTCCGTCGATCTGCCCGCATGTCGATCATGCATTGGCGTGACCCGCTGATCTGGACCTTCATGCGGATCAAATCGGAGGGGGGACACTGGACGACCAACATCAGTGTGGAGATTGATGACGACTTCATTGATCTTCTGCACAAGATGTCGAGTCCGTCTATGCCTATCCTCCGGGAAATCGCGGCGGGCATGCTGCGAAATGGAGAACCGGGAATCTGGAACTCGTCCCTGAGTTCCGTTGGAGAGGTTGACGGGGTCTACACAACCAACCCGTGTGGCGAAGCTCTTTTGCTCCCTGCCGAACCGTGCAACTTGGGATCGGTAAACCTTGGGGCCTTCGTTGACGAAGGCGGAGTGGTTGACTGGGAGGGGCTGACCAAGGCGCACAGGTACCTCACTCGGTATCTGATCCGTGCGACATTCGCCAAGGTGGCAGATCCGAAGTCGGCGGAGGCTATCGCCAAGTACAGGCGAATTGGGGTGGGGCATCTCGGGTTCGCTGACTTCCTTGTGAAGCTTGGGATCAAGTATTCAGAAGCAGGAAAGTCGTCTAGCGTTGGATGGGATCTGTCGGACCTCGCATATGTGGTTGACAAGGCTGCGGCCGAGTATGCCAACCTCTTGCGTATCCCGGTGCCGATCAAGACTCGGGTGATTGCCCCTACCGGAACAATCTCCAAGTTGGCCGGCAGCAGCGGAGAAGCGGTGCATGCCCCCTTCGCGGGCTACTTCCTGCGGCGAATCAGGTTCAGCAACCTGGAGCCCGCAGAAAAGGCCAAAGTCGAGGAGTACCGGAAGAGCGGGTATCACGTCGAGCCGGACAAGCGCGCGGCCAATACCAGCGTGGTAACCATCCCTACGAAGGACCCTCTTGTGGACGTCAAGGGGGACGTGTTCGAGCATGCCGGCGATCTTTCCCTTACGGACATGCTGAACGTTCAGGCGCTATACCAGAAGCATTGGGCAGATCAGGCAGTGTCCTACACGGTGAACGTCAACCCCGAGAAGTATTCGGTTGACGATCTCGTTGAGGCTCTGATTCCTTTTCTTCCGAAGCTCAAGGGAACGACGGTCTTTCCGGAGCTTTCCTTTGAGCAACCGCCTTACCAGCGAATCACGAAGGAAGAGTACGAGGAGCTTGCGGCAGCCGTAGGCATCGAGACCTCTGACACCTCGTACGACGAGATATGTGCTTCGGGTGCCTGCCCGATCTAGGGGCTTCTTTTTTGGCCCATAAGTTGCCTGCTGTGACACGGGCATTCATACAACACGGAGAGAGCTTATGAGCTTCCCGAATCCGTTCGATGGCGCGTCCCCCTGGGGCGAACCGGAAACCCCAAAGGAGATCAAGCCTATGACCGATGCTGTTGCCGCTGTTGCCCCGAACCCCTTCAAGATCGGCATCACCCTCAAGGCTGCTGCTGGCTATGACGCGGAATGGCTCACGCCGACCGTGTTCGGTGCCACCGCAGACGAGACCGCCAAGCGCGTGCGGGAGCTGGTCCAGGCCCTCGCGGACAACGGCGTTATCGAGCTGGTGAGTTCGGCCGCCGTGAAGATGCGCGACACGCACCAGCCCTCCGCCGGCAAGGGCGGCAACTCGGCTCCCAAGACCTTCTCGGGCGGCAAGGTCCAGAACGCGGCCCCTGCGGCTGCGGCACCTGCGGGGGACTCCTGCCCGCACGGCCGAACCCTGCGGGAGGGCCAGGGGGCCAAGGGAGCTTGGGCGGCCCTGTTCTGCAACGCCCCGAAGGGCTCCAACTGTGACCCGCTGTGGCGACAGAAGGACGGCTCTTTCTCGTAAGGGCTGACGGCTTTACGTAGGCACCCAAGGGGGGCCGGGGATTCCTCGGCCCCCTTTCCTTTGGAGTCATGCAATGACAGACATCAAACTCAGGTCCGACGTGACCGTGAAGCTGGTCAATATCTCGGCCACCGACGCAATGGTTGCCAAGGCTGCGCGAGTCTCGACCATCGGCAAGGAATCCGCGGCTGACAACTTGCCTACTGAGGGGCTCATCAACTTCCTGATGCGGGACAGGCACGGGAGCCCCTTCGAGCACACGTCATACACCTTCCTGGTTGAAGCCCCGGTGTTCGTGGCGCGAGAGCACATGAGGCACAGATCCGGGTGGAGCTACAACGAGGAATCCGGAAGATACAAGGAACTTGAAGGCGTCTTCTATCAGCCTGCGCCGGAAAGGAACCTGGTTCAGATCGGCAAGGCGGGAGCCTATCGGTTCGAACCGGGTACCGACGCACAGAAGCATGTGGTCGAACGCGACTTCTACTCAGCCTATGCCTGGGCCTTCCAGCACTACACAGGAATGCTCAACCGGGGGATAGCCCGAGAAGTCGCCAGGATGGTTCTCCCGGTCGGCATCTTCACGTCGTACTACACGACGTGCAATGCGCGATCCCTCATGCACTTCTTGAGCCTCCGAACAATTTCCGAGGATGCTCGCTTCCCCTCGTTCCCTCAGAGGGAAATAGAGATGGTTGCAGAGAAGATGGAGCGAGAGTTTCGGGAATCCATGCCTCACACCCATGCCGCCTTCATCAAGCACGGCCGAGTAGCGCCGTAAAGGGGGTACGGGGGGATTCGAAAACTACTTGACCTCTACTGCTGCCAGGGGGGAGCAAGTAAGGGGTACCGCGACGCGGGCTTTGAGGTGATGGGCGTTGACATCGTCCCACAGCCGAGATACCCGTACGAATTCCTGAGGGCCGAAGCGATTCAGTTCCTTCTCACCTATGGGCACCGATTCGACTTCATACACGCCTCACCCCCATGTCAGCTCTACAGCAAAACACAGCGGATCATGCAGAACGAACACCCGGATCTCTTGGGGCCAACGCGGGACGCGCTTAATGCCGTGGGGGTTCCTTGGGTGATCGAGAACGTCATGGGGGCTGCCGACCAGATGCATAATCCAGTGCTTTTGTGCGGCGCACACTTCGGCCTCAACACATACCGACACCGTCTCTTTGAATCCGGCGGATGGGAACTGCCTCCACCGGATCACCCAAAACACGAGAGACGACAAACCAAGATGGGCCGCCGACGAAAGCCCGGAGAGATGGGCATCTACGTAGGCAACTTCATTGGGGTGGATGACGCCAAGGAAGACATGGGCGTCAAGTGGATGTCGCGCGAGGGAATCCGCGAATGCATCCCGCCTGCCTATGCGGAGTACGTAGGCACGGCATTCCTTGAACAACACAGTTAGGGGGGAGGTTCCTTGTTGCATCTCGCATACCGGTTGAAGGGTCAGCCCGTTTCCATTCGGGTTGTCGAGAATGAAAGGGACCTCTCCGAGTTCGAGGAGTTCGTCTCTCGGCATCAGATCCTTGGTTTCGACACCGAGACGACAGGGCTCGACTGGTGGGCTGCTGACTTCAGGTGCCGGCTGGCTCAGTTCGGCACTGGGGCAGAGACGTGGGTCATCCCCGTAGAGAAGGGCCCTGCCTTCGCTGCGGTCGTCCGGTGGGCTCTGAGGCGCCTTGAGTGGCTCGTTGCCCACAACGGCACCTTTGACCTCCACGTGGTCGAGCAGACGCTTGGAATCCCCATGGAGGAGCTTGCTCCGAAGATGTGGGACACGCGGCTACTGGCCCATCTCGTTGACCCGCGAGCAGTCAAGGAGCGTGGACCGGGCCTCAAGCTCGAAGAACTCACGAAGTTCTACATCTGCGAGAAGACTGCCGAAGAGGTGAAGGGCTCCATTCGGGAGCTTGCCAAGAAGTACAAGACGACGAAGGAGAAGATATGGAAGCTGGTTGATCTGTGTGACTCGGATTTCTTGCTCTATGCGGGCATGGACCCGGCTCTTGCATATCGGCTCTTCCAGATCCTCTATCGCCTTGTGCCAGCACGTTCCAAGTCTCAGGGGCTCATCGGCTGGGAACATCAACTAGCCCATGTAACGGCGAAGATGGAGCGTACGGGGTATCTGCTTGATGTTGAGTACGCCGAGATGCGGTGTTCGGAACTCTCAGCGGAACAGCAGCGGTGGGAACTCGTTGCCAAGACGTTTGGCGTCGAGAACGTCAACAGCAATCAGCAGCTAATTGACGTATTCACCGACCTCGGGGTGAAACTCACCAAGCGGACGGTCAAGGGCAACCTTTCGATTGACGACGACGTTCTATCGGGTATCGACCACCCGCTAGCCAGCGCTGTTGTCCAGGCGAAGAAGTCCGGCAAATGGCGTAAGACGTGGTTTGAGCGGGCCCTTAATGGCCGGGACTCAAATGATCGGGTGCATGCGAGCATAAACTCACTCCTGGCGCGAACGTCGAGGATGTCAATTTCCGGGAGCATTCCGGCACAGACGTTCCCTGCCGGGGACGGCTACGTCCGGCACATGTTCCTTGCCGATGAGGGGCACGTCTCGTGTTCCATCGACTTCGGCAACATGGAGTTGCGTTATCTCGCTGCGTTCTCTCGTGACCCAACGATGTTGAACGCCTTCCTTAACGGCCTGGACCTGCACCAGATAACCGCTGACGCTGCGGACGTTGACCGCAAGGTCGGGAAGATGGCCAACTTCCTAACGGTCTATGGGGGCGGTTGGGCCGCTCTCATGGAACAGGCGCACGTGGATGAGGCCACGGCAAGGAAGGTGCTGGAGGCCTTCGCTCGGACGTATCCGGGCGTTGGTGCCTTCGGAAAGCGCCTGGCGGATGAGGCGAAGCGAACAGGCTTCGTCTACACCGCGACTGGAAGGCGCCTGCCCGTTGACCCCGGCAAGTGGTTCAGGGCGCTCAATTATTACGTACAGGGTGGTTCTCGGGATGTGACGGCTAGGGCCTTGCTCGAACTCGACAAGGCGGGCTTCGGGCCGTACATGAGGCTTCCTATCCATGACGAGATCGTTTTCTCGTTCCCGGAGAAGGAAGCACCGGAGATGGCACGTGAGGCAGCACGGCTTATGGAGTTCCCTGTTCAAGGTCTCCTCATTCCGGCTGATGCGGAAATCGGTGGACGTTCCTGGGGCAGCGTGCTGGAACTGGAACAGAGCAAGCACTAAGAGAGGGATTCATGGGGGCAATCGTCAACTTCCTCACGCAGAGATGGCGTGCTCAGGAAGACGACTTGATCGGCGGTTGGTGTGTGACACCGGAGGCCGATAAGCGCACGCCGGCAGAAGGGGCGCCTTCGCTGGCTGACTTCTGCACGAAGGAGATGGCACGACACGTTGCCGCTCTCCACAACGCATGGCTCGACGACACGGGAGAGAGCAAGTGAGTGACAACGAGAACGAAAAGGAAGCCGCGGGCTCCTTTGAAGAGCTTATTGCGGGCATCGAGACCGAGATGAATGCTGATCGGCTGCAAAAGCAGGGCGCCTATGCGATCACAGCGGCTCGCATCTCGGGGACGGTCATCACTGAGGCGTTGGCCACGGGTGTCCCGTACGAGCTGGCAAAGGAGATGGCGGCAGACACCTGGAACTCCATCATGGGCTTTCATCCGCTCCTTGCGGAGGACTCGGGCTCGGATGTGGACCTGTAGGGGTTCCGATCAGACTCCTCGTCACAGGCTCTCGTACCTGGACTGATGCAGCTCTCCTTGAGGGCGTGATCGGGGAGTTGCTGTGGCTGAAGAGGTACAGGCCCCGTGATGTCCTGCTGATTCACGGGGCCTGCCCTCGGGGCGCTGATGCGCTGGCCGACCAGTTCGCCCACGAGGTCGGAATGAACGTCCGCCGGCACCCGGCGGATTGGGACGCGCACGGTAGGCGTGCGGGGTTCATCCGTAACGCCGAGATGGTCAGTGCTGGAGCTGAGCTGTGCTTCGCCTTCATTCGGGGTGGAAGCGCTGGAGCCTCCATGACTGCTGACCTCGCCCGCAAGGCAGGGATACCAACTCACGTTTTCACACAGGAGGATTGATGACCTCAGATATGGAATCTCGCTGCGAGCGGTGGCGGAAGGGCCTAGGGGGACTGCCTTACGCCTCCATCGTGCCGGACCGTGAACCGGCGTTGAAGTACCACGTTGGCCTTGGCCGTGCTAAGTCGGCCGTTGCTTGGGAGCGGCCCAACTACTACAACCGCGACTCTCGGCAGTTCGAATATCAGGGTGTACGCGGTGGTGAGGTATTCGAAAGGGACGGTAGCGGGTGGAGGCTCCTCTACCGAGTAGAGGCGGGAACCCTTCCGGAAAACCTCCCTTGGAGGACTGGCGAGTGATCGAGGACGACGAAATGGAGATGGACTGTGAGTGAGGCTCTTCGGGCGTTCCTCACGGAACTCTCAGACCTGACAGAGAAGTATGGGTTCGTCATAGAGGGCGACGTGGACAGCATGGGCTACAAGGGATTTGCTGCTGTCCGGGGAAACGGCATCAGGCGGGACCTCGTCCACGACGGTGAGCGGTATGACGCCTTCTAAGAGACCATCACGAGACATGTGGGCCCTTGGCATAGCTGATGCTGTGGCCCCCATGGGTGAGTGTGTGCGCTCCAAGGTAGGGGCCGTCCTTCTTGACCGTAAAGGCCGACTGGTGATGGACGGTTACAACGGTGTTCCTGCCAAGGAGAAGAGCTGTCTCGATGGCGTCTGCCCACGTGGTCGGCTCACCTACGAACAGGTGCCGGCGGGCAGTGACTATGGGAACTGCATTGCCATTCACGCTGAAGAGAACTTGCTCATCCACGCCCGCCGTGAAGACCTGGAGGGCGGCACGGTCTACGTGACTCGTGCCCCCTGCTATCGCTGCCTTCCTCGCTTGAAGGCCGCGGGAGTGTTCAGAGTGGTGTGGCGCACTGAGACCGACTGGGACGCCAAGGTATTGGACTGGGGGAAGAAGTCATGTTGATGAGTCCTGATCAGGCAGCGGAGTTCCTGAGCGTGCCCAAGCGCTCTCTGATGGACTCGTACAAGCGGTGGGGGCTGCCCTACGTGAAGGTGGGCAAGCACGTTCGGTTCCCAACTGAGGCTCTCGCCAGGTGGGTTGACGGTAAGTTGCGCGCTGTGGAATAGTCCGGGCCGTCAGCACGCAGGTACTTGAACCTAGTGGGAGGTTCACAACGTGGCTAAGGTCTGGAAAGAAGAATGCGCCTGCCCGAAGGCGAAGAAGACGACGTGCCGTCACAAGCCGTGGAAGGTGCGTTACCGCTCTCCTGGCGGTCGAGTAGGGAAGCAGCTTGAGGCTTCGTTCAAGCTGAAGGAGCAGGCCGACGAGTTCGCTACGAAGGTCGAGCGGGACAAGCAGGTCGGCACGTACATCGACCCGAAGCAGACGGGCCGACTGTTCTCCGATGTGTGGAAGGAGTGGCTTGCCGCCGGCATGCGGGAGCCGTCCACTCTCGTTTCCTACGACTCGATTTACCGCAATCACCTTGAGAAGGTGTTCGGGCTTCGTCCCATCGGCTCTATCACGTCCAAGGACATAGCTGCCTGGAAGCGGGACCAGGACGAGCGAGCCGCAGCCTCTACGGCGCATCACCGGATGGTCGTGCTAAAGACGATCTTTCGGTACGCGCACGAAACGGAGGTCATTCCTCGGAACCCTGCCCTAGGTCAGCGTCAGAGGGGCAGGGCGGTCCCCATCGCCCGTCAGGTGAAGCCCACGGAGATCCCGACTACCGGAGAGGTGCAGGATCTCTTTGAGGCCATGTGGGGGCCGCTGAAGGCTTCCATCTGGATTCAAGCGGGTTCCGGTGCACGTGTAGGGGAGAGCCTCGCAGTCAGCCGCACGTCCCTGGAGGCAACTCCCGGTCTGCTGAAGCTCTGGCAGCAACTCACCACTCACGGAGCCAACGAGGGCAAGGGGCGCGGGGTTGCCTTCAAGGACGAGCTGAAGTGGAGCCGTGAGGCTCGGCTGACGCCTCTCAGTTACACGGTGCAACAGGCGATTGATCGGCACTTGGATGAGTTCGGCGCGTGGGGGGAGCACGGTTGGTTGTTCCAGAGTCCCAAGTACGCGGGACAGCCCATCTCGTTCAAGTCCTATGCCGACCACTGGAGCAAGGCTCTGGAGAAGGCAGGACTCAAGGGTTCGGGGTACACGCCCAAGAGCCTTCGGCACTACTTCGCTTCGGTGTGCATCGCGGGTGGCGTGCCCCTGTATGAGGTGGCTCAGTGGATGGGGCACAGCTCCACTCGGGTCACTGAGACGACCTACGCTCACCTCCTGGCCGACGCGCCCAACCGGACCATGGATGCGGTAGAGGTGGCCATCCTGGAGCATGCTCGTACAGTGATGGCAGACAGGCCGGTCGTGGTGGCAGTCGACGCCGCGTGATGACAGTTGGACCCCGTACTGACTTCGTGATGAGAGTCGGTGCGGGGTTCGACATTTTCCCAGGTCAGAGCACTGTGGTTCAAGTACAACCACTTCACCATCCACGCGGGCGAGGCCTTCGGGCTCCCCTCGATCTGGCAGGCGCTCCAGTGGTGCGGTGCCGACCGGCTCGGTCACGGGGTGCGGATCATCGACGACATCGAGGTCCGTGAGGACGGCTCGGTGCGGCTGGGGCGCCTCGCCTCGTACGTGCGGGACAAGCGCATCCCGCTGGAGCTGTGCCCCAGCTCCAACCTCCAGACCGGCGCCGCCGACTCCTACGCCGCCCACCCCATCGGGCTGCTGCGGCGGCTCCACTTCCGGGCGACCGTCAACACCGACAACCGCCTCATGTCCGGTACGAGCATGAGCCGGGAATTCGAGCACCTGGTCGAGGCGTTCGGTTATTCACTCGACGACATGCAGTGGTTCTCGGTCAATGCTATGAAATCAGCATTCATTCCTTTCGATGAACGACTGGCCATGATCAATGACGTGATCAAGCCCGGTTATGCCGAGCTGAAATCCGAATGGCTGTTCCAGCAAACCTTCTCCACCAGCGCTTCTGCGGGTGCCTGAGGGCTGAGGAATCGTCTGGGAAGCGGCCGGGAATGCGTGACCCGGCCGCTTTTCGATGTTTGCGGCCCGCGGGCTCACGTGTTTACGGTCGGGGACCGCTCACATCCCCGTCACGCATTCAAGGACGCATCCCACATGAAGCAGTCTGCTGCCAAGACCCTCGGTGTCGCCGCCCTCGGCGCCGCCTTCGCCGCCGCAGGCGCCGGTGCCGCGAACGCGGCGCCGGCCGCGCCGGACGCCTCCTCGGCGCTGGACAACGTCACGAAGACGCTGCCGACGGAGAACGTCGGCAAGTCGCTGCCCGGCGGGAACGACACGCTCGCCCAGGGCAAGGACGCGCTGGGCCAGGTCGTGCGCGCCGCCCAGCCCGCGGTCGGACAGCTGCTCGCGGAGGGGCCGGCCGGGCCGGTGGCCGGGCTGCTCGGCGGACTGCCGCTCCAGGGGCTGCCGACGCACGGTCTGCCCGTCAACGGCGTGCCGCTGGGCTGACGCCCGAACCCTTCCGTACGTACGCCGATGGGGCGCGCCCGGCTTTCCGGGGGCGCCCCACGTGTGCTTCGCGGCCTGGCTGTCGCAGGCGCGGGCCGGCGGACCGTGCCCTCACCACGCCGTGCGGATCTTGTCCTCCGAGGGGAACAGGAACCACAGCGCTATGTAGAGCAGGAACTGCGGGCCCGGCAGCAGGCACGACACCAGGAAGATCACTCGCATCGTCGTCGCGGAGGTGCCGAAGCGCCGTGCCAGCGCTGCGCACACTCCGCCGATCATGCGACCTTGGGTGGGGCGGACAATGGCGCTCATCCTGGCTCCTTCGTGAACCGTGTCGAGGCTTCCGGTGCGGCTGCCTCACTGACGTCAACGCTACGGTCACGTAAAGGGCGAAGCGTCGCTCTACGGTGCGATCCCGACCCTGGGAATCGTCGGGGTCAGACCCTGAGCCAGCTCCTCCGGGCGGACACTGGCGCGCTGCCGCGTGTCGGCCCTGCGGCGGAGGCGGGCCCGGACGGCGGGTACGACGGCCAGGTGGGCCAGGGCGACGCCCATGGTGTTCAGCAGCAGGGAGTCGATGTCGACGACCTGGCCCGGTACGCCGGTCTGGAGCAGCTCGATGCCCAGGGAGATCAGGGCGCCCGCGGTCATCGTACGGAACAGGGAGGCGAGCGGGGAGACGGCGAGTCTGCCGTCGGCCAGGGGGAGCAGTACGCCCAGGGGGGCGAGCAGGGCCAGGCCCTCACCGATGCGGCGGGCCGCTTCCTGCGGGCTGAGGGCGAGGTCGGCTCTGATGCCGGCGAAGGGCCGCAGGTTGGCGGCGCTCACCCAGGGGACGTCCAGGGGGCGCAGCGTGATCCAGGCGACGAGCGCGAGGTGGGCGACGAGGAGGACACCTCCTGTCGCACGGACGCGGACCACGGCGCTGTCGCCGTTCGTACCTTGACGCTGCACGCACCCGTAGACGCGGGGGTCGGTGGGATCGGTTCCGGGTGGGGCGGGGGTCACATCCGTCCGGCCCCGGCGTCGGCCCCGGCGTCGGCCCCGGCCTCGGTTCCGGTATCGGCATCGGTTCCGGTGGCTCCGGTGGGGCGCCCTGGCCCGGTGCGTGGGTCGGGCCGCACCGGTACATCCGCCCGTCGCATGTCGGGCGTGCACCTTGGTTACGGGGGCGGACCGGCGCTTCCTGCCCGGCCTGCAACGGGCATCCGATGTACCGGCACGGCCCCTTCTGCCGGAGGGCGGGTGCGGGTCGTGCCTACTGCGGGTGGGCAGGTTCGGGCCGCGGGTGGAGGTCCGGGGGTCAGCTCGGGTCGACGGCTGTGGACGGCGGGGACTCCGTGCCGGGGCGGGAGCGGACTTCCGGGGTGCAGTCGTAGTGGTGGAGCGGCTGGGGGGAGGGGCCGCCCAGGATGACGGAGCCGTCGTCCGCCGCGGTCGCCTCCGAGTTGGCGAACGTGCAGATGATCTGGGCGAGGGCGTACGAGGTCAGGTCGTCCGGCGGCGTACTGAGCCGGAACGTGTTCTCGGGGTCCTTGCCCTGCGGCCCGCTCACCCGCGTACCGGCCCGCACGTCGGTCGTGTAACCGGCCTGCGTCTCCGGTGAGGAGGGCTTCTTGGCGAGCTGGTCCAGGAGACCCTGGGCGACGAGCACCCGCCGCTGCGCCTCAGCCGTACCGTCCGGAATGCGCACCGAACGGTCCAGGGTGACCAGCTGCGAGGAGCACAGCAGGAAGACCTGGACCGGGATGCCGGGCGCCGACCGGGTGGAGATGTCGGATGCCGAGAGCGCGCACGGCACCCGGGACGGCGCGGGCCCGAAGTCCGTGGGGACCTGGGTCGAGCGGATCCCGCAGCCCGTGAGCAGCGCGGCCAGCACGGGCAGCGCGAGCCACGAGCGAAGTCGTCCCCTCATCCGGCGTCCTCCTCCGTGCCGTCCGCGTCCGGCGGCGTGGACGTGTCCTGGGGCAGCCGCAGGGTGAAGACCGCGCCGCCCTTGGGCGAGTTGGCCGCGGTGATCCCGCCGCCGTGGATGTGCGCGTTCTCCAGGGCGATGGACAGGCCGAGGCCGCTGCCCTCGGAACGCGGCCGGGACGCGCTCGCCTTGTAGAAGCGGTCGAAGACGTGCGGAAGGACGTCCTCGGGGATGCCGGGTCCGTGGTCCTGGACCTCGATCAGCAGATCGTCCGACTCCTTGCGGACGAAGACGCAGACCGGCGAACCGCCGTGCTTGAGCGCGTTGCCGATCAGGTTGGCGAGGATGACGTCCAGCCGGCGCGGGTCGAGCCGGACCATCATGCCGCGCTCGGCGTTCAGTTCCACCGCGTCCAGCCAGGCGCGCGCGTCGATGCACGCCGTGATCTGGTCGGCGATGTCCACGTCGTCCAGGACCAGCCGGGCCGTGCCCGCGTCGAAGCGCGTGACCTCCATCAGGTTCTCGACGAGGTCGTTCAGCCGGCGGGTCTCGCTGACCACCAGCCGCACGGCGGGCTCGATCATCGGGTCCACGCTGCCCGTCTCCGCGTCGAGCTCCTCTTCCAGCACCTCGGTGACGGCCGTGATCGCCGTGAGCGGCGTCCGCAGCTCGTGGGACATGTCGGCGACGAAGCGGCGCGACGCCTCGTCACGCGCGCTCATGTCCGCGACACGTTTCTCCAGCGCCTCCGCCGCGCGGTTGAACGTGCGGGAGAGATCGGCCAGTTCGTCCGTCCCGGAGACCCGCAGCCGTGTGTCGAGCTTGCCCTCGCCGAGCCTGCGGGCCGCGCTGCCCAGCCGGTGCACCGGCTTGAGGACCGTGGTCGCGGCGGCCTGGGCGAGCAGCGCCGAACCGATCAGTGCCAGACCGGTGGCGATGCCCAGCGACCAGGCGAGGGAGTTGAGGTCCTTGGCCTCCGGCTCCAGGGACTTGAGCATGTAGCCCGTCGGTCCGCCGCCGATCACCTTCGTGCCCGCCACCAGGTACGGCTGGTCGTTCTCGACGATCCGCTGCCAGTACAGGTGGTAGGCGTACTTGTTGTGGGAGGAGACCGACTGTCTCCTGTTCACGGCCTTGCGCAGGGACTTCGGTACGTCCTCCAGCGTGAAGGCGTCCAGGTCCGAGTTTCCGGTGACGGTACGGCCGTCCTTGTCCTCGACGACCAGCAGCACGCTGAACCGCTGGCTGCTGCTCGCCATCTGCCCGGCCGTGTGCTGCAGTTCGTCCTGCGTCGGGTGCGGGCGCAGCGCGCTGGCGCGGTTCTGCATCTCCTGCTGGAAGTCGCGCAGCACCGCGTCCTGGGTACGGGTGAGGACGGCCTCGCGGTTGAGCCAGTAGGCGATTCCCGACGCCGACACCGCCGCCGTGAGTGCGACGAGCCCGAACACCACGACCAGGCGCAGCCGCAGGCTGGTGAAGCGCAGTCCCGCCAGTCTCGCCCTGCGCGCCGCGGCCCACCCGCGGCGCTCGTCCCGCGGTGGTGTCACTGAGGATTGTCCAGCCGGTAGCCGACTCCGCGCACGGTACGGATCAGGGTGGGCGAGGACGGAACGTCCTCCACCTTCGCGCGCAGGCGCTGCACGCACGCGTCCACCAGGCGCGAGTCGCCCAGGTAGTCGTGCTCCCAGACCAGCCGCAGCAACTGCTGGCGGGACAGCGCCTGTCCGGGCCGGCGGCTCAGCTCCAGCAGCAGCCGCAGCTCCGTCGGCGTCAGTTGCAGGTCCTCGCCGTTCTTGGTGACCGTCATGGCCGCCCGGTCGATGACCAGGGAACCGAACGTCGCCGAGTCGTTGGCCTCCCGCTCACCGCGCCGCAGCACGGCGCGGATCCGGGCGTCGAGGACACGTCCCTGCACCGGCTTGACCACATAGTCGTCGGCGCCGGACTCCAGCCCGACCACCACGTCGATGTCGTCGCTGCGCGCGGTCAGCAGGATGATCGGCAGCTGGTCCGTACGCCTGATCCGCCGGCACACCTCGAATCCGTCGATGCCCGGCAGCATCACGTCCAGCACGATGAGATCCGGCCGTTGCTCCCGCAGCAGCTTCAGACCGTCCTCGCCGGTGGCAGCGGTGGCCACACGGTGTCCCTGGCGCGTCAAAGAGAGCTCCAGGGCCGTACGGATGGCGTCGTCGTCCTCGATCAGCAACAGGGAAGGCACGAACGTCATTCTGGCCCATGGCACGGTGGTCTATCGACCGTTGAAGCGCTCCCACTCATCTCTTGCACACATGGAAGGCAGCGGGAGCCGTCTGCGTAGTCGTACGGCTCTGCTCCGTGAACAAGCCGGGAGCACGCAGTGACGCGCCCGGGGACGCCCCCTGTGACAGGCCTGTGACAGTCGGCGGACACGGCCATGAAGTGACCGCGGCAAAGTTTTCGACACGAGCACGGCAGGCAGGGAACCGGGACTCCACGACGGGGGGCGCGAGATGAACACGCTGCACAGCACCAGCACGAGCGCAGTGGTCACGCGTCTTCACGACGTCAGCAGGAGCACCGGGGGAGGCCGGGGCTGCGCTCGGAACGCCGGGCGTCAGCACACCGCGTACATGACGGTGGTTGACGCGTTCACGGGGGGAACCACGGCGGCGGACGCCGTCGCCGCCGGCGGGGGAGCTCACGGGGGAGCCGCGTACGGGGAGGGCACGGGGGAGCGTCGCTCGGTGTCGGAGGCGGAGTTCACCGCCTACGTCCAGGAGCGCCGCGCCTCCCTGTACGCAACCGCCTACCACCTGACCGGTGACCGCTTCGAGGCCGAGGACCTGCTGCAGAGCGCGCTGTTCTCGACCTACCGGGCGTGGGACCGGATCAGTGACAAGGCCGCGGTGGGGGGATACCTGCGGCGGACGATGACCAACCTGCACATCAGTGCCTGGCGTCGTCGCAAGCTGAACGAGTACCCGACCGAGGAACTGCCGGAGACCGCCGGTGACACGGACGCGATGCGCGGCACCGAACTGCGCGCCGTGCTGTGGCAGGCGCTCACCCGGCTGCCCGAACTCCAGCGCACCATGCTGGTCCTGCGGTACTACGAGGGCCGCACGGACCCGGAGATCGCGGCGATCCTCGACATCAGTGTCGGCACGGTGAAGTCCAGCATCTGGCGGTCGCTGCGCCGGCTGCGTGAGGACGAGGTCCTCAGCTTCGGCCGTGACGAGGAGGAGTCCTTCGGCGAGCTCGTCGCCTGAAGGCAGAGGGGGGACCACGGGGGAGCGGTTCCGGGGGGAGCCGCTGTGGTCACGGGGGACCACGGGGGAAAGCACGGGGGAGCACGGAAGAGCGGGACTGGAGGGCCGGGGGGCCGTCCGGTCCCGCTTTCATGTGCGCGGGAATTGTCAGACAGGCGCTAGGCCGGGCTCCTGGCGTCCGCGCAGCGGCCCGCCGCCGCGCCCGCCAGCCGCCCCAGCGCCTCGTCGCGGTCGCACGCGTACGCGCCCAGTGACGTCTGCCGGGCCACGATCGTCCGCTCGGCGCGCATCAGGCGCCAGCCGCGGCGCAGCAGGAACGGCACGGACTTGCGGCCCTCCCTGAGGTCGCGCAGGAAGCGCCGGCGGAAGGTGGTGAGGGGGCCCCGGGTCAGGCACAGGGCGTCGGCCAGGACGCCGAGTTCGCGGCAGCGCCCGACGATCTCGGCGGCGAAGATGCCCTCGGCGATGAACAGCGGGGTCCGGTCGATGTGGAGCGTCTCCGTGCCGGTGCGGGCGCTCAGCGAGAGGTCGTACACGGGGACGGTCGTACGGCCCGTGCGGCACAGCTCCGTGATGGCGGCGACCGCGGTGTCCGCGTCCCAGGACAGCGGGTGGTCCCAGTCGATGTCGGAACTCCCCTCCACCTGGGGCAGGGTCGGGTCCGTACCCTCCTTGTAGAAGTCGTCGAGCCGCAGCACGGGCAGGCCCGAGCGGGCGGCGAGGAGGGACTTCCCGGAGCCGGACGGGCCGGAGAGCAGCACGACCCGGGCGGGTATGGGCGGATGGGAACTCACGAGAGTCCAGTGTGAGGCATCGGGCGGCCCCGGCGGACCCTGCGGGTCGGCGTTGGAGCGTACATCACACCTCAACTACCCTACGTGTCGACCCGATTACTTGAGCACCAGAAGGCGGCACCAGCCATGGCTCGACACGCACTCCTGAACACCCCGACCACCCGGCGCGCCCTGGTGGCCCTCGCGACGGCGGGTGCGGCGCTCGGGGCGGGGGCCTCCACGGCCGCCGCGGAGACCCAGGACGTTCTCGGTGTGGCGCACACCCGGCCCACCTCGCTCGGCAACATCGACCCGCAGGCCGGTCTGCAGGCGCTGACCGGCACGGTCGGCTACGTCACCGGCCCGGTCGCCGGGCTCAAGCCCAACCCGCTCGCCGGTACCGGAGTCGACCCGCTCGACAACGGCGTCGGCACCCAGCTGGGCGACTTCCGGCCGCTGACCTCCCAGGCCCTGACGAGGCCGCTGGCGCAGGCGCCGTCGGTGGGCAGCATCCCGGTGGTCGGTCAGGTGGCCGGACTGCTGCGCTGACAGGAGGAGAGCCGCGCTCCCCCTGGACGGAGGGGAAGCGCGGCTCTCCGGCGGACGGGACCCCGGGGGCGGGAGCCGGGATCCCGGGGGCCGTGGCGGCCGGCCCCGGCCCGGTGGCGGCTCAGTACGAGGAGCCGGACGCGCCCAGTGAACCCGTCGGGTGCCAGACCGTCTTGGTCTCCAGGAACGCCGTGAGCCGCTCGATGCCCGGCGTCCGCGCGTAATCCACAGGCTGTGGACGGAGGACGCGCTTCAGGTTGTCCGCGGCGGCGACCTCCAGCTCCTTCGCCAGCGCCTCGTCGGCGCCCGCGAGGTCGATCGCGTTGACGTCCTGGTGCGCGGCCAGCGGCGCGGCGATCTCCGCCGTCCGGCCGGAGAGGATGTTGACCACACCGCCGGGCAGGTCGGAGGTGGCCAGCACCTCACCGAGGGAGAGCGCCGGCAGCGGCGACTTCTCGGAGGCGACGACGACGGCGGTGTTGCCCGTCGCGATGACCGGGGCGACGACGGAGACCAGGCCGAGGAACGACGACTGCTGGGGCGCCAGGACCGCCACCACGCCCGTCGGTTCCGGCGTGGACAGGTTGAAGAACGGACCCGCCACCGGGTTGCCGCCGCCGACCACCTGGGCGATCTTGTCGGTCCAGCCCGCGTACCAGACCCAGCGGTCGATGGTGGCCTCCACCTGGTCGGCCGCCCTGGACTTCGACAGCCCCTCGGCGTCGGCGACCTCGTGGACGAACTGCCCCTTGCGGCCCTCCAGCATCTCCGCGACGCGGTAGAGGATCTGGCCGCGGTTGTACGCGGTCGCCCCCGACCAGCCGCCGAACGCCTTGCGGGCGGCCACGACGGCGTCCCGGGCGTCCTTGCGGGACGACTGCGGCGCGTTGGCCAGCCACTTGCCCTTCGGGTCTGTCACCTCGTACACCCGGCCGCTCTCGGAACGCGGGAACTTCCCGCCGACGTACAGCTTGTAGGTCTTGAACACCGACAGTCGCGCATCAGACATCGAGGTACGCCTCCAGGCCGTGGCGGCCGCCCTCGCGGCCGAAGCCCGACTCCTTGTAGCCGCCGAAGGGCGACGTCGGGTCGAACTTGTTGAACGTGTTGGACCAGATGACGCCCGCGCGGAGTTTGCCCGCCACCGCGAGGATGCGGGAGCCCTTCTCCGTCCAGATGCCGGCGGACAGGCCGTACTGGCTGTTGTTGGCCTTCGCCACGGCCTCGTCCGGCGTGCGGAACGTGAGCACGGACAGCACCGGGCCGAAGATCTCGTCACGGGCGACGGTGTGCGCCTGGGTGACGTTCGTGAAGAGCGTCGGGGCGAACCAGTAGCCGGCGGACGGCAGTTCGCAGGCCGGGGACCAGCGCTCGGCGCCCTCGGCCTCGCCCTGCTCGGTGAGCGTGGTGATGCGCGCCAGCTGCTCGGCGGAGTTGATCGCGCCGATGTCCGTGTTCTTGTCGAGCGGGTCGCCGAGGCGCAGCGTCGACAGGCGCCGCTTGAGCGAGTCCAGCAGCTCGTCGTGGATGGACTCCTGGACGAGGAGGCGCGAGCCCGCGCAGCAGACCTGGCCCTGGTTGAAGAAGATGCCGGTGACGATGCCCTCGACGGCCTGATCGACGGGGGCGTCGTCGAAGACGATGTTCGCGCCCTTGCCGCCCAGTTCGAGGGTGGCCTTCTTCCTCGTGCCCGCGATCTGGCGGGCGATGGCCTTGCCGACCGCGGTCGAGCCGGTGAACGCGACCTTGTTCACGTCCGGGTGCCCGACGAGCGCGGCGCCCGTGTCGCCGTATCCCGGGAGGATGTTGACGACACCCCGGGGCAGGCCCGCCTGGCGGCAGATGTCCGCGAAGAACAGGGCCGACAGCGGGGTGGTCTCCGCAGGCTTCAGCACGACCGTGTTGCCGGTGGCGAGCGCCGGGGCGATCTTCCACGCGAGCATCAGCAGCGGGAAGTTCCACGGGATGATCTGGCCGGCCACGCCGAGCGGGCGCGGGTGCGCGCCGCTGTGCCCCTCGGTCGTCCTCCGGCCGAACCCGGCGTGTTCGAGCTTGTCGGCCCAGCCCGCGTAGTAGAAGAAGTGCGCGGCGACCAGGGGGAGGTCCGCGTCGCGGGTCTCCCGGATGGGCTTGCCGTTGTCCAGCGTCTCCAGGACGGCCAGCTCACGGCTGCGCTCCTGGATGATCCGCGCGATGCGGAAGAGGTACTTGGCGCGCTCGGAGCCGGGCAGCGCGGACCACTTCTCGAAGGCCCGGCGGGCGGCCTTCACGGCACGGTCGACGTCCTCGGCGCCCGCCTGCGCCACCTCGGAGAGGACCTCCTCGGTGGACGGGCTGACCGTCTTGAAGACCCTGCCGTCGGCGGCCTCGGTGAACTCGCCGTCGATGAACAGGCCGTAGGACGGCGCGATGTCGACGACCGCGCGGGACTCGGGCGCCGGTGCGTACTCGAATGCGGATGACCGCTTCTCGATGGTCATGGTGATCAGTCCACCGTCACGTAGTCGGGGCCGGAGTAGCGGCCGGTGGCCAGCTTCTGACGCTGCATCAGCAGGTCGTTCAGGAGCGAGGACGCGCCGAAGCGGAACCAGTGGTTGTCCAGCCAGTCCTCGCCCGCGGTCTCGTTGACCACGACCAGGAACTTGATGGCGTCCTTGGAGGTGCGGATACCGCCGGCGGGCTTCACGCCGACCTGGATGCCGGTCTGCGCCCGGAAGTCGCGGACCGCCTCCAGCATCAGCAGCGTGTTCGCGGGCGTCGCGTTCACCGCGACCTTGCCCGTCGAGGTCTTGATGAAGTCGGCGCCGGCCAGCATCCCGAGCCACGAGGCCCGCCGGATGTTGTCGTACGTCGACAGCTCGCCGGTCTCGAAGATGACCTTCAGGCGGGCGGCGCCCGAGGCCTCCTTCACGGCGACGATCTCCTCGTACACCTTCATGAAGTTGCCCGCGAGGAACGCGCCCCGGTCGATGACCATGTCGATCTCGTCGGCGCCCGCGGCGACCGCGTCGCGCACGTCGGCCAGCTTCACGTCGAGCGCGGCACGTCCGGCCGGGAACGCGGTCGCCACGGAGGCGACCTTCACCCCGGAACCTGCGACGGCCTCCTTGGCGGTGGCCACCATGTCGGGATAGACGCAGACGGCGGCGGTACTGGGGGCCGACCGGTCCGTCGGGTCCGGACGGACCGCCTTGGCGCCGAGCGCCCGGACCTTGCCCGGGGTGTCCGCGCCTTCCAGCGTCGTCAGGTCGACCATCGAGATGGCGAGGTCGATGGCGTACGCCTTCGCCGTGGTCTTGATGGAGCGGGTGCCGAGGGAGGCGGCACGCGCCTCCAGGCCGACCGCGTCGACGCCGGGCAGCCCGTGGAGGAAGCGGCGCAGCGTGCTGTCGGACGCGGCGACGTCCGTGAGTGCATGAGCAGCGGATGCAGTGGTGGGCATGGTCACGACCTGAGCATATCTACGCGCGTAGCGGCTGTACACCCCACGGGGTCGAAGTGACCTCGGCCACCGGGGACGGGCGCGGCCGCCACTGTCGGGCACAATCGGGGCCATGACGACCCCGGACCACCAGTCTCCCGCACCGGACGCCGCGCACCCAGAGCTGAGCGACCGGATCTACCGGTCGGCCGCGGGTATCGCGGGCGGCGTGCTCCTGCTCGCCATCGCCGGCTGGCTCGGCGTCGACGCGCTGATCACCGGGCACGGGCGCGCGCCCTGGCTGGCGCTCGCCTCGCTGATCCTGCTCGTCCCGCTGGTGGTCGCCTTCACACTGCGCCCCGCCGTCTTCGCGAACCAGGACCGGCTGCGGGTGCGCAACCCGTTCCGGGTGATCGTGCTGCCCTGGGGCACCGTCGGCTCACTGCGCTCCGGTTACTCCAACGAGGTCGTCGACACGACCGGCACCAAGTACCAGCTGTGGGCCGTGCCCGTCTCCCTGCGCGCCCGCAAGCGGGCCGCCAGGCGGCAGACCCGCAACGCCGCCGCGGACACCAGCGGCCGCACGTCCGCCGTCCCGGCCGAGCCGGTCCGTGCCCAGGCCGACCAGATCATGGACGACCTCCGGGTACTCGCCGAGGACCGGGGAGCCGCGCAGAGCGCCCAGGGCGAGGTCGGCGTGCGGTGGGCGTACGAGGTGATCGCCCCGGCGATCGCGGGGGCGGTGCTGCTCGCCATCCTGGTGGCGACGGGGTGACGGCCGTCCGCTCCTGGCGGGGCAGGTGCCGTGAGGTGCTGCGGGGACGGTCTCCGGGGCGCGGGCGGGCGGCGGTCGAACGGTGTTCGTGCACCCGCTCGCAGCCGTGCGTCCCTGTGGCCGCCTCCCTGAAGGGGGGCGGGCGGTCGTACCGCGCCGGCCCGTGTCCGCGCGCAACCGCGCCCGCGGCCGGAGCGTCCGGGAGACGATGAACACGCATCTCGAGGGGCCCGCGCGGCTGCCCGCGTCCGCCCTTCCCGACGGCTGCCGTGACTGGGACGGCGAGCAGGCCCGCCGCTGGACGCGGGCCCTGCCGCCGCGCTGGGTGCCGTCGCGGGTCCGGGCGCGCTTCCACCTGACGCCGAGCGTCCTCGTCCTTGGCGCGGGCTGCTTCCTGCCCCCGCTCGCGGACGCCCGCTCCTACGTCGTCGCGCTGCTCGCCTGCCACGTCGTCTGGGTGGCGGTGCGGCCCGAGGTCGTACCTGTCGCGGCTCCCGTGCTCGCCGTCGTCGTGCTCACGCAGCAGCCCCGGCCGGCCTGGGCGGTGACCGGACCGGTGCTCGCGGTACTGGCCCTGACCTGCGTGGCAGCCGTCGTACGGCTGCGGGCCCGGGCGGGCCAGCGCGCGGCGGCCCTGGCCGCGGCCGGCGGCGTGACGGCGCCGCGGCCGGACAAGGACTGGCCGCTGGAGCGCGGGAAGTTCCTCATCGCCGCCGGGCTCCTCCTGGCGGCGCTCGGCGGTGTCGTGGCGGCGACGGCGGACGTCTGGGACCTCGTCGACGACCCACGCCTGTCCCGCACGGCGGGCTGGTACGCCGTCGGGCTGGGGCTGACGACGTTCCTCTCCGGCCGCCTGGGCCGCCGCCGGACCGCCGCGCTGCGCGACTCCCCGATACCGGTACTGCGCGTGCTCGTGCGCGACGACGGCACCGGGGACACGGAGGTCTTCGCCGCGGACGATCCTCAGGCGCGACGGCCGCTGTTCACCGTCGCTCTGCGCGAACTGCCCGACGACGACGAGGACGAGGACGAGGACGACGAGGACGACGACGAGCGGCTCGAGGACCTCCTCGACGGTCTCGACTCCCCGGGTCCCCTGCGCGAGGCCGTCCTGCACGGGGTGCCCTGCGACGGCGCCGAGATCCTCCTCGTCGCCGCCGGGGAGGAACCGGACGAGCCGCCGTCCGTGGCCTGGTCGACGGGCCCGGTGCGCCCGCTGTCGGAGGGTGCCGCACGGCGCCGGGCCGCCGCGCTGAGAAGGTCCGCGGCCCGCGAGGCGCAGGACGAGGAGCGGCGCACGGCGGCGGCCGTGGCAACTCTGCACGCCGTACCGGTACCGGTACGGCGCTGGAGCGCGGGGTGGTGGGACCGCCTCGGCGCCGCCGGTCTCGTGTGGCTCGGCTGCTTCGCCTTCCTCGGCCAGGAAGGCCTCTGGCGCTACGTCCTGGGCGCGCTGACCGGCCTGGTGGGCGTGCTGTCGCTGCCCCGCAAGCTGGCCTGGCGCATCACCGCCGACAGCTCCGGGCTGTGGCTCAACGGCCTGCGCCGCGTCCAGCACGTCGCCTGGGACCACATCCGGGTGGTCGAGTGCCGGAAGACCGTACTGAGGGTGGACAGCCACCGGGCGTCCTTCCCCGGGTGGACGGTCCACGGCCCGCGGCTGCCGTGGCTGGAGCGCAGGCTGGGCCGGATTCACCCGTACGAGAGGGCGGCCGCCGAGATCACCGCCATGTGGCACGACCCCGCGCTGCGGCCGGCGGGCACGTGCGGCGAACGGCAGCGGGGGCGACGGCTCTGGCCTCTGAGCGTGTTGCTCGCGGCGGCCTGGGCGGCGGTGCTGGTCTTCCTGCTTCCCTAGGTCGTGTCCGCAAAGTCTCGTCGTCCGCCCGGAGGGCGGGTTCCGCGGCGTCTGGTGCGTGCTCTCGGCGTGCCGGGCGGAGACCCTCG